>DASTCC010000001.1:0-6734 GCA_035711465.1 Vicinamibacterales bacterium
ACTCGCTGCTGGCACGGACCGGGTGGCGCCGCCGCATGTCGTCGCTCGTGTCGCCGCGCTACGAACGCGCGGCGTACGTCTGGATCGCGAGTCTGCTGTTCGCCGCCGTGTGGTGGTGGTGGCAGCCGGTACCCGGGAGGCTGTGGCGTCTCGACGGCGCATCGGCCGCCATGCTCACGCTCGTTCAGCTGTTAGGGATTGTCCTGACGCTCACGGGCGCCGCGCGCCTGGGCCTCCTCGACCTCGCCGGCATCCGACAGGGTTTTGGCCTCGAGCGCTCGACCCCGACGACCCTCGTCTCGAACGGCCTCTACGGCTTCGTCCGCCACCCGGTTTACTTCGCCTGGCTGCTGGTGGTCTGGGCCTCACCAGACATGACCGCGACCCGCGCCCTCTTCGCCGCGATCAGCTCGGCCTACCTCGCCATCGCCATCCCGCACGAAGAACGCGGCCTCATCACGCTGTTCGGCGACGATTACCGCGCCTATCAGCGGCAGGTGCGCTGGCGTATCGTGCCGTTTGTCTACTAAAGAGGTGTCAGTAACGACGGGTTACGTCTGGTCACGACGGGTTACGACGGGTGACCGCGGGTCACGACGGGTCACGACGGGTGACCATGGGTGACGACGGGTCGTCACCCGTCGTGACCTTGTCGTCACCCACCCGCCACCAGTCGTGACCAGTCGTGACCTGCCGTCACCTGTCGTCACCCGTCGTCACCCGTCGTGACCCGTCGTTACCTGTTGAAATTAGGTTCGCCGTCATCGTCGAGCGACTGCGCGGTGACGATGTCGTCGAGGAAAATCATCGACTGATGCGAGGGGATCTCGAAGCGGCGGCGGCAGCGGGCGCAAGTCACCGTGTCGTCGATGCGGTAGAGATGGTTGCGCAGCTTCGCGAACATCGCGCGGTCGCGGTCGCCGGCGCCGCCGGGCAGCCGGTCCTTCCTGGTGCGACGCACCCAGCGGATCTGATAGTCGGCGCGGTGCCGGCACTGCGGGCACGCGAGCGACATCGGCTTCAGTTCCTGCTTCTCGTTGAAGAAGTCCCGCTCGTTCAGGGGCATGCGGCGATCGTAGCAGGAATCCGGAGTACATTCGGGCGGTGACGGTCGTTTTCTACATCTCCGGTCATGGGTTCGGCCACGCGTCGCGGCAGGTCGAAGTGATCAACGCCCTCGCCGCACGGCGTCCCGACGTGCGCATCGCGGTGCGATCGAGCGTCAGTCCGGCGCTCCTGGCACGGACAATCCGCACGCAGTCCACGCTCGATCCGGTGAACTGCGACTCGGGCATCGTGCAGGTCAGCAGCATCGAGCACGACGACGCGGCGACGCTTCGCCACGCGATCGACTTCTACCGCAGTTTCGAGGGCCGGGTGCGCGCGGAAGTCGGCGCGCTCACCCACTCGAACACGCGGGTCATCGTCGGCGACATTCCGCCGCTCGCATTCGCGGTCGCGGCGCGGCTCGAGCTGCCGTCGCTCGCGATCGCCAACTTCACCTGGGACTGGATCTACGAGTCGCATCCCGGCTTCGACACCGAGCCCTGGATCCTGCCGCTGATGCGCGAGGCCTACTCGCAGGCGTCGTATGCGCTCGCCCTGCCCTTTTCGGGCGGCTTCGAGGTGTTTCCGGCGCGCGAGTCGCTGCCGCTGATCGCGCGGCACGCGCAGCGATCGCGCGAGGAGACGCGCGCGCATTTCGACATCCCGCAGAATCGCCGGGTCGCGCTGCTGTCGTTCGGCGGCTACGGGCTGCCCAGCCTCGACCTGTCGGCGATCGACTGTGCGCGCGAATGGGTGATCGTCACCACCGACCGCGTCACCGGCGACGCGGCGCCGGTGCCGCACGTCGTCCGGCTCATCGAGGACGGGCTGTTCACGGGCGGCTTCCGCTACGAAGATCTCGTCGCCGCCTCGGACATGGTCGTCACCAAACCTGGCTACGGCATCATCGCCGAATGCGCGTCGACCGGCACGCCGATGCTCTACACGTCGCGCGGCGACTTCCGCGAATACGACCTGATGGTCGCCGAGATGCCGAGCTACGTCCGCGCGCAGTTCATCAGCCAGGACGATCTCTTCGCGGGCCGCTGGAGCGCGGCCATCGAGGCGCTGGACCAGATCCCCGCCCCGCCACCGGCACGGTCGGATGGAGCGGAGATTGCGGCTGAGCGGATTCTCGAGATGTTGTGAGATGAGACCGAGGATAACTCAACACTCAAAACTCAAGACTTAAGACTCAGGAGTGACGCTTCGCGTCACACAAAGAATTCTTTTGATGACAGGCGCTCTGAAGTCGTTCCTGCGTTCTAAGTTTTGAGTTTTAAGTTTTGAGTTTTCTTTGAACTCACGCCCCATCCGCGGGCTTCTTCCACGTCAGAATCCAGGCCGGCGGGACGTTTCGAACCACCAGCCGCTTCGAGGGCTGCTGGCGCATGCGCTCGCTCATCTTGCGGCGGAAGGCCGAGGCCGATGGCATCGAGTGCGCGTAGACGTACTGGAAGGTCGTGAACGTGCCGCCGGGACGCAGGCTGCCGGCGACGCTCTCGAGGATGCGGTCGGTCATCTGGACCGGCAAGCTCGTGAACGGCAGGCCAGAGACGATGTGATCGAGCGGCCAGAGGCCGCGTTCCTCGACGATCTGCACCAGATCTTCCGCCGACGCGCAGATACACTCGATCGACGGCCAGCGCTGGCGGATCTGCTTGACGAATTCGGGATCGATGTCGACGGCCAGGAACCGGTCGTGGCTGGTCAGCCGTTCGACGATGGCCACGGTCAGCGCGCCGGTGCCCGGACCGAGCTCGACGATGCGGATGCCGGAGCCGAACTCGACGGCGTGCACGATCTCGTTCGCGAGCGCGCGCGAGCTGGCCGAGACCGCGCCGACGGTGCGAGGGCTCCGCAGAAAGCGGCTGAAGACGAGCAGGTGTTCTCGCAGTCCCGATCCGTTGGCGGATTCAGACATGATGAGGTTCCTGTCCCGCTGGAGGACGGCTGGCGAGCCGTCCGAGTTCCCTGAGCAGCGCCTCAGCGGCCGCCGGCGCACCGTGCAGCACGGTGATCTGCAGCCCTTGCACCCGTTCGCGGAGCCAGGCGGCGGTCTCGACCGAGAACGCAAGCGCCTCGGCGCGCTCGTCGGCTCCGCCCCGCAGCCGCTCGAACACGACGTCGGGTACACGCACGCCGATGACTTCGCTGGCGAAGAACTCCGCCTGCCGCACGCCGTCGAGCGCCGCGAGGCCGGCGATGATCGGCAGCCCGGTCGCCTCGAGACGCGGCAGGACGGCGTCGAACGCGTCGCGGTCGAAGATCGGCGGGGTCACCAGGAACTCGGCGCCCGCCTCGACCTTGTGATCCAGCCGCCGCCATTCGGCGTCCGGATTCGGCGCGAACGGATTGACCGCGACCCCGACGTGAAAGCCCGCCGGCCCGCCGATCGGCTGCCCGGCGATGTCGAGCCCCTGATTGAGGCGCGACACCATGTTGGTCAGGCCGATCGAGTCGACGTCGAACACCGAGGTCGCATCCGCATAGCTGCCCTGCGCCGACGGGCTGCCCGTCGTCACCAGCAGGTTGCGGAGGCCCATGGCATGCGCGCCGACCAGGTCGGACTGCATGCCGATCAATGTGCGGTCGCGGCAAGAGTAGTGCAGGACGGTCTCGACCGGACCGAATTGTTCGATCAGGACGGCGAGCGAATAGGCGCTCGATCGCGCGCCCGATCGTGGATAGTCGGGCACGTTCACCGCGGTCGCGCCGAGATCGCGATACCGGCGCGCCGCCGCCAGCGCGCCGCCCAGATCGATGCCACGCGGCGACGACACCTCGACGAGCGTGACGAACTGCCGATCGGCCAGCGCCGCGGCGAGCTGCGACTTCTGACGTCGCGGCACTTCGGTTGCCGGCTTCGCCGAGGTCACACCGGGGGCGGCGGCGGCTGACGACCGCACGGCCGGCGTCGCCGTCCGGACGGCCGTGGCGATCTGGCGGATGTGCTCGGGCGTGGTGCCGCAGCAGCCGCCGACGAGTCGCGCGCCGGCGGCAATGAAGCGGCGCGCATACGACGCCATGTACTCGGGCGAGCAGAGATAGAGATTGCGGCCGTCGACGTCGCGCGGACGGCCGGCGTTGGGCTGCGCCGAGAGCCGCGCGTTGGTCGCCGCCGCAATCGCTTCGAGCGTCTCGAGCATCGCCGCCGGACCGACCGAGCAATTGACGCCGATGACGCTCGCGCCCGCCGCCTCGAGCGCGGGCGCAAAGGTCTCGGGCGGCGTGCCGTCGAGGCTGTTGCCGTCTTCCTCGGTCGTCATCTGGGCGACGATCGGCAGCGACGACACCTGCCGGACGGCGCGGATGGCGGCTTTGATCTCGTTCAGGTCGCGGAAGGTCTCGAGCATGAACAGATCGACGCCGCCTTCGACGAGCGCCTCGACCTGTTCGCGGAACGCCGCTTCGGCTTCGTCGACGCCGGTCTTGCCCCAGGGCTCGAGCCGCACGCCGAGCGGTCCGATCGATCCGGCGACCCACGCCGCCTCGCGCGCGGCATGCCGGGCGATGCGTGCGCCCTGGAGGTTGACGAGCCGGACGCGGTCGGCCAGCCCGAAGTTGGCGAGCTTGAAGCGATTGGCGCCGAACGTATTCGTCTCGATGACGTCGGCGCCGGCGCGCACGTAGTCGCGATGGAGCTCGGCGACCAGGTCGGGCTGCGAGAGGTTCAGCTCGTCGAAGCAGCGGTTGAGAAAGATGCCGCGGCCGTACAGCATCGTCCCCATCGCGCCGTCGGCGACGAGCACGCGTTGATCGATGGCTTCGAGGAACCCCTGCATCGGGGTGGTGCTACCGGACGGCCTGAGTCGGCTCGGCATCGGCCGGCACGAGCAGATCCTGCTTGTCCCAGATGAAGTCTTTGCTGCTGTAGACGGCCAGCTCGTAGTCCTTGCCCATGAAGATTGCCGAGACCGGGCAGGCCTCTTCGCAGTAGCCGCAGAAGATGCAGCGCGTCTTGTGAATCTGGTAGATGCTCGCGTAGCGGGGGCCCGCCTGCACCGTGCCGTCGTTCTCGGCCGGCTCGAGGTAGATCGCGTCGGCCGGACACGCCACCGCGCACAGCCCGCAGGCGACGCACTTCTCGAGCCCGTTCTCGTCGCGCATCAGCACCTGCTTGCCGCGGTACTTCGGGAACACCGGCACCTTCTGGTCCGGATAGTTCACCGTGATCGGCTTCTTGAACATGTGCTTGAAGGTGGTCGCGAAACCGACGAGAAACGGCCGAATCATTCCCGCATGATATCAGACGGGTGCTGGGTGCTAAGTGCTAGGCGATAAGAGCTTTGGCGGTGCTGGGTGCTGGGTGCTGAGTGCCGGGTGCTGGGTCCAGGGGCTGGTGCTAGGTGCGATCGCGCCCGAGAACCGCGCACCCAGCACACAGCACTCAGCACCCAGCACAACAGAAGCTCTTAACTCTCTCCCAATGCTATAGTTAGCGTCACGACGGATGCAGGGTGCTTCCCGGTCTCTCACGGTCGATCAGTTTCTGCTGATCACGCTGGTCGTCAAGCTGGCGGTCGCGGCGACGCTCTCGACCATGCTGGTCCGGTTCCGTTGGTTCCGGCGGATCCTGCTCACCGAACGGCGCGACTGGCCCGAGCGGCTGATCTTCGCCGCCGGCCTCGGCATCCCGCTCACCGCGGGCGTCGGCGCGCGGCTGCTCCTTCACTACGACGCCGCTGATCTCTCCCTCGGCGGATCGTTTCTCGCCGGGCTCATCGCCGGGCCCTACGCGGGCGCGCTCGTCGGCATCGCCGTGGGCGTGCCGCCGCTCTTCGCGTCCGAATGGGGCGCGCTGCCCTTCGCGGTCGGGTGCGGCTTTGCCGGCGGCGGCCTGCGCGAGATCTGCCCGAAGGAAGAGATCTGGCGGTTCACGCCGTTCTTCGTCACCAAGCTCCATCGCAAGGCCTGGAGCCTGGTCCGGCGTCTCTCAATCGACTGGCAGCTGATCCTGGTCACGGCGCCGGCGCTGCTCGAGCTGCTGCGCCAGGCGATCGGCGGCCGGTTCCCGGAACGCATCTTCGTGCTGCCGGATCTCGATCAGGCGAGCTGGTGGGTCTGGGCGCTGCTGATCCTCGCCACCGTGCTCGAGGTCGCCGTGCCGATCAAGATCTGGAACACCGCCCGCATCGAGCATCGCCTGGCCGAACAGGAAACCCTGCTGATGTCGGCGCGCGTCGAGGCGCTCGCGAATCAGATCAATCCGCATTTCCTGTTCAACACGCTGACCTCGATCTCGTCGCTGATCCGATCGCAGCCGGAGACGGCGCGCGTGCTGATCGTCAAGCTCTCCGGTCTCTTGCGCCGGCTGCTGCGATCGCAGGAACACTTCGTGACCCTGCGCGAAGAGCTCGCCGCGGTCGACGAGTATCTCGACATCGAGCGCGTCCGCTTCGGGCCGACGCTCGTCGTGCAGAAGGCCATCGACGAGACGAGCCTCGACATCATCGTGCCGAGCATGATCCTGCAGCCGCTCATCGAGAACTCGATCAAGCACGGGCTCGGCCGGAAAGTCGGCGAGGGCCGCATCGTCATTCGCGCCACCCGGCGGGCCGGGCACGCGGTCGTCGAGATCGAAGACAACGGCGTCGGCATCCCGACCGATCGGCTCGAGGCCTCGACCGAGCACGGCATCGGGCTGCGCAACGTCAACGAGCGGCTGCGCGTCATCTACGGCGCCA
>DASTCC010000002.1:0-10741 GCA_035711465.1 Vicinamibacterales bacterium
GACAACAGCGGCGACTGCCACTTCTTCCGCCTCGACAGCAATCGCTGCTGGTCGCACAAGCCGGGCACCGATCCCGTGACGAACGAGGACGACGAGGGCAACGTCATCCGGGATCTTCGTCAGGCGCGATTCCACACCGCCTACACGCTGGTCGGGTTCTATCTGTCGACGCCCGAGGCGAGGGCCCGGCTGACCGAGCGCGACCTGGTGCCGCTGCTCCGGCCATGAGCAGGATTCACGTGCGCATGCGCGTCTTCTCCGGACTTCGCGATCCGGAGTGGGAGATCACGCGGCCCGGCGACGTCGCCCGAGTCCAGCGCTGGTTCGCCAACAACGCCGCACGTCGCGGCGGGCGTCCCGCTGGGCGGTCCGAACGCGATCAGCGTGCCGTGCAGCCGCCGGTCACGGGCTTCCGCGGATTCGATGTGACGATGAACGGCCGCACCATGCGCGTCTATCGCAACAACCTGCCGTCGCTGCCGGCGGCCGCCACCAGTGCCGAGACGATCGACAACATCCTGTTCTCGACAAACGCGGAGGTGCTGGCGCGCGAGTTCGGGCTGACGCCAATGATGATGCTCTCCGACGAGGTGCACGCCATCGACGGCCTGCCGCCAACGTGCGATACGTCGGACCTCGAACTGGGATCGACGCATTACCGGCCGTCGAGCTGGATGCCCGACCCGTTCTGCGACAACACCTGCTACGGCTACGCCGCCAACGTGAAAACGGAGAGCGTCGTCACGCCTGACGATTCGCAGCGGCAGAACTGGAGCAAGTCGGAGCTGAGAGCCGCACTCGCTGACGATGGCGCCGGACCGGCGACGACCGCGGTGCCTTCGGCGCGCCTGGATTCGCCGGACGTCCACTATATGGTCGCGGTGATCCAGCCTCTGGTCGGCGGCCGCGGCGACTTTCACTTCCTGCGGCTCGATCGCAGCGGCTGCTGGTCGCACAAGGTCTCGACCGATCCGGTCAAGCAGGTCGATGATCAGGACAAGAAGCTCACCAACCTCTGCCAGGCGAGATTCCGGACGCCGTTCGTCTTCGTCGGCTTCTTCGTGGTCAACGAGGACCTGCGCGATTTGCTGCGTGAGCGCGGGCAGGCGTAGCTCGGGCCGGCCGGTCGCGAAGCGCAGCGAGAAACTCCGCAAAGCGGTCGGCGGCGCCTTCGCGATCGCTCCATCTCCTGATCGCCGCCAGGTTGACCCGGTGCCGCCGCGCGATCGCGACCGCGGAGTGCAGACTCTGCCGGTCCGACCAGTGATAGAAGGCCGCCAGCCGATCGCGGCAGGCGTCGGTCGGGGAGAGTGCCAGCGTCCGGCCCCGCCCAATCTTCAGCTCCACCGGCCGAATGTCGACGTCGTCGCCTATGGCCAGCGGTCCGCGGGGGAACTCGACGAAGAACGCGGTCGCCCGGTGGTGATAGCGATCGCCGTCGCGGACGAAGCCGATGCCTGCCATCGCCTGGTCGAGGTCGCGGCGGTTGCCGCCAGCGCGAATGATGAAGTCGAGGTCGTACGACTGATAAGCGCCGTCCGAGTAAATCGTGGCACAGGCACCGCCGGTCAGGACGGCCGTGAACCCGGCGGAGCGGAGATTAGCAGCGACGATGACCGCGACATCCGCCAGGGTCGAACGGCGGGTGATCGTCACGTCAGGCCGGCTTACCCGTCCGGCGAGGGCGACGGCGCAACGTGGCGGTGCGCGCCTGCAGGTCGCGATCTGGCGCGGCAAGCTTGAGCAGGTACTGTTGCAGCTCCTGGCGCGCGAAATAGCGCGGGTTCAGCCGCACCAGGCGTGTCCGCCCCGCGGCCCGGCTCGCGACCAGGCCGTCGCGCTCGAGCCCGCTGATCGCGGACTGCACGCCGTTGAGCGACACCCCCAGCACCCGCGCCAGCTCACGGGGATAGCTTTCCTCGAGGAGTCTGAGCGCCAGCAGGACGCGGGTCCGGGTCTGGCCGCCGAACGGGCTCGAGGCGTTGACCATGATGACCGTTCATTTGACCATATTTATTGGTCATTAACAAGCGCCGTCGCCTGGCGCCCATCGGGCAGGAGCACCGCCGCCGGCCACGCGTGCTGCAGCTTCAGTCGCAGTTGCGCCCGCGCCCGCCGACGCGAGCGCGGGTAGACCACGACATTCGACGCGGGGCCGGGTCACGGGCGGCTGGATGTGTAGCCGTCGTCACTCGAGACGGCTCGAGCCGCCACCGTCGCGGCAATCCGGGCGAGCAGCATATCGCCGGCATGCTTGCTAAGTTCTTAGCAGCGTGCTAATTTCTTAGCATCATGTCCCATCGCGCCGACACCCTCTCGCGCCGCGAACGCCAGATCATGAACGTGCTGCACCGGTTGCGGCGCGCGACGGCCGCCGAGGTCCAGGCCGAGCTCCCCGCGGCGCCGAGCTATTCGGCGGTGCGCGCCCTGCTGCGGATTCTCGAAGCCAAGAAGCACGTGCGCCACGAGAGCGACGGCGCCCGATACGTCTACGAGCCGGTCGCGCCGCGCACCTCCGAGGCGAGGTCGGCGCTTCGGCAGCTCGTCGACACCTTCTTCGATGGGTCCACCCAGGACGCGGTCGCCGCGCTGCTCGATCTCGATCGCTCGCTCGACAAGAGGCAGCTCGACGACCTCACCCGACGCATCGCCGCCGCGCGCAAGGAAGGACGCTGATCATGTTCCTCCTCGAACTGCTGTTCAAGACGTCGATCGTGCTCGCGGCGAGTGGCGTCGCGGCGCTCCTCTTGCGCAGGGGCTCCGCAGCGTCGCGCCATGCGGTCTGGGTCGCGGGCCTGATCGGCGCGATCGGCATCGCGCTCGGTATGTCGGTGCTGCCGCGGTGGCCGGTGATCATCTCTGCGACGGTCAACGTGATTCAGCCGCTGGCCTCCGTGCCGGCGACGACGATCGACACCGGTCTCGAAGCACGGCCGGACGATCGCGCGCCTTCGGCGGGTGCGGCAGCGACCGCATCACGAGGGTCGGGCGTCAGCGTCACACTCATCTGGGCGATGGGCGTCGGTCTGTTGCTGCTGCGCGTCGTTGCCGGTGAATTCGGTGTGCGTCGGCTGGCACGGCAAGCGAGCTCCCGGGTCGAACCGCGGATCCGTATCCGGCTCGAACAGCTGCAGCGATCGGCTGGCATCGAACGGCCCGTGCGGCTCCTCGTCACGCCGGATGACTGCGTTCCGGTGACGTGGGGGACTCGCCGGCCCGTGATTCTCCTGCCGTCAGCTGCGGCGGCGTGGCCGGCGCACCGGCTCGACGCGGTGCTGGCGCACGAGCTGGCCCACGTCGCGCGCCGCGACGTGTTGTGGTCGCTGCTCGGCCGCGGCGCCGTCGCTTTGTGCTGGCACAACCCGCTCGTGTGGCTGGCCGCGATCCAGATGCGGCAGGAAAGCGAACGGGCCTGCGATGACGCGGTGCTGCGGTCGGGCGTGCGCGCGTCGGATTACGCCGACGAGCTCGTCGCGCTCGCGCGCGCTCTCGGCGCGCGACGTCCGCTCGACGCCGCCGCGCCGGCGATGTTCGGCCGGTCGCGGCTCGAGTCGCGCGTCTCGGCTTTGCTCGACGGCCGCATCGCCCGCGGCCGTGCCTCGACGGCGAGCGCTGGCGCCGCCATTCTCGTGATCGCCACGGCGCTGCCGCTTTCGGCGCTCACACCCGCGGCGATCTTCATTGCCACGCCGGTTGACGCCGCCCTGCAGGGACCGCCGTCGCCGCCGCCCGTACCGCCGCCGGCGTCGCCGCAACCGCCTCCGCCACCGCCGCCGCCACCTCCGCGCGCGATCGCGCCGTCGATTGCGCCGCCGGCACGCCGGCCCGATCAGCCACCGCCGCCACCGCCGCCGCCGGTCATCATTCAGCCGTCGGCAGACTTCGCCGGCTCCTGGATCGCGGCCGATGCCGACCGCGCCGACAAGCTGTTCGAGGTCGGCCTGATGCTGACGCCATCGCGCATCACGATTGATCAGGACGACAATGCGGTCACGCTCTCGGCGACGGCCGGGACCGGCCCGATCACGCTCGTCTGCCGGCTCGATGGCGTGCCGGCAATGGGCGAGGGCCTGCACCTGACAGCCATCGAGTCACGCGCGTTCCGCTCGGGCAACGTCCTGACCGTCGACCACTACCGCAGCGGCGCCTGGATCTCGCAGACCCGGCTTGTTCGGCGAGGCGAGCAGCTGACGATCGAATCGCGGTCGAAGTTCAATACGGTCACCACCGTCTACCGAAAAATCTCCTGACACGAGCCCGGCCGGCCGGCGCAATTTGCCGTGCGGCCGCACGGCCGCCGGCATATAGTAGGCGCGCCATTCGGTTCGCGCGCGGCGCCATCCATGGCCGCGACCACGTGGGGGAGAGTGTTTCCATGAAGCAGATAGTCGCGATCGCGTTGCTATGTGTGTGCGTGGCCGTTCCCGCCGCGGCGCAGACGGAAGGCCGCGTCGGCATCGGCGCCTCGGTCACCTGGATGTCGCCTACCGACAGCGACGTCGGTTCGCTCACCGGCTTCGGACCGCTGGTGCGGCTCAACCCGAAGAAGGGGTGGGGCATCGCCGGGGCGCTGAACTGGTTCCGCGCCGACGTCGACAATCCATCGGGCGCGAGCGGCGACTTCGCCCGCCTGCGCGTCCGGCCGCTCATGGGCGGCGTCTCCTACACCGTCGGCAATCAACCGGTCCTGGTCAGCTTTTCCGCCGTCACCGGACCGTCGTTCAACGATCTCGATTTCCACGACGAGTTCGTGCGGACGCTGCCGCCCGGCCCGTTCACGCCGGAGCTGGACATCGACAACAGCTGGGCCTACCGCGTCGGTGTCAACGTCACTTACTCGGTCGCCCCGCGCGTCGGCATCGTCGGCTTCGGCGGCTACGTGTGGAACAAGCCGGACGTGATCTATCGCGACCAGAACGGCACCGAGTTCCGGAACCGCTGGAAGGCCGATGCGATCGTGTTCAGCATCGGCGCGGTGTATTCCATCTTCTGATACTCAGAACTCGCTTCGCCCTCACCCCTCCGGAGGACGCGCCATGGTCTGCGTCGCCCGCGCTGCCTCGCTCGTCCTCGTTCTGATCCTCGCGGCTGCCGCCGCCGCGCCGCAATCGCGGTGGCGGCGGCTCGACAGTCCGAACTTCATCGTCATCGGCGAGGTCGGCGACGGCGAGCTCCGCGACGTCGCGATCAAGTTCGAAGGCTTTCGCGAGGTGCTCGGCCGCGTGCTCGACGAGCGGCTGACCCACTCGCCGGTGCCCACCGTCGTCCTCGTCTTTCGCAGCGAGTCGTCGTACGCGCCGTTCATGCCGACGTATCAGGGCAAGCGGGTGGACGTGCTCGGCCTGTTCGTGCCCCGACGCGACGTCAACTTCATCTCGATGCGCATCGATCGCCGCGACGAAGGCCTGCGCGTCGTGTTCCATGAGTTCGCGCACCTGATGGTGTCGAACAGCGGCATGCGGCTGCCGGTGTGGTTGAGCGAAGGCCTGGCGGAGTACTACAGCACGTTCCAGCTCGACCGCGGCCGCGAGGCGGTGATCGGGCGCGTCTATGAGGGCCATCTCCAGCTCCTCAACGAGCGCCGCCTGTTGACGCTGCCGGAGTTGCTCGGCGTCACCCATGACTCCCCGATGTACAACGAGGGCACCCGGCGGTCGGTGCTCTACGCGCAGTCGTGGGCGCTGACGCACATGCTGTTGCAGGGCAAGCCCAATCGCCTGAAGCAGCTCCAGGTCTACATGAGCGAGATCGTCCGCGGGACGCCGTCGGTCGACGCCTGGCAGCGGGCGTTCGGCTCCGAGGACATCGCCAAGGCACTCGAGACCTACATCCGCGGCGCTTCGTACATGGAGACGCTCCACAAGTTCACCGATGCGGTCGCGAAGTTCGAAGGGGCGCCGGCGCCGATGACGCCGTCGGACGTCGATGCCTTCCAGGCACACTACCTCATCGAGATGGCGCAGCTCGACGCCGCAGAGACGCGGCTGCGCGCGGCGGCCGGACGCGATTCCAGCGACGTCCGCATCGGCGTCGTCAACGCGATGCTGCATCTGGAGCGTCGACAGGAGGCCGGAATCGAGCCGGCTCTGCGCGCCGCGGCCTCGGCCGACGACTGGTTCGTGCGCTATCTGGCCGGCGTCAACCTCGCCTCGGCGCTCGAAACTCGCGGCGCGTCGATCACCGCCGACGATGTGGCGGCGGTGAGAACGCTGCTCGCGCAATCGGCCGACGGCCGACAGCCCTTCGCACACGCCGCCGCGCGGCTGGCCAGAATCGAGATGGCGACAGCGGCGGGGCCGACCGCCGAAACGCGCTCGGCGTTGCAGCGCGCGGTACTGAGCACTCCGGGCCGTCCCGAGTACGCGATGCTGCTGGCGCAGGTGTTCGCGCGCCTGCAGGAGTTCGCATCGGCGCGCGAGCTGCTCGGCCTGCTGATGACGACGCGATTCCCGGAAGATGTTCGCGACAGGGCGAGACGATTGATGGGCAGCGTCGTCGAGATGGAAACCGCGCGCAGTCGCCGCGCTGGTGGCGGTGGGCCGGCGCCAGTCCCTTCGGCTGTCGGCTCGGGTTCCGCCGAGACGACCTCGGAGCTCAGCGGGTCGCGGATGGGGCAGCCCGTGTTCAGACCGCTCCAGCCGGGCGAGCAGCGCCTCGAGGGCACGCTCGAACGCATCGACTGCGTCGTCGGCAAAGGCGTCACGTTCCGCGTCAAGACAGCCGACGGCCAGAGCGAGGTCACGTCGCCTGATCTGACTTCGGTCGACTTCATCACGTATCGAAACGACATCACGGGGTCCGTGACTTGCGGGGCGGTCAATCCGGCGCTGCCCGTGTACGTCACGTGGCGCGCTGGGGGCGATCCGGGATCGCGGGTTGCGGTGGCGATCGAGATACTACCTAAATGACGGGTGACGACGGCGAGCGATCAATGGAGAGCATCGAAGACGCGATGTCGTTGGCTCCGACGCTGGATCCGGTCGCGGCGCGGTACAAGCCAGGAGCGGGCTCGCAATCAAGCTGAGGATGAGAGGGCCTCGAATCGCAAGGTCCAGTTGGATCAAACTTCCACCCACGTTCTAGCCGAGCTGGGGCCCGGCATAGCAGAATCTGCAACTTTCCCAACCGCTCGCGCGAAATCGGCCTGATTCCGCGCCCGCCTCTGGCACGCTACTCGCACTGCCAATCCAGCGCAGCCCGTCCGCTGAGACGATGCTATGCTCCGTCCGTGGACGGCAGGGACGACATGAAATCGACCTCGCCGGCGAAGCTCACCTACGAGGACCTTCTGCGCTCTCCCGACGACGGGCTGCGGCACGAGCTCATCGACGGGGAGCACTACGTGACGCCCTCGCCCAACCTCCCGCACCAGCGGCTTGTCGGTCGGCTGTTCCTCGCGATTCACGACTGCCTTACGAGAACCGGACAGGGCGAGGTGCTTCTGTCGCCGCTCGACGTGGTGCTCTCCGATCACGACGTCGTCGAGCCCGATCTGCTGGTCGTGCTGCGTGACCAGACGGAGATCCTCACGCCGCAACATGTCCGCGGCGCGCCGGCGGTGGTGATTGAAGTGTTGTCGGCCGGCACGAAGCGGCGCGACGAGACGATCAAGTGGCACCTGTACGACCGCGTCGGCGTCCGCGAGTACTGGCTCGTCGATCCGGATGCCGCGTCAGCCACCGTCTGGGCTCGCACCGAGGCAGGGCAGCAGTGGTCGAAGTCGGAGTCGATGGCGTCACGTGGCGACGTGATGGCCTCGGAAGCGGTCACGGACTTTCGTCTGTCGGTCGCCGATCTGTTCGGAAGCGCTTCGCACTAATCGTTCCGCCGTTCCCACCGCCTCCCGCCCGTATTGACCGCATCCCCAAGGTACTGGTGGATGAACGTCTCCATGCGCCCCAGCGTGTAGAGCCAGCGGCTGTGGAGCAGCGACTCCTGCGTGTCGTCCGGGAACACGATCAGCTCGAAGGGCACGTCGCGCTGGCGCAGCAGTTGGACCAGGCCGGTCGTCTGCTGGAACGCGACGTTTGCCGGTCGAGCGTGAACGGCGAATCCCAACGCGAACGGCGCGCAGACGAGCACGAGGATTGTCGGTTTCAGGGCAGATGAAGGGTATTGTGCATCCTGGCCGTCAGGCGCTCAATCACTTCGCCGAACCGCACGTTCACCTCCCACCTTCGAGCGCGTTATGCTCTCGATGAGCCCTCCATGCAGCGCAGCCGTCTCGTGACCGCCGTCGAGTCGCTCCGCCGCGACGTTCACGCGACCCTGCGGCTGTTCCGTCGCCATCCCGGCTTTGCCGCGGCGGCGGTGCTGACGATCGCGCTCGGCAGCGTGCCGCTCGCCGGCACGTTCGCGCTCGCGAACGCGCTGTTCTTCCGTGCCGCGCCGGGCGTGACCGCCGATCGGCTCGTGCGCGTTGGCGTCATCACCCGTGACGCGACCGGCGACACGGATCCTGCGGCGTTGTCGTACGCCAATCACGCCCAGCTGACCGCGCGTCTGTCGACGATGACCGGCCTGGCCGGCTATCTCGATACGTCGGCGTCGATCGTGGCGCCCGGCGTCGACGCGCTCTACGTCGACGTCTCCTTTGTCATGCACGAGTACTTTCGCGTGCTCGGCCTGCGCATGGCCGCGGGCCGGCACTTCACGGCGGAGGAGGACCGGCCGGCGGACGTCGTGCCGGTCGTGATTCTCGGGCATACGCTGGCGTCGCGGCTCTTCGACGACGCCGCGGCCGCCGTGAACCGGACCGTCTTCGTGAACGGCCTCGCGTTCACCGTCGTCGGCGTCGCTGCGGACGGATTCCGCGGCCTCAACAACGATCACTACGCGCAGATGTGGTTGCCCGGCGCGGCGTGGCTCTATGCGAATCACACTCCGCGCGGCCGCTGGGCGGAGAGCATGCGCCGGGGCGTGTTCGAGACGTTCATCGGGCGTCTGGCGCCGGATGCCGACGAGGCGAGCGCCCGAGCGGAGCTTGCCGCGGCCACGCGAGCGCTGCCGCCAGGTGAGCCCCGGGCGCTGCCGATCGCCGAGGTCGAGGTCACTCGTCAGGCGGGGATGTCGTTCTCGACGCCGCGGATGGGAAGCGACGTCGCGCGCATGGCCGCGCTCCTGACTGGAGCGGCCGGGCTGCTCCTTCTCCTCGCAGGCGCCAACGTCGGCAACCTGATGCTGTTCCGCCGCGCCCGCCGGCGTCAGGAGATGGCGACGCGAACCGCGCTCGGCGCGTCGCGCTGGCAGCTTCTGCGCGCGCATCTGATCGAGGTGTCGCTCCTGGCCGTCGCTGGCGCGGCCCTCGGATTGCTGCTGACATTGCTCCTCTCGCGCGGACTCGAGAACGTCGTCATTCCCCAGGCCGGCTTTGCCGCGCTGCCGCTCGACTGGCGCGTCATCGCGTTGTCGGTGATCAGCGCACTCGTCGTCGGCCTTGCCTTCGGTGGCGTGCCCGCACTCGTCCGCGGCCCGGGGAGCCGTTTCGAGCTGGGCGCCGCGATGCCCGCGCGAACGCCGCGGCTGCGTCAGGCGCTTTCGGTCACGCAGCTGGCGCTGTCGTTGTCGCTGCTGGTCGGCAGCGTCCTTCTGCTCGCGACGGTGCGCAACCTCCTCGCCGACGACCTCGGCTTCGATCCGTCGCCGATCGCGAGTGCGCACGTCTCGCCGGACGACAACGGCTACGACGACGCGCGCGCGGAGGCGTACTACCGCGAGCTGCTGACGCGCGCACGGGCGCGGCCGGACATCGCCGCGGTCAGCGTCAGCAGCAGCGCGCCGGTTCTTGGCACGGCGCTGCGCACCCGCGTGCAAGCGCCCGGCGACGCCGCGCCGATTCTCTCCGTCCCGACGAACGGCGTCAGCGCCGACTACTTTCGCGTGCTCGGTCTGCCGATCGTGCGCGGCCGGCCGTTCAGCGACGACGAGACGTTCGCGGCGCAGGACGGGCTCTGCGGACCGATCGTCCTCAGCGAGTCGCTGGCGACGCGCCTGTTCGGATCGGCCGACGCATTGAATCGCGTAGTCATGCTGCCGCAGGGATCTCGCGCGCCGCTCCAGTGCGCGGTCGTCGGCGTCGCGGCGGACGTGCGGATGCTCGGCGCCGGCACGGACTGGACGCCGATGATGTACCGACCATTCGGCCGCATCGGGCTCTTCCGCGCGACGATTCTGGCCCGCGCCGGCGGCGCGGCGCCCATTGTTTCGGCGTCGCTCCGTGACGTCTCCTCGTCAATCGATGCGGCGCTGCCGCTCTTCGGCCGCGCCTCGCTTGCCGACGGTCTCGCGTTTCAGATTGGCGGCCGGCGCATCATCTCGTCGGTGCTCGCGACGCTCGCGGCGCTGGGTCTCCTCATGGCCGCCGTCGGGCTCTACGGGTTGATCTCCGAGACCGTCCTCGATCGCCGCCGCGAGCTCGGGATTCGCATGGCGGTCGGCGCCGGACCTCGATCCATTCTGTGGGTCGTGCTGCGACGGGCGTTGATCCTCGCGGTCAGCGGCATCGCGATCGGCCTGGCGCTATCAGCGGGCGGCGCCCAGGTCCTCCGCGCGCAGTTGTTCGGCGTCTCGACGACGGAGCCGTGGATCTATGCGACGGCGGCCGGCGTGCTCGCGCTCGTCGTCGTCGCGGCGAGTCTGGCGCCAGCGATCCGCGCGACTCGGGTGGACGTGAGCGAAGTACTCAGGGCGAACTGAGCGGCGTCTGGCGCCGGGTTGACCGGGCGCCGGCTTGGTGTTATTT
>DASTCC010000003.1:0-2602 GCA_035711465.1 Vicinamibacterales bacterium
GCACGCGGCGGGCAGGGCGAGCTCGTGCGCCTGGGCCTCTGCGAGATCCGTCACGCTGGCGACGGCCTCGGCCGACGCGATCACGAGGAGCGGCCTGAGGCGCTTGCCGCCAGCCAGGACGCTGTAGCGCATGGCGTCGCAGAGGATGGCCGGCGCAGCGGGCGGCGTGGGGAGAAACCGCTGCAGCGCCGCGTCGATGGTGGTGCGGCGTGCGTCCAGCCAGTCCCTCACCGCCTGGTCGGGCCCTCGTCTTCGGCGCCGAGGCCCAGGGCCGCGGGCGCCGTTCGCACGTCGCCGCGCTCGCCGAGGAGCTCGATGCGGCGTTCCGCTTCCTCGATTTTCGCGTGGCAGAACCGTGAGAGGTGCAGGCCTCGCTCGTACAGCTCCATCGATTTCTCGAGCGGCAGGTCGCCTTCCTCGAGCTTGCGGACGATGGCGTCGAGCTCGGCGGTCGCTGATTCGAAATCCTTGATGGTCGGGTCCATGCTCATTCCTTGCGGACGTCGCAGTGCAGCTCTCCCTCGTGCAGCGTGACGCGGACGCGATCGCCGGGCCTCACCTGCGTCGCGCTGTGGATGATCGCCGTGCGCTCCTCGTTCCAGCATACGGCGTATCCGCGCGCGAGGACGGCGAGCGGGCTCAGGTTGTCGAGCCGTCCGGCGAGCACCCTGAACCGCGCGTCGGCGCGATCGCGCGTGCGCCGCGCGGCCGCCTGGAGCCGGCCGTCCGCGGCGGTCAGGCGTCCGCGAACGGCGGTCAGCCGCCGGCGGACGTCGCGGGCTTCCAGGGCGAGGCGGAGCCTCCGGTACTCCTGCTGGCGGCGGGCCACGAGCGCGACGGCCGCACGGCGCAGGCGGTGCGTCAGGTCGGCGGTCCGTCGTCCGCGCATCGCCACAGCCGCCTGCCAGCCGGCCAGCCCGCGGCGGCTCGAGAGCACCTGGACGACGTGCTTCCGGCGCTGCACGTCCGCGCGGATTGCCGCATCCAGGCGCTGGAGCAGCGAGGCGATGCGGCTGCCGCACCTGTCCCGCGCCGCGACGATGATCTCGGCGGCCGCTGACGGCGTCGGCGCGCGGAGGTCGGCGACGAAATCAGCGATCGTGACGTCTGTTTCGTGTCCGACGGCCGAGATCACGGGAATGGGGGAGGCGGCGATCGCGCGCGCGACGATTTCGTCATTGAACGACCGCAGATCTTCCGCCGATCCGCCGCCGCGCCCCACGATGACCACCTCGACGCCCGGGACCTTCGCAATCGCGCGCAGCCCCTTCGCGATTTCGCCGGCGGCGCCGTCCCCCTGCACGCGTGATGGGCGAATCACGATGTGCGCGGCGGGGTGCCGCCGGCGGAGCACCTTGATGATGTCGCGCAGCGCCGCGCCGTCGAGCGCCGTGACGATGCCGATCTTGCGCGGGAGCGGCGGGAGCGGCCGCTTGCGTTCTGCGGCGAAGAGACCTTCCGCGTGGAGCTTCTTCTTGAGCTGGTCGAACGCCAGCTGCAACGCTCCCACCCCCTGCGGCTCGAGGTGCTCGCAGACGATCTGGTACTCCCCCTTCGCGTCGTAGACGCCCAGCCGGCCGCGCGCGATCACGTGCAGGCCGTCCTCCGGCTTGAAGCGCAGGTAGTGGCTCGCGGCCCGGAACATGACGGCGCGAATCTGCGCCGTCTGGTCCTTCAGCGTGAAGTACATGTGGCCGGTGTGCCACACGCGGAGGTTGGAGATCTCCCCCTGGACCCAGACATCGCCGAAGCGCGACTCGATCGCCGCGCGAATTGCCGACGTCAACTCGGCGACCGAGAAGATGCGGCGCGCGGGTGCAGACTTCGCGACTTCCGCCCCTGCGTCGTCAGGCGGCTCGTCTTCGAACGGTTGCGAGAACAGATCCGACACGGGACCTCTCAGGCGCCGATGTCCTGGGCCGCCATGTTGAGCCGCTCGATGCTGGTGGCCTTTCCCGTGGCCGCATCCGCCGTCACGACGACGGCGTTGAGGCGCGCCGGACCGGTCGCCGCCTCGAACCGCGCAGGCATCGAGTTGAGGAATCGGCCGAGCGCCGCGTCGATCGTCACGCCGATGATCGAGTCGTACGGGCCCGTCATCCCGACGTCCGTCTGATACGCGGTTCCCTTCGGAAGGATACGCTCGTCGGCGGTCTGCACGTGCGTGTGCGTGCCCAGCACCGCCGTCACCCGGCCGTCGAGGTGCCAGCCCATCGCGATCTTCTCGGAGGTCGCTTCCGCGTGAAAGTCGACGACGATGATGCGCGTTTTTGCGCGCAGGGTTTCGATCTCGCGCAACGCCACGGCAAAGGGGTCGTCGAGGGGATTCATGAAGATGCGCCCCATCAGGTTGATCACCCCCACCGGCTCTCCGGTACGCGTCCGTCCGAGATAGCTGCCGCGACCCGGGACGCCGGCGGGAAAATTCGCCGGCCGGAGGAGGCGCGGTTGACGCGGCATGTACTCGAGGACTTCCTTCTTGTCCCAGACGTGGTTGCCCGACGTCATGACGTCCACGCCGGAGCGGAGGATGGTCTCGGCGATATCTCCCGTGACGCCGAAACCGGCGGCCGAGTTCTCGACGTTGGCGATGACGAGATCG
>DASTCC010000004.1:0-3215 GCA_035711465.1 Vicinamibacterales bacterium
ATCCGTCGTGCGATTGTCGCCGAAGCGCTAACGATACCCGCCCGCTTGCCGCGGCACAAGCGCGAAGTATCGAATTCCGGCAAGACTGCGTACATCCAGCTCGGCATTAGATCGATTCCACATGGCGTCCCCTTTGCAACGGACCCGCGCAGGGGGAGCTTGCAGATGAATTACGGTTTCAGACTCATCATACGAACGGTGCTAGTGGCGGTATTCCTGTCGGCGGTCGCTCGTCCGGCGGCGGCGGACTGGCTGTTCACGCCGTATCTCGGCGTCGTGTTCGGGGGTGCTGCCAACACGTTCGACGTCGAGGAATTCGACGATCAGTTCGAATCTCGATTCACCTTTGGCGGCAGCCTCAGCTGGATGGGCGGCGGCATCTTCGGCTTCGAGGTCGACTACAGCCTTGCGCCCAACTTCTTCCAGTTGAAAGGCGCTGAAGAGGACATCGAGCTGCTCGACCTCGATTCGAGCATCCAGACGTTCATGGGCAACCTGATCGTCGGCGTCCCGGTCGGCGGCACCACCGGCGGCGGCATCCGGCCCTATCTCGCGGGCGGCGTCGGGCTGATGCGCGCGAACATCGAGAGCCCTGCCGACCTGTTCGACAATCTCAGCACCAACGAGACCGGCTTCAACGTCGGCGGCGGCCTGCACGTCTTCTTCTCCGATAACGTCGGCCTGCGCGGCGACATCCGCTACTTCCGGGCCCTCGAGCAGGGCGACGACGACGACCCGGACGAGGATGACGACTTCATCGACGAGGACTTCGGGCTCGAAGACTTTGATTACTGGCGCGCCACCATCGGCGTGACCTTCCGCTTCGGCGGCTAATCCCCGCGCAGCACGTCAGCGGCCTGGATCCGTAACCCGTTTCTCGCGGGTCCGGCCGCTGCACATACACCGACGCTGACGAGAATCGCGGCCACCGCGAAGACGAGCAGGACCTGACGCTCGCCGCTGAGCTCGGTGTTCGACAGGATCGCCGCGGACAGCACCGAGCCGACGGTGACGCCGGCGCCGAGTTGCACGAGCGCACGGCCAAACACGCTCGCCAGCAGCCGGCGCGGCTGGGCGCCGAGCGCGGCGCGAATGCCGATCTCGCGCGCGCGCTGCGCCACCGTGAACGACATCAGCGCGTAGATGCCCGCGGCCGAGAGCAGCAGCACGCTGAGCGTGACGACCGCCAGGCCCGCCGCCAGCATGCGGCCGAACCGCCGCTGCCGGTCGTAGGCGTCGGTCAGCGACATCAACCGTGAGACCTGCAGCGCCGGATCGACTTCGACGCCGATCGCTCGGACGCGCGCGATGATCGACGCGTGCTGTGCCGCCGGGGCGCGCACCGCGAGCGTGAACGGATGCGCCTCGCCCGCGGCTACTGGGTGGTACACCGTCGGGTCTCCTTCCACGCCGGGCTCGAGCGAAACAGCCGGGAAGTCGTCGACGACGCCGACGATGTCGCGCCACTCACCCGGATCGCGTTCAGGCGGCGCCGGCGTTCGCGAGAAGCGGACGCGCTGCCCGAGCACGGCCCCCCCGCCCATGAGCCGGTTCACGAAAGCGCGATTGACGACGAGCACCGGGCGTCCCGCGTCGGCCACCTCGAACGTCCGTCCGGCAATCAGCCCCGCCTGGTACACGTCCAGCATGTTCGTGCCGACCAGCACGACCGCGACGTTGCGGCGCTCCGCGTCTTCGACCGGCGGTCCGCCGTCGAATTCGAGCCGCCGGTAGGCCGACGCGCGCCCGGGCACTGCCGATGAGAACGTCACGGCCGCGATGCCCGGCTCCGCCTCGAGACGGCGGATCAGTTCGGCGTGCCGCGCGCGCAGCGGAGCAGGATCGTTCATCGCGATCTCGGCGGTCACGAATTGATCCACCGGGAAGCCCGGAAAAGTGAAGTCGGCGCGCACCACGTGCCAGACAATGAAGATCGCGAGCGGCAGCGCGGCAACGGCGATGGCGACCTGCGCAACGACCAGCAGCGTCCACGTGCCGCCGAGGCGCGCGCCCCCGGAGCCGGCGGTCGCTTCGCGCAGGTGCGCGTGCATCGCCGAGCCCGTCGCCCTGATCCCGGGCAACACGCCGACCAGGATCGCAGCCAGGATGGCCATGCCGAGACCGTAGGCCATGGTCAGCACGTTCAAGTCGAGTTGGAACCAGAACGGTACGGCTTCGATCGGCGATAGCAGCGCCTGTAGCTGCTCCAGCACGACGTCTGCGAGCGTGAGACCGATTAGCGCGCCGACGCCGGTGAGCGCGGCGGCCTCGAGAAACAGTTGCGCCAGAATCCGCTTGCGGGTCGCGCCGAGCGCCGAGCGCACCGCCAGTTCGCCCATTCGCGCCATGGTGCGCGCGTAGACGAGGATGGCCAGGTTCAGGCTCACTACCACCACCAGCATGCTGATCAACACCTGGACGATCCCCAGCATCCACGCGACCGCCGGCTCGTCGATGTCGGAATGTTCCATCGTGTACGGCAGCAGCGCGAGATGCAGGCGCCCGTACTTCGCGGGGTCGGCCGCGGCATTGCGCGCGGTGATCGTCGCCAGCTCGGCCTGCGCCTGCGCGACCGAGACGCCGGGCTTGAGGCGCGCAAACACGTGGAGCACCGGTCCGTCGAGCCGATCGTGGTGCGCCGCGTCGAGGCGCAACGGCGTCCAGTAATCGTGATTCACCGGGAAGCGGAAGCCCTCCGGCATCACCCCCACCACCGTGTGCGGCACGCCGCCCAGCGTGACGGCGCGTCCGACGATCGACGCATCACCGGCAAAGCGCATCTGCCAGGCGCGATGGCTGATCACCAGCACCAGCGGTGCGCCGGGGCGCTCATCGTCCTCCAGCAGGTGCCGGCCGACGAGGGGCGGCGAGGCCGCCACGGCGAAGCCCGCGGCGCTCATCTCCGCCACGCGGACGGGCTCGGACGCGGCGATGCCGCCGGTCAGCGTGTGCTCGATTCGACGGAACGCGCCAAGGTGCTCGAGTGACTCGATCGAGCCGCGCCACTCCTGCAGGTCGGCCCACAGCCGGCGCTCGGGGTTGCCGGGATTCTCGGTGTTGTAAATCACCGCCATCAGCCGATCGCCGCCGGCGATCGGAAAGTCGGGGCGGACGGCCTGCGAGATGATCACGAACGACGTGGCGCCGATCGCAATCGCCACCGCCACGGCGAGGCCGCCGACGAGGGTGAGGCCCGGGTACTTGAGCAGCATCCG
>DASTCC010000005.1:0-15205 GCA_035711465.1 Vicinamibacterales bacterium
CGTGCTCGGTGCTCGGTGCTCCGTGCCCGTGCGACGTGCCAAGTGCCCCGTGCGAAGTGCCAGGTGCTCCGTGCGACGTGCTCGGTGCCTCGTGCTCGGTGCGGCGCTCCCCGAAGAACGTCATGTACAGCAGGCGGAACATGTAGGTCGCTGTGAGGAACGCGGTCGCGACGGCCAGCACCCACAGCACCGTGTGCCCGCCGGCAAACGTCTTCCAGAGAATCTCGTCCTTCGAGAAGAAGCCGGCAAGCGGCGGGATGCCGGCGATCGCGACGGTGCCGACGACGAAGGTCCAGAACGTGATCGGCAGCGCCTTGCGCAGGCCGCCCATGTGACGCATGTCCTGCTCGCCGTGGAGCGCATGGATCACCGCGCCCGATCCGAGGAACAAGAGCGCCTTGAAGAACGCGTGGGTGTAGAGATGGAAGATGCCGGCGCCGAACGCGCCGACGCCCATCGCCAGGAACATGTAGCCGAGCTGCGAGACGGTCGAGTACGCGAGCACGCGCTTGATGTCGTTCTGCACCAGGCCGATGGTGCCGGCCATGAGCGCCGTGAGCACGCCGATGACGGCGACGACCTCGAGCGTGAACGGCGCGTGGCTGAAGAGCACGGCGTTGCGGCCGATCATGTAGACGCCGGCGGTGACCATCGTCGCCGCGTGGATCAGCGCCGAGACCGGCGTTGGACCTTCCATCGCGTCCGGCAGCCAGACGTAGAGCGGAATCTGCGCCGACTTGCCGGTGGCGCCGAGGAACAGGAGCAGCGTCGCGATCGTCAGGATGCCGCCGCCGATCGCCGCCGGCTCGATCGGCAGCGCGGCAACGGCGGCGGCGATGTCCAGGAAGTTCAGCGAGCCGAACTGCCAGAACAGGATCAGCATGCCGACGATGAAGCCGAAGTCGCCGATGCGGTTGACGACGAACGCCTTCTTGCCGGCATCGGCGGCCGACGGCTTCGTGAACCAGAAGCCGATCAGCAGATACGAGCAGAGGCCGACCCCTTCCCAGCCGATGAACATCACCGGGAAGTTGGCGCCGAGTACCAGCACCAGCATGAACGCCGCGAACAGGTTCAGGTACGAGAAGTAGCGCGCGTATTCGCTGTCGCTCTCCTCGTGCATGTACGACGTCGAGTAGAGATGGATGAGCGTGCCGATCCCGGTGATCACCAGCACCATCACCGACGACAGCGGGTCGAGCCGGAACGCGAGCGGCACCTGCAGCGGGCCCGACGCGATCCACGAGAACACGACCTCGTCGATGGCGCGGACGCCGGCGTTCGCGTCCATGCCGAGGACGCGCATCACCGCCACCACCGCGACGCCGAACGCCGCCGCCATCGCCCCCGTCGCGACCAGGCCGGAGACGCCCTTCGGCGAGCGCCGTCCGATCGTGGCGTTGAACAGGAACCCGACGAGCGGCAGGAGTGGAATCAGATACAGCACGCGGTCACCACTTCAGCGACGTGAACACGTCCGGACTGAGCGAGTCCTTGTGCCGGAACAGTGCGATGACGACGGCGAGGCCGACGGCGGCTTCGGCCGCGGCCACGGTCATGACGAAGAAGACGATGATCTGCCCGTCCACCGATCCGAGATAGCGATCGACGGCGACGAACGTGAGGTTGACCGCGTTCAGCATCACCTCGACCGAGAGCAGGATGGTGATGATGTTGCGGCGCAGAAAGACGCCGGCGGTGCCGATGGCGAAGAGCACGGCCGAGAGCATCAGGTAGTGGTTGAGCGTCGGTTCGGGCAGCACCTAGCGGGGCTCCTTTCGCGCCAGGATGATCGCGCCGACCATGGCGACCAGGATCAGCACGGAGGTGGCTTCGAACGCGAAGCCGTACTCGCGGAACAGCGTGATGCCGATGTCGTAGACCGACGTGTCGGGCTGCGACTGACCCGGCAGCGGCGTCTGCTGCAGCCGGCTCACCGCCCACCACAGCTCCACCGCGAGCACGAGCGAGAGCACCGCGCCGAACCGCCGCGGCCCGGCGCCGCCGATGAACCGCGCGTGATAGCCGGTCGGCGGATCCTCGGTCGGCACGTTGAGCAGCATGACGACGAAGAGGAACAGCACCATGATCGCGCCGGCGTAGATGATGATCTGAATCGCCGCCACGAACGGCGCGCCGAGCAGCACGTAGAGCCCCGACAACGCCCCGAACGAGACGATCAGCAGCAGCACGCTGTACATCGGGTTGCGCTGCCCGATGACGAGCAGCGACGCCATCACCGCGCCGACCGCCAGAATCCAGAAGAGGATCGCGTCCATATCGGTCAGCCGCCTACCAGCCCATGTAGACGACCACGAAGGCCGTCACCAGCAGGTTGATGACCGCCGCCGGCAGGAGCCATTTCCATCCGAACTCCATCAGCTGGTCGTAGCGATAGCGCGGCAGCGTCCACCGCATCCAGATGTAGAAGAACAAGAGCGCGAACGTCTTGATCAGGAACCAGACCCAGCCGAGCCACTCCGGCAGGAACGGCCCGTGCCAGCCGCCGAGGAACAGATCCGTGGCGACCGCCGAGACCGTGACCATGTTCACGTACTCGGCGAGGAAGAACAGCGCGAAGCTCATCGAGCTGTACTCGGTGTGGTAGCCGGCGACCAGCTCCTGCTCGGCTTCGGGGAAATCGAACGGCGCCCGGTTGGTCTCGGCGACGCCGGCGACGAGGAAGATGAAGAAGCCGAGCGGCTGGATGAAGATGTACCACTTCGGCAGGAACCCGAACCAGTAGCCGGCCTGCTGATCGACGATGCCGCGGAGCGAGAGCGACCCGGCGAGCATGATCACGGCGGCGAACGAGAGGCCGTAGGCAAGCTCGTAGCTGATCATCTGCGCCGACGAGCGCAGGCCGCCGAGCAGCGCATACTTGCTGTTCGACGCCCAGCCGGCGAGGACGATGCCGTAGACGCCCATCGAGGTGATCGCGAAGATCACCAGCAGGCCGACGTTGACGTCCGCGACGGCGAGCGAGATCGGCCGATCGAGCAGCCCGAAGAAGGTCGTGTCGGCGCCGAAGGGCACCACGGCGAAGGCCGCGAACGCCGCCGTCGCCGACAGCACCGGCGCCGCGTAGAAGAGGAGCGTGTCGGCCGACTTCGGCCGCAGCTCCTCTTTCATGATCAGCTTGAGGATGTCGGCGAGCGGCTGCAGCAGGCCGCGCGGGCCGACCAAATAGGGCCCGTAGCGCTGCTGGATGAAGCCGGCGACCTTGCGCTCCATGTAGACGAGCACCGCCGCCGAGATCTGCAGGGCCAGGAAGACCACGCCGATCATGGCGATCTGCGCGATCAGTTCCGGAGAGGGCATCGGCATCGCGTCAGCTCACCTCAGTGGGCATGCGCCACCGGGCGGGTGTCGGCCCGCCACGGCGCCGGCAGCGTGCACCGGCCCTCGCGGATGTGCGCCTCGTATTCGGCGCGGAAGGTCTGGACCGTCGAGAGCACCGGCGTCGCCGCGGCGTCGCCGAACGCGCACAGCGTCTTGCCGAGGATGTTGTTGCCGATCGAGAGCAGCAGATCGAGATCCTTCATCTGCCCCTCGCCGCGCTCGATCTTGCCGAGGATCCGCCACAGCCAGTCGCCGCCCTCGCGGCACGGCGTGCACTTGCCGCACGACTCGTGCTTGTAGAAGTAGAGCAGATTCTCCGCCGCCCACACCATGCACGTCGTCTCGTCCATGACGATGATGCCGGCCGAGCCGAGGAGCGAACCGGCCTTCTGAATGCCGTCGAAGCTGGCGGGGATGTCGATCTGATCCGGCAGCAGCACCGGCACCGACGACCCGCCCGGGATGACGGCCTTGAGCGAATGGCCGCCGCGCATGCCGCCGGCGAACTTCGGGTCGTAGATCAGGTCGCGCAGCGAGACGTCCATCGACGCTTCGTACACGCCCGGCCTGGCGACGTGGCCGCTGACGCAGTAGAGTTTCGGGCCGCCGTTCTTCTCGGGACCGATCTTCGCGAACCACTCGGCGCCGTGCTCGATGATCAGCGGCACGTTGCACAGCGTCTCGACGTTGTTGACCGCCGTCGGGCAGCCCCAAAGCCCCTCGACCGCCGGGAACGGCGGCTTGAGCCGCGGCTGCGCGCGCTTGCCTTCGAGCGACTCGATCAGCGCCGTCTCCTCGCCGGCCTCGTAGGCGCCGGCGCCGCGATGGACGTAGATCTCGCAGTCGAAGCCGGTGCCCATGATGTTCTTGCCGACGTAGCCGGCGGCGCGCGCCTTCTCGAGCTCGCGCTCGAGCACCTGCTGCACGTGGTAGAACTCGCCGCGGATGTAGATGTAGGCGACCTTCGCGCCGATCGCGAAGCAGCCGATCAGGCAGCCTTCGAACAGCAGATGCGGGTTGCGCTCCATCAGCACGTGATCCTTGAACGTGCCCGGCTCGCTCTCGTCGGCGTTGCAGCAGATGTACTTGGGCTTCGGCGATTTCTTGTCGACGAACTGCCACTTCAGCCCGGTCGGGAACCCGGCGCCGCCGCGGCCGCGCAGGCCCGAGGCCTTGACCGCTTCGATGATCGCGTCGGGTGTCATGTCGAGCGCTTTCTTCAGCGACTGGTAGCCGCCCTGCTTGACGTAGAAGTCAAACGTCTCGCCGCCGCGCTCGCGAACGTACCTGGTCAGCAATGGTTCCATGGCTAGCTTTGCGGCTTGACGTCGAGGTGACAGCCGGTGAGCGACGCGGCGCCGCGCTGGCGCAGGCCCTCGACGAGCTTGCCGACGTCGTTCGGATCCTGGAGCTCGTGCCAGTCGTCGTTGACGCCAACGACCGGGGCGCGGTCGCAGGCGCCGAGGCACTCGACCTCGAGCAGCGTGAACTCGCCGTTGGCGTCGGTCTCCCCCGCCTTGATGCCGAGCGTCTTCGACAGCTGCTCGGTCACGCGCTCGGCGCCCATCAGCGCGCACGACAACGTCCGGCACACCTGCAGGACGTGGCGGCCGACCGGCCGCGTGTAGAACATCGTGTAGAACGAGACCACGTCCTCGACTTCCGCCGGCGTGCAGCGAATCACGTCGGCGACGTGGCGCATCGCGTTCTGCGTCAGATAGCCCTGCTGGTGCTGGGCGATGTAGAGCGCCGCCAGGATCGCCGACTTGCGGCGCTCCTCGGGATACCGGGCGCAGATCTCCTCGAGCTTCGCCCGGTTCTCGGCGGTGTAGGCAAACGCCGGCCCTTCCTCGGGCAGCGCCCGCGCGGACTTGTGATGCCCGCGCCCGTAGTCCATCGTGGGGTGAAAACTCATCGCAGCCTCGCGCGCATCATCGGTCCACGTCTCCCATGACGACGTCGGTGGATCCGATCACCGCGATGACGTCCGCGATCAGCCCGCCTTCGATCATCTTCGGCAGCGCCTGGCAGCCGAGGAACGACGGCGCCCGCGCCTTGACGCGCATCGGCCGGTTCGTGCCGTCCGAGACGATGTAGAAGCCGTGCTCGCCGCGCGGCCCCTCGACCGGCACGTAGGCCTCGCCCTTCGGCACGTTGAAGCCCTGCGAGTAGACGAGGAAGTGCTGAATCAGCGCTTCCATCTCGGTGTAGACCCGATCCTTGGGCGGCGGCACGATGCGGTAGTCGCCGCAGTCGTAGACGCCGGCCGGCGTGATCCGCTCGAGCGCCTGCGTGACGATGCGAGCGCTCTGGCGCATCTCGTCCATCTTCACCTGGTAGCGCGCGAAGACGTCGCCGGCGGTGCGCGTCGGGATGTCGAACTCGAAGGTCTCGTATTTGATGTACGGGAACGCCTTGCGGACGTCGTACGGAATGCCGGCCGCGCGCGCGAGTGGGCCGACCAGCCCGAGCGCCAGCGTATCGTCCTTCGATAGCGTGCCGACGCCCTGCGTGCGCAGCATCCACACCTGGTTCTTGGTGAGCAGCTTCTCGTACTCGTCGACCTTGGCCGGGAACTTGTTGATGAAATCGCGGACGGTATCCAGAAAGCCCCGCGGCAGATCCTCGCGCAGGCCGCCGATGCGGATGTAGCTCGGAAACATCCGGAAGCCGGCGATGGCCTCGTTCATGTTCAGCAGCTGCTCGCGCTCGCGGAACGCGTACATCATCACCGACACCGCGCCGATCTCCATGGCGTGGGTCCCGAGCCAGACCAGATGACTGTTGATGCGCTGGAGCTCGGCGATCAGCACCCTGATCCAGGTGACCCGATCGGGCATCTCCAGGCCGAGCAGCTTCTCGACCGACAGGCAGAACCCCAGGCTGTTCGACTGCGCGCCGAGGTAGTCCATGCGCTCGACCAGCGGAATCACCTGCTGCCACTTCTTCTGTTCGGCCGTCTTTTCGATGCCGGTGTGCAGGAAGCCCACCGTCGGATCGGCCGAGACGATGTTCTCGCCGTCGAGCTCGAGCACCAGCCGCAGCACGCCGTGCGTGCTGGGGTGCTGCGGTCCCATATTCACGGTCATCGTCTCGGTGCGGAGTTCCGGCATGTGGTCGCGCCTCGCCTACTCAGCCTTCGATCGCGGCGGGCGCACGCTCGCCTGCCGCTGCGCCAGTTCCTGTCGCGCGCGTACGTTGGCCGCGAATTCCTCGGGCGTGAGCTCGAGCGGAGACCACGACGCCGTCTCCTTCTTGATCTGGACCGGGTAGTCCTTGCGCAGCGGGTGGCCCTGCCAGTCGTCGGGCATCAGCACGCGGCGCAGATCGGGATGCCCTTCGAAGGCGATGCCGAACAGATCGAAAACCTCGCGCTCGAGCCAGTTGGCCGCCGGCCAGATGACCGTGGCGGTCGGGATCCGCGCGTCGTCGCCCGCGAGCAGCACCTTCACGCGCAACCGGCGCCGGGGCGCCGCTTCGGAGGTGCCCGCCTCGGGCACGATGTAATCGGGGCCGAGACACGCAAGGTGGTAGACCACCTCGTAGCGCGGCTGACGGGGCAGGTAATCGGCCGCGGTGACTTCGACGAGAAACGAGAACTGCAGCGCCGGATGATTGCGCAGCGTACGCAGCACCTCGACGATGGCGGCGCGATCGACGACGAGCGTGGGCATGCCGTCGCCGGCCGGCAGCGCTTCGATGGCGACCGCCGGCAGGGCGCTGCCGAGAATCTCGTGAACCGAGGTCGAATCCATGGTCTCCGGCATTCGGCCTACGCGCTCATCCGCTGCTGATCGATCTTTCGCTGGAGCTGGACGATGCCGTAGATGAGCGCCTCCGGGCGCGGCGGGCAGCCCGGCACGTAGACGTCGATCGGCACTACCTGCTCGACGCCCTGGACGATGGCGTAGTTGTCGAAGACCCCGCCGCAGCTGGCGCAGGCGCCCATCGAGATGACCCACTTGGGCTCGGGCATCTGGTCGTAGATGCGGCGCAGGACCGGCGCCATCTTCCGCGACAGGCGGCCGGCGATAATCATCAGATCGGACTGGCGCGGCGAGCCGCGGAAGACCTCGGCGCCGAAGCGCGCGATGTCGTAGCGGCCGGCGGCCATCGCCATCATCTCGATCGCGCAGCAGGCCAGACCGAACGTGACCGGCCAGATTGCCGATCGGCGCGCCCACTGCACCATCTTTTCGACGGTCGTGGTGAGAACGGGAGTGTCGTGTTCAGGCATGAGGTATCAAGGGCGTTCAACGCAAAAACTCAAAACTCAGAACTTAAAACTCGGGCGGCGCCTTCGGCGCTTCTTTCTTTCAGGCCTCAAGCCTTCAAGCCTTCAAGCCTTCGGATCAGTGTCGCCGCCGATCGCCCGACCAATCGAAGGCCCCCTTGCGCCAGACGTAGATGTAGCCGGTCACCAGGATCAGGAAGAACGTGAGGAGCTGCACGAACCCTGTCATGCCGAGGTCGCGGTAGGCAATCGCCCATGGATAGAGGAACGCGATCTCGATGTCGAAGAGGAGAAAGATCATCGCCACGAGATAGAACTTCACCGACTGGCGCTCGCGCGCATCGCCGACGGGCGGCATGCCGCACTCGTAGGGCGCCGATTTCTCCGGCGTCGGCTTCCGCGGTCCGAGGAACTGGGAGAGCAGGACGTTGCCTGCGGAAAAGCCCAGGCCGAGGCCGATCATGATGAGAACTGGCCAGAAGCCTCCCATGAACCTCGTCTCTCCCGGGACTGTCTCGCCGATCCGGGCAGGGCCGGCGGGACGAAAGGTGGCGCGACGGCACGCTTGTTCGTCGCGCGATCAAGCTCAAATGCTAACGAACGCTCGTGATGCAGTCAATCGCGTTGCACGCCGGGCGTACACTGTGCGGTGATGCGCCTCGCCTGGTTTTCCCCGTGGCCGCCCGATCGGAGTGGCATCGCCGGACGATCGGCCGAAGCGGTGGCGCGTCTGGCGGCCCGCGGCCATGCGATCGACGTCTTCGTCGACGCCACGCGCGTGGCCACGACCCATCGTGGGCCTGGCGAGGCGGCGCACCCCGGCGAGATCCGCGTCCTCTCCGCGCACGACTTCGTGTGGCGCGAAGCCCGAGGGCAGTACGATCTGCCGGTCTATCAGGTCGGGAACTCGCGCCTGCACGAGTTCATCTGGCCGTACCTCACCCGCTGGCCCGGCCTGGCGGTCCTCCACGACGGACGCGTCCATCACGCGCGCGGCCGGGCGCTGCTGCTGCGCCGCCGCACCGACGATTACCGCGCCGAGCTCGCCTGGAACGACCCGGACGCCGGCGGCGCGCTCGCCGAGATGGGGATTGCCGGCTTCGGCGGCACGCACTACTACCAATGGCCGCTCACGAAGGCCGTGACGGCGACGTCGCGCCTGGTCGCCTGTCATGCGGGCGGCGCCGTCGACGAGGTCCGCGGCTCCTGTCCGGAGGCGCGGGTCGAGCCGCTGGCGCTCGGCATGGGCCGGGCCGCCGTTCCCGACCAGAACGAGCGGCGCGCGATTCGACGGGCGCTCGGTCTCCCGGTGGACGCCGTGCTGTTCGGCGCCTTCGGGGCACTCGGCCCCGAGAAACGCGTCCCGCAGATCCTGCGCGCCTTCGCGGCCACGCGCGCGCGTCTGACACCCGCGCATCTCGTGCTGGGCGGCGCCATGACCGACGCCATCGATCTCGACGCCGAATCGCGGCGGCTCGATCTCGGCGGCGTCCTGCACCGGCTCGAAGACCTCGACGACCGCGCCTTCGAGGACGCCATCGCGGCGGTCGACATCTCGTTGAACCTGCGATGGCCGACGGCGCTCGAGACCTCCGGTCCGTGGCTCCAGGCGCTGTCGGCCGCGCGGCCCACGGTGATCGTCGATCTCGCCCAGTCCGGCCGCGTCCCCACGCTCGACCCGCGGACCTGGCAGCCGCATTTTCCGGCGCGCCGCGAACGCGGTGGTGCTCCGGTGGCGGTGGCGCTCGACGTCCTCGACGAGGAACATTCGCTGCGCAAGGCGATCGTCCGGCTCGGCTGGGATGCTGACCTGCGCGCCGAGCTGGGCGCGGCCGCGCGCGCCTACTGGGAAGCGCATCACACCGTCGATCGCATGGTCGACGGCTACGAAACGCTGATCGCCGCCGCGATCGACGCGCCGGCGCCAGCGGTCGCGCTCCCGGCCCACCTTCGCCCCGATCCATTCGATTTCACGCGCCGGCTGCTCGCCAGCGTCGAGACGCCGCTGCCCGAGATCCTCGACACCCGATGACCATCGTGCTCAACGGCGAGCGGCGAGAGCTCGCCGCGCCTCTCACCGTCTCGGCGCTGCTCGCCGAGCTCGACCTCGACGCTCGCACCGTCGCCGTCGAGCTCAACCGCATCGTCGTCAGGCGCGCGCACTACGGCACGACGATGATCGAGGCCGGCGCGGAGGTCGAGATCGTCGCGTTCGTCGGTGGCGGACAGGACGGTGCTAGGTGCTAGGTGCCGGGTGCTGGGTGTTAGAGTGAAAGCACCCATGGCCGAACCCCTCGTCATCGCCGATCGTACGTTCGGATCGCGGTTGGTCGTTGGCACCGGCAAGTACCCGTCGCATGGGGTCATGCAGGCCGCACACGAGGCTTCGGGCACCGAGATGGTCACGGTGGCCGTGCGCCGCGTCGATCTGTCGGCTCGCGGGCGTGAATCGCTGCTCGGCTGGATCGACACGAGCAGACTCTTCCTGCTGCCGAACACGGCCGGCTGTTACACGGCGGAGGATGCGATTCGAACCGCCAGGCTTGGACGCGAAGCGGGGCTCTCGAACTGGGTCAAGCTCGAGGTCATCGGCGACGAACAAACCCTCTTTCCCGACAACGAGGCGCTGCTCGCCGCGACGCGCGTCCTCGTCAAGGAAGGGTTTGTCGTCCTGCCTTACACCAACGACGACCCGATCGCCTGCCGGAAGCTCGAGGATGCCGGGGCGGCCGCGGTGATGCCACTCGGGGCGCCGATCGGATCGGGACTGGGGATTCAGAACCCGAACAACCTCCTCATCATCAAGGAGCAGTCGAAGGTTCCGGTCATCGTAGACGCCGGCGTCGGCACGGCGTCGGATGCCGCGATCGCCATGGAGCTCGGCATGGACGGCGTGCTGATGAACACCGCGATTGCCGGCGCCGCCGATCCGGTGATGATGGCCACGGCCATGCGCCACGCCGTGGAGGCTGGACGGCTTGCCTATCTCGCCGGCCGCATTCCGAAGCGCCGGCACGCCACCGCGAGCAGCCCCACCGAGGGCCTCGTCACGCCGGGCGCGCGGCGGACCTGATCCGTGGCCGACGAGCGTTTGCAGGATCGCATCGCCCGGCTCGAGCGTGAACGTCACGACGCCGATCGCGACTACAACCAGGCGCTGACGGGCGTCGACCGCGCGACGCTGACGCGGCCCGATCTGCCGCATCCGCCGCCGCCGTACGACGAGACGATGCTCGGCGCGATCAACAGCGCCTGGGACATCCTGCCGTCGGGCGCGCCGCCGGTCGACGGCTCGCTCAAGGGCCGGCTGCGCGGCTTCGTGTGGCGGCTGATCGGCCCCGCGCTCGAAACCCAGCGTCGCTTCAACTCGGCGCTCGTCGATCATCTCAACCGCAACGCCGCCGCGCATCGTGAAGCGGCCAAGGCGGCGGCGACGACGATCGAGCTGATCGGCCATCACGTCGATCGACTGATCGAATTCCAGTCGCGGCTCGTGCAGTACCTGCAGACGGTCACGCTCTACGTCGACACCAGGGACCGGCAGGTCGGCGGTCAGGCGCTGATCCTGAACGAGGGACTGAGCGCGATCAGCGACGACTGGCTGAAGCGCTGGGAATCGCTCGCGGCGCGCGAGCAGCGGTTCATGTCGCGGGTGTCAGACCTGGACGATCTCCGCGTCACCGCGTCGCTCGCCCAGCAGGCGACCTTGACGCTGAAGCGCGAGGTGGAGCGGCTGCTCGAGCATGCCTCGGCGATCTCGGCCGGGCAGAAGCCGGCGGGCCCGCCGCCGGATCTCGAGTCGTTCAAGTACGTGGGCTTCGAAGAGGCCTTCCGGGGATCGCCCGAGGAGATCCGCCGCCGGCTGGCGAGCTATCTGCCGCACTTCGAGGGCCTCAGCGACGTCCTCGACATCGGGTGCGGCCGCGGCGAGTTCCTCGAGCTCCTGCGCGAGCGCGGCATCAGCGCGCGCGGTCTCGATCTGAATCACGAGATGGCCGAGGCCTCGCGCGCGCGCGGGCTCGACGTCGTCGAAGCGGATGCGCTCACGTATCTGCGGAACCTCGAGGACGCCTCCATCGGGGGCCTGTTTGCGGCGCAGGTCGTCGAGCATCTCGAGCCGGCCTATCTGATGCAGCTCCTGGAAACGGCGCTGCACAAGATCCGGCCGGGCGGCGCGATCGTGCTGGAGACCATCAACACGGCGTGCTGGGTGGCATTCTTCGAAAGCTACATCCGCGACCTCACCCACGTGCGGCCTCTGCACCCCGAGACGCTGCAGTACTTGCTCCGCGCGAGCGGATTTCACGGCGTCACAATCGAGTACCGTTCGCCGGTGCCGGATGCCGAACGGCTGCAACCGGTACTCTCGCCGCCGGGGTTGCCCGCGGAGATCGCCGACTTCGTCGAGACGATCAACAGCAACGTCGAGAAACTCAATTCACGGCTCTACACCCACATGGACTACGCCGTGATCGCGCACCGGTAGGCGCCGCGGCTGACGCCCGTGGTTCGCGGCCTGCACCGATTCGAGACCTCGCTCTGGCGGCGGACGGCCGCGTTCGCCGCCGCGCTCGTCCTCGCGTGGCCGTTCGCGGCGATCTGGCTCGGTCCGTGTCCGTGGCCGCTCAGGGTCTGGGGCGCGGCGCTCGCGATCCTCGGCCTGGTGCAGCCGCGCTGGGGACTGCTGCTGGTCGCGGGTCTCACGCCGGTGGCAACGCCTCTGGCACTCACGATCGGCGCCCCGTTCGGGGGCGCCCAGATGATCGAAGCCATGACGGTGCCGTTCGTCGTGGGCTTCGGGCTTCGGACGGCGCTGTCGCCGGCGATGGCGCGCGCGCCGTTGATGCTGCCGGCGGCGGGCCTCGGCACCCTGATCGCGATTGGCGGTCTCGTGCAGCTCGTCGCCGAACAGCAGACGTCGGCATGGGCCAGCGACTTCTACCCGGCGCTGTTCCGCCATCTGGTCACCGACTACTTCGTCGACCCGGCCACGTTCGTCTCCGCGCACCTCGCGCTCGTCTGGATTGCCGGCCTCGGCCTGGCGACGGCCGCGTCGATCGTGATCGCCGAGTCGGACGAGGCCCGGCGCAGCGTCGTGAACGTACTCCTCGTCGGCGCGGCGGCAGCGGCGTGCCTGGCGCTGCAGCGGCTCGTCGAGATCTCGGCGCGCACGCCAGCGCCATGGCCGGCGGCGATGCGTTTCGCGATCACCGAGCGCATCAACCCTCACTACGCGGATCTCAACGCGGCCGGCTCGTACTACGCGATGTTTGCCGTCGCTGCGGTGTGGCTCGCAGCGAGGGCGCGCGCCTGGGCCGCGATCCTGACGTCGCCGGTCATCGCGTTCGGACTCTGGATGTCGGGATCGCGAACCGCGCTCGGCGCGGCCGTCGTCGGTGTCGCGATCCTGCTGGCGCGCGGCCGACGCTGGCGGCCGATCCCGCTTGCGATCGGCGCGGCCGCGGTCGTCCTGGCGGCCTTGATGGTGATGGTCAACCCAGGCCGACAGCAAGCCGGGGCCGGCGAGGCCGTCGCGATCCGCGCGGAGCTCGCGAAGGTCGGCGTCCGGCTCGCGCTGCGCGAACCGCTGTTCGGCCTTGGCCTCGGCGGGTTCCATCGCGCGTCGGTCAGCGAGATCGATGCGGGGTTGATGAAACGTTTTCCCACCTCGGCGCGCGGCGAGAACGCGCACAACAACTTCGTTCAGATTCTCGTCGAGCTCGGTGCGTTCGGCCTGGTGACCTTTCTGTGGTTGATCGCGGCCGCGCTGAGAACGCCAACGGGCACGCCGGCAAATGCCATCGACGCTGTCGGTTCGATCGGCAGCACCGCTTTCGCGGGCGGCGTCGCCGCCTTCCTCGTGTCGTGCCTGGCTGGCCACCCGTTGCTCACGCCGCAGGTGCTGATCGGATTCCTGCTCGTCGTCGGAACGATCGTCGGCCTGGGCGGCCCGATGCGACGAGACCTCTCGAGCCGGCGCACTTCGGGCACCGCGTTGGGGATCGCCCTGCTGTTTGCGGCGGTGGCGACGCCGTGGCGCATCGACCGCCGGATCGCGGCGCTCACGACCGACGGCGCCAGCATCGGCGTGTCGCCTGCGGGCGGTGAGATGGACGGGATCCGCTACCGCGTCGTCCAGGGCAAGGCCCGATACTGGGTGCCCGGATCCGTGCAGGCGGTCGAGCTGCCGTTACGGTTGCCGGAGGGCGGCGCGTGCGACGTCGCTCTGGATGTAAACGACCGTCGCGCTAACGTCGTACGGCCCACAGCCGACAAATGGAGTGTCGCCGAACTGCCAATGGGACCCGGGTCGGCCAGACGCGCGCGTCGTCTGGACCTCACGGTGTCGCCAGGCGACTGTCGCGTGCTGGTCGGTCCCCTGGGCCGCCGCGACTAGTCGAGAAGTCGCGAAAACCGGCGGATCGTCAGGCATAATCTGGGGGTTGACGCGTCTCCCCCGTGTCACGTCGTCGTCATGCCGACCGTCATCTTTACGGTTCATCGGGGGTAGATGCCGCTCTTCGTAGCGTTCGTGACGGGCTTTCTGCTTACCGCCGGCCTGGTGCCGCTGACGCGCCGGGTCGCCCTCCGCTTCCATCTCTGCACGCCACCCTCGAACGACCGCTGGCACTCGGGCGTGGTGCCGAACATCGGCGGCGTCGCGATGTTCCTGCCGTTGGCGCTGGTCGCAGCCTTCAGCGGCGCATTCGGTGAGATCTGGATTGTGATGGCCGCCGCCGGCTGCATGTTCGCGCTCGGCGTTGCCGACGACATCCGGCCCGTCCGCGCCTCGACCAAGCTCGCGGTGCAGACCCTGATCGCGGCCGGGCTGCTGTGGATGATGCCGCCGGTGGTGCTCACCGGACTTCCGCTGATCGATCTGGCGCTCGAGTTCCTGTGGATCGTCGGCATCACCAACGGGATCAACCTGCTCGACAACATCGACGGCCTGGCTGCCGGTGTGTCGGCGATCGCCGGCACGTTCTTCGTGGCGGTCCTCCTGATCGACGGCGCCGGCAACGCCGGCGGCCTCGGCATCATCATGGCGGCCTTCGTGGGTGTCACGGCCGGCTTCCTGGTCTTCAACTTTCATCCCGCGTCGATCTTCATGGGCGACGGCGGCAGCCACCTGCTGGGCGGCTTCCTCGCGGCGGCGGCGTTGTTTTCGGCGCGCAGCTCGACGACGCACCTCGTGCCGGTGACGGCGATTCCGATCCTGCTGTTGCTCATTCCGATCTTCGACACGGTGTTCGTGACGCTGGCGCGGGGCCTCGCGGGCCGCAGCGCGTTTCTCGGCGGCCGCGATCACACGTCCCACCGTCTGGTCGCGCTCGGCATCGGAGAGCGGCGCGCGGTGCTGGTGCTCTACGGGCTGTCGTTTGCCGGGGGCGCGGTCGCGCTCGGCCTGATCGGCCTGACGCCCGGACTGGCCTGGGCGCTCGTCGGCCTCTACGCGATGGCGCTGGTGATGATCGGGCTCTATCTCGGCCATATCGAATCGGCGCTCGAAACCGAGATCGAGCCGCCGCTGCCGACGGAATTGACGACGCGCTATCGCGCCTACGAGGTGCTGCTGGACGTGGCGCTGCTCGGCCTCGCGTATTACCTGGCCTACTTCGCGAGGTTCCG
>DASTCC010000006.1:0-2037 GCA_035711465.1 Vicinamibacterales bacterium
CGACGGGCACGGCCCCGCAAGCCATCGCTTCAATCATCGAGATCGACACGCCCTCCGTATCGGACGTGAGGAGGAACACCTTCGCGCGCCGCAGCCAGGGCGGGACCTCCGGTTCGCCGCGCCGGAACGTCACGTGGCCGGCGATGTTGAGCGCCGCCGCCTGCGCCTCCAGGCTGGCGCCCAGCGGCCCGTCGCCGATAATCACGGCGCGTACGTCCGGCACCTCGCTGACGACGAGTCGCACCACCTGCAGGAAGAGGTCGAGCCTCTTGATGGGCACCAGACGAGCCACGACGATGAGGTCGACGTCGCGCGGTTCGTCGCCGGGAAGATAGAGGTCGGCGTCTACACCGCTCGGGATCACCTCGCACTGTGGTTCGGCCACGCGATCGCGGAAGAACTTCTGCGCCGAGCTGCCCATCGTGACGATCAGGTCGAACGCCCTGGTCGCCTCGAGCAGTTGGTGTTCGACGCGCGCATCGGCCGCCGCGAGTCGGCCGAAAAGGCGGTTTTCGCTGCGGATGCCGCCTCCAATGAGCTCGCTCTGACCGCCGACGCAGATGTACATGGCGCGCGCGCCGGCGAGCCGCGCGGCAAGTGCCGCCGTCAACCCGTTCAGCAGCAGATGGACGCCGCCGACGACGTCCGGACGTGTTCGTACGGCAACGGCAACGAACGTCATGAGCCGCGCGGCCGTGGCGCCGCACATGGCACGGAGCCACCGCGGCGGTGCAACCACGTCGAGGCCGGGGACGCCCGGGTCGGGCGCGGTGGCGACGAGACGCAGCCGTCGGCATCGCAGTGAGGCGGCGAGCGGCGCGAGAAGCGCGCGGCCCCAGCCTGCCGACGCGTAGTGCGCGGTGATCAGCACGTCGTGTCCGCCGGCCGCCGTGCCGGTCCGCCGCCTGCGCACACGTGCGATCTGCAGCGCGCGCAGATACAGATGCATACCGGCGCGAAGCGCGCCGCGCAGGGCGACTTGCTTCCCCCCCCGAGCGCTCGTGGTCATAGCGCCGGGAACTCCAGCCGCGTCCACGGCACCCCGACGCTGCCGCGTCCAGTGTGGTCAGGACCGTTGCGTCGGATCATCTTCAACGGCGTGCCGTCGACGGCGATCGCGGCCGATGCCGGATTCGGCACGTAGAAGGTCAGCCCCTCGAGATCGCGACGCCGCAGGGCGGGCCGTGTAGCTCGCGTATCGATGTCGATCAGAACGCCCCCACCCTCCGCGGCCGCTGACCACTTCACGTCGCGTACGGCGCGCCGGTACCCCAGCAGACGCCGCGTCGTCGTGACGAGAAGCTTGCCTGCGGCCTCGAGATCTTTGATGCGCCGGAGCGCGGCGATCGTCCGCGGCGTGAGCGGGCGGCGCGGATCGGAGCTCTTTCCAAGATGTGTGTACAAGACTGCGCACGCGCCGCGCGAGATCAACGCGGGAGCTGTCGTGTCGAGCACATCGCCGAGTCCGGCGGCAGTGTCACCGCAGCTGATTCCGCCCCAGTGCGGATTGGAGCGCAGGAACTCTTCGACGATCTGACCGTCCCGAAGCACCGCCGTCTCGAGCACCTGATTCGGCGCATGCATCTGGTAGCGGCGGTTGCCGGCGCGCGCCAGTGCGCCCTTCGCCGCTTCCTTGCCGACGGTTCGGGCAGACGCGAATGGATGCTGAAACCGGAAGATCCGCCCCAGGCGGCGTGGAACTTCCTGTCCAATGACGCTGGTGACGCGACCCCGCCATACGTAGTGAATCCCGAACGCGCAGCTCAGGTCGGCGTGGTACGCTGCGGCGCCGGGGACGTCGCCGTACCCGCGCATGATGTCGGCGCCCAGATTCGACGGCGCGACGGCGTGATCGATCCACACCTCGAGCCCGCACCCATGCCGGTCCAGTTCCTCCAGGGCGCGGCCGGCATGCGCGCGCGTGTCGGCAAGATCGCCGAACGAATGCAGGCAGTCGATGTGACCGGATTGAATAAGCGTGCGGATCGTCGCGCGACCGCGATCGTCGCTATTCCAGTAGGACACCTGACCGGCCGG
>DASTCC010000007.1:0-2880 GCA_035711465.1 Vicinamibacterales bacterium
GGCTCGCGGCGAAGGCGGATCTCGTGTTCGATCTCAGCTGCCGATGCGCTGCCGAGACGCCGGTGCTCGCCGCGGCCCGTCGGGCCGGCGTGTCCGTCGTCGGCGGTCTGGAGATGCTCTGCGCGCAGCTGCGGCGGCAGCTCTACTGGTGGACGAGCCGCGACACGTCGCTGGCCGTGCTCGAACGCGCCGCGATGGAAGCCTGGGCGGCGCCGCCGCAGAACGGAAATTCCAGATCATGAGCCTGAGACAGACGACCTTCGACGAGTTCGTCGCGCTGGCCGAGCGCGGCACGTTCGTGCCGGTGTGGCGCGAGATCATGGCCGACCTGCTGACGCCGGTGTCGGCCTTCCTCAAGATCGCGGAGCACTCCGATTACGCGTTCCTGCTCGAGAGCGTCGAGGGCGGCGAGCACGTCGGCCGGTATTCGTTTCTCGGCAAGGATCCGTTTCTCGTCCTGCGCGGGCGGCAGCAGGAGGTGACGATCGAGCAGGCCGGCGAGCGGACGGCGCGGCACGAGTCGTTCGTCGACGTGTTGCGCGGGCTGATGGCCGAGTTCCAGTCGCCCTACGTGCCGGAGCTGCCGCGTTTCACCGGCGGCGCCGTCGGCTACCTCGACTACGACGCCGCCGAGTGGTTCGAGCCGGCGACGACGGCGCAGGCCCCGCTGCCCGATCGCGATCAGGCCGGCTTCATGATCTTCGACACCGTGCTGGCGTTCGATCACGTCCAGCACCGGATTCTCGCGATCGCGAACGCGCGCCTGCAGCCGGGCGCCGACATGCGCGCGCTCTACGACTTCGCCTGCGCGAAGATCGACTTCCTCGAGCGCGAGCTCGAACGCAATCTGTCGCGCAGCGAGCGCGGGTCGCCGGCGCCGCTCGAGGTGCGCCCCAATCAGACGCAGGCGGTCTTCGAGGCCAGCGTTCGCCGCATCCAGGAAGACATCGCCGCCGGAGAGATCTATCAGGCGGTGCTGTCGCAGCGGTTCGACGCCGAGACCTCGGCGGCGCCGTTCGACGTCTACCGCGCGCTCCGGCACATCAATCCGTCGCCGTACATGTATTTCATCCGCATGGGCAAGGACGCGATCGTCGGCGCGTCGCCCGAGATGCTGGTGCGCGTCGAGGGCCGGCACGTCGAGACCCATCCCATCGCCGGCACGCGCCGACGCGGCGTCACCCCGGACGACGATCAGCGGCTTGCCGACGAGCTGCGCCGCAACGAGAAAGAGCGCGCCGAGCACGTCATGCTCGTCGACCTCGGCCGCAACGACGTCGGCCGCGTCGCCGAGATCGGCTCGGTCCGGGTGCCGCAGTTCATGGCGCTCGAGCGCTACTCGCACGTCATGCACCTGGTGTCGCGCGTCGAAGGACGGCTCGCCGAGGATCGCGATCGGCTCGACGCGCTCGTCGCGACCTTTCCGGCGGGGACGCTGACCGGCGCGCCGAAGATTCGCGCGATGCAGATCGTCGGCGCGCTGGAGCCGACCCGGCGCGGCCTCTACGGCGGGGCGGTCGGATATCTCGACTTCGCGGGCAACCTCGACTTCTGCATCGCCATCCGGACGATCGCGATGGGCGAAGGCCGCGCCCAGCTGCAGGCCGGCGCCGGCATCGTCGCCGACTCGGAGCCGACCGCGGAATACGAGGAGACGCGCGACAAGGCGCGCGCGCTCATCCAGGCGCTCGAGATGGCGACGCGGGGACTCTGACGCCATGCTGCTGCTGCTCGACAACTACGACTCGTTCACCTGGAACCTGGCGCACCGGCTCGGCGAGCTGGGTGCCCCGGCCACCGTGATCCGCAACGACGCGGTGAGCGTGGACGACGTCGAGCGGCTGGCGCCGACGCGGATCGTGATTTCGCCGGGACCGGGCCGGCCCGAAACGGCGGGCATCTCGGTGGCGGTGTTGAACCGATTCGCCGGACGCGTGCCGATCCTCGGCGTCTGCCTCGGGCATCAGGCGATCGCCTCGGCCTTCGGCGGCCGCGTCGATCGCGCGCGCCGGCCGATGCACGGCAAGACGTCGATGGTCGCGCACGACGGCCGTCATCTCTTCGCCGGACTCACCGGGACGTTCGAAGCCGGCCGCTACCACTCGCTCGTCATCCCGCGCGACGCGGTGCCGTCCGGCTTCGTCGTCACCGCGTGGGTGGACGACGACGAGGACACGGTCATGGGCGTCCGCCACGAACGCTGGCCGCTGTTCGGCGTGCAGTTCCATCCCGAATCGGTGCTGACGCCGACCGGACAACGGCTGCTGCAGAACTTTCTGGAGATGCGCTGATGTTTGCCGAGCTGCTCGAGAAGCTCCGACGGCACGAAGATCTGACGAGCGATGAGGCCGCGCGGGCGATGGGCGCGATCATGGACGGCGAAGCGCAGCCGGCGTCGATCGCGGGCCTGCTGATGGCGCTGGCCCTGAAGGGCGAGCGGCCCGCCGAGATGGTCGGCTTCGCGCGGGCGATGCGGGCGCGGGCGACGACGCTGCCGCGTCCGGCCGGCGAGGTGTTCGATACCTGCGGCACCGGCGGCGACGGCGCGCACACCTTCAACGTCTCGACCGCGTCGGCGCTCGTGCTCGCCGCGGCCGGCGTGCGCGTCGCCAAGCACGGCAACCGGGCGGTCTCGAGTCAGTGCGGCAGCGCCGACGTCTTCGAGGCGCTCGGCGTCAACCTCGCCGCGGGCGCCGATCAGGTCCTGCAGTCACTCGACGCCGCCCGCATCGCATTCTTCTTCGCGCCGGCCTGGCATCCGTCGATGCGGCACGCCGCGCCGACGCGCCGCGAGCTCGGCGTGCGGACTGCGTTCAACATGCTCGGTCCGCTGACCAATCCCGCCGGCGCCTCGCGTCAGCTCGTCGGCGTATCGCGTCC
>DASTCC010000008.1:0-4636 GCA_035711465.1 Vicinamibacterales bacterium
TCCCCCTATCAGCCCCTCGCCCTCTCGAGCCGAGAAGAAGTGTGTAAGGCCAAGCATGCTTCGGACTGCCGAGACGCCGGGTGTGGGCGAGGTCTTCTCGTTTGAGGAAGCCGCGCGTGCCGCCGGCCTGACCGCTCGTCAGGCCGCGACGGTGCTGGCGACACTTGGTCTCTCCCGGCCGGCTCGTTACCTGGCGCTCGACGACGCCATCAGGCTGACGCGGCTGCTCGCCGGCCGCGATGCCATCGCAATAGGCGATCGGCCCGCGCTGACGCTCCTGCCCGAACCGCGCCGTAAGACCCTCGCGTCGCTGGTCGCGTCCGGCTCGCTGCACGCGCTGCTGCTCCTGGCCCTGACCACGGCCGCGACGCTCGGGCTGCTGGCGAACGACACCGAGCAGATCGTGAACCCCAAGCCGCTCAAGCTGGTCTATCTCATGACGCCAGGTCCGGGCGGCGGTGGGGGCGGTGGCGGTCTGCAGATGCCGAAGCCGCCACCTCCGGCCGAGAAAAAAGCGCCTCCCAAACGCATCTCGAGTCCTGTGCCGCGCGTGCATCGGACGCCTCCCCCGCGGCCGCAGGTCCGCACGCCTCCCCCACGCCCGACGCCGACGCGCATCGAGCCCATCGTCATGGATCGCCAGCCGCCGAAGCCGGCGCCGCCAGTCGAGGCCGTGAATGCGCCGATCGTCCCGTCGCCGTCGGACACGCGCGACGTCACGGGTCTTCCCGCGGCGCCGCCGGCGCCACCGGTGCCGAGCAGCGGTCCAGGCACGGGGGGCGGAATCGGGAGCGGCTCTGGCACTGGCATCGGCGAAGGCCGCGGGACCGGCCTCGGTCCTGGATCCGGCGGCGGCACCGGCGGCGGCCCGTATCAGCCCGGCGCCGGCATCTCACCGCCGACGCTGCGGCAGGAAGTGAAGCCGATCTACACCGAAGAAGCACGGAAGCGATCGATCGAAGGCGACGTCGTGCTCGAGATCGTCGTGAAGCAGGACGGCACCGTCGGCGCGGTGAAGATCCTGCGCGCGCTCGGCGCCGGTCTCGATCAACGCGCGGTCGACGCGGTGAAGCGCTGGAAGTTCGGCCCGGCGGTGCGCCAGGGCGTGCCCGTCGACGTCGTCGTCGAAGTCGCCGTCGAGTTCAAGCTGAGGTAGCCGTCAGATGGAAACGTTCCTGTTGATCGTGACAATCGCGTCGCTCGTCGGCGCGGCCGGGATGTCGATCGTCGCGTGGAAGCTTCTCAGCGACTCGCGGGCGCGATCGGCGATTCGCGTCGCGACGCTGCAGTCGCTCGCTTTTCCCGACGACGATGACGACGCGTCCCTGACGTCGAGGTTCGCGGCGATCGACGGCGACGACATCCGAACGACCGAGCCGGCGCCTCACGCCAGGCCGTCGTTCACCGAGGCCGCCGCGGATGACGACGACCCCGAGATGTGGGACGTCACGATCGACCCGGCGCCTGGCCTCGCCTCGACTTCGACCGGCGCCGTCGCCTCGCGGATGTTCGAGCCGCGCGCCGCGCCGGCGGGGGCTGGCCTGCGTGTGGCGGCGCTCGGCGGGCTCGCGGCGATCGTCGCGGCCGTCGCCGGCACCGCGTACTTCGTCCGGCAGACGAACGCGTTCACCGGGTCGAGCTTCACGCAGAACTGGACGACGGCGCGCGCGAGCGAAGCGAGCACGCAGCCGCCGCTCGAGTTGATCTCGCTGCGCCATGCCGTGGAGCCAGGCGGCGCCTTCACGGTCACCGGCCTCGTGCAGAACCCGACGACCGGACGGCCCGTGTCGGGCGCCGTCGCGGTTGTCTATCTCTTCGACGCACAAGGCCGCTACTTCGCGACCGGGCGGGTCGCACTCGATCAGCGGATTCTGGAGCCGGGCACCGAGTCGCCGTTCTCGATCACGGTCGCCGCCGGCGCCCCCGTGAGCCGCTACCGGATCGGATTCCGGCGCGAGGACGGCGCCGTCGTCTCACACGTCGATCGGCGCAGCCAGGCGCCGGCCGGCACGACCGAAGAAGGCACCGGATCGACGCCGCCAGACGGCGGTGTCAGCCGGAGACCGAGGAGCGCCGAGGGGTAAGCACGATGCGCCAACACAACATTCCTCGTCATCAGCGCCGGCTCATCCTGGCGATCATCATCCTGGCGACGCTGGCGGTCGTCGCGACCGACGCGCGCCAGGAACGCCCGACCGGACAGGGCTTCACGTTCCGCACCGCGGTCGAGCTGATCAACGTCACGGTCACGGTCACGGACGCGCAGGGCCGCTTCGTGCCGAATCTGCGCGCGGAGGATTTCACCATCCTCGAAGAAGGCCAGCCGCAGACGATCTCGCAGTTCGACTCCGAGCGCGTGCCGGTGAGTCTCGGCATCGCGCTTGACACCAGCGGCAGCATGGTCGGCGACAAGATCGTCGCCGCGCGCGCCGCGCTCGATCGGTTCCTGTTCGACCTGCTCGGCGCCAACGACGAAGTGTTCCTGTACCGCTTCGACTCGCGGCCGCAGCTCGTGCAGAGCTGGACGGAGGATCGCCGCGAGGTCAGCCGCGCGCTCGGCAACGTCAAGCCGGTCGGCGGCACGGCCATCTATGACACCGTCGCCGAGGCGGTGCCGCTCGCGGCGCGCGGCACTCGTCGCAAGAAGGCGATCGTCGTCATCTCGGACGGCAACGACACGTCGAGCCGGCTGCATGTCGAGGAAGTGCAGCAGCTCGTGCGCGAGAGCGAAGTGCTCGTCTACGCGATCGGCATCGACGCCTCGGGATCCGGCAGCGGCAGTTCATCGTCCTATGCACCGCCGCAGCAGTCGGGCGCGTCCTCTCAGCGGCCGGAGCCGAAGCCCGTGCCGTCGCCGTTCCCAGGCAAGCCGAGCTACGTGCCGCCGCCAAAGCCATCGTCGCCGCCGCCGTCGCCGTCGCCGTCGCCGTCGTCACGATCGTCGCGGACGTCGAGTGCGGGCGGATCGGAGCGGCTGAACGTCGACGCGTTGCGGCGCTTGACGGACGACAGCGGCGGGCGCACGGAGATCATCGTCTCGCCGCGCGACCTCGAGCCGGCGACGGCCGGCATCGCGAACGAGCTCAGCCGGCAGTACTTCCTCGGCTACTCGTCGACGCTGCCGAAGGACGGCCGCTGGCACACGATCGAAGTGCGCGTGCGCAACGGCAGCTACCGGGTGCGTGCGCGGCGCGGATTCATCGCCGGCTGAACCTGCTACCATCGGCCGGGTGTGGGTCTGGCCGACGGCGATCGGTCTGTCGATCGCCGGCAGTGTCGGCGGTCTGGCGACCGCGTCACTCCTTCTCCTCTTTCGACAGGATGTCCGGACGCGCGTCGTGCCGTGGCTGGTGTCGTACGCCGTCGGCACACTGCTCGGCGCGGCGCTGCTCTCGCTGGTGCCGCAGGCGTTGGAGACGCTGCCGCCTTCGCGCGCGTTCGCCGCGCTGCTGCTCGGCATCCTCACCTTCTTCATCCTCGAGAAGCTGGTGCTCTGGCGTCACTGCCATGACGACGGCGCCTGCGAGATTCACGGCAGCACCGCGACGCTCGTCATCATCGGCGACGCCGTCCACACGTTCGTCGACGGCGTAGTCATCGCTGCCGCTGCGCTGGTCTCTCTGCCGCTCGGAGCGACAACCGCGCTCGCGGTCGCCGCGCACGAGATTCCACAGGAAGCCGGTGACTTCGCGATCCTGCTCGCTGCCGGCAAGTCGCGTTTGCAGGCGGTGATGCTGAATCTTTCGTCGGCGCTCGGCGGCGTCGTCGGCGCGGCGCTGATGCTGACGTTCGGATCGAACACGCCGGGCTTGGTGCCGTACGTCCTTGCGTTCGCTGCTGGCAACTTTCTCTACGTCGCGATGGCGGACCTGATCCCCAGCCTCCATCGCGGCAACCTCGATCGCAACTCACCCCGACAGGTGATTCTGATCGTCATGGGCGTGGCGACGATCGCGATGCTCTAACGCCTCACGCCGGCCTCAGTCGCTGTCCTCTTTTCCGAATGCCCGGCCGGTTTCAGTCGCCCCGGCGTGGCCGGCGCGCCCCCGAGCGACTTGGTACTGGTCTTGCTCATTCAGCCTGTGGACGGCGCCTGCGTTCGAGGCTTCGATGCGCACCATCACGTTTCTTTCTCTCCTGCTTGTGGGGCTCGTGGTTCCCCGCCAATCGTCCGCGCAGGCATCCGACGACGAACTCGTCGGCCGCGCGAGCGAAGCCGTTCGCGGCTATGTGCACGTCGGCATCTTCGACGACGTCGAGATCAACGTCGTCAACCGCCAGGCGACGCTGACGGGGCGGGTGACGATGCCCTACAAACGAAACGAGATCGGCGAGCGGGTCGCGAAGGTCGACGGAATCCGCGGCGTCGACAATCAGATCGAGGTGCTGCCGGCGTCGATGAGCGACGACCGTCTGCGGACGCGCGTCGCCCGGCGGATCTACAGCAACCCGTCGTTCTGGCATTACGCGTCGATGGCGAATCCGCCGATCCACATCATCGTCGAGCGCGGCCGCGTGACGCTGACCGGATGCGTGAACAACGAGGTCGAACGGATGCTGGCCTACGCGCTGGCCCAGGTCGAAGGCAACCTCGGCGTCACGAACAAACTCAAGCTCGACGCCAAATAGTGACAAG
>DASTCC010000009.1:0-5987 GCA_035711465.1 Vicinamibacterales bacterium
AAACGATTCGATCCTGTGCCGTGACCGCGACCATCGACCCGCCGTCCCGCGCGAAGCGTCCGCTTCCGCCCGTTCGTCCCGACTGGCCCACGCTCTCCGACGCCGAGTTGATGGAAGTACGTTTCTGCGAGCTCGGCCTGACGATCGAGGGCAGCTGGCTGGAGCCGCGCATCAACCAGCTCTACGACGAGCTGGCGGCGCGCGGCCTGACGTTCCGGCCGCACTTCTGGATTGCCGCCGAGTGGTTCACCCCCGACGGCGTGCCGGGCATCGCGATTCCGTTCTACCTCGCCCATCCGCGACTGATGCAGCTCGAGGAATCGCAGATGCTCCAGGTCGAGGGCGGCACCGAAGAGTGGTGCATGCAGATCCTGCGTCACGAGGCCGGTCACGCGATCGACAACGCCTACGAGCTGCGCCGCCTGCGCCGCCGCGTGAAGCTGTTCGGCCGTCCGTCGATCGCGTATCCGGATTTCTATCTGCCGAAGCCTTACTCGAAGAGCTTCGTGCTGCATCTGGACTCCTGGTACGCGCAAAGTCATCCCGACGAGGACTTCGCCGAGACGTTCGCGGTGTGGCTGACGCCCGACAGCCAGTGGCGGGCGCGCTACGCCGGCTGGCCGGCGCTGCGGAAGCTCGAGTACATGGACGACCTGATGAGCGACCTCAACGGCATGCCGCCGCGCGTGAGCACGCGCCGCGAGGTCGAGCCGGCGCGGTCGCTGCGCACCCGCCTCGGCGCCCACTACGCGCGCAAGCGCGAACACTACGGGCTGGAGTACCCGGATTTCTACGACCGCGACCTGCGGCGGCTGTTCTCGTCGGCGGCCGAGCACAAAGGCAACGCCAAGGCCTCGCGCTTCATCCACCGCATCCGCAAGGAAGTGCGGCGGCTGGTCTCCGAATGGACGGGCACCTACCAGTACACGATCGATCGGGTCATCGAAGACATCGTCGTCCGCTGCGACGAGCTCAACCTCCGTCTCCGCTACCCGGAAGACCGTACCAAGCTGGACTTCATGATGCTGGTGGCGGTGCAGACGATGAACTATCTCCACTCCGGGCGGCATCGGCTCGCGTTGTAGGGACAACGGTCGCCGAGGCCGCCCTGTGCGCTGTGCGTCGTGCGTGGTGCGCCGTGCTGTGCGCCGTGCTCGGTGCGCCGTGCGTGGGCCGCGCTGGCGCAGCTGACTCTAGCCTGGGCCACTATTCTCATCGGCCTGCCATGGACGTCGTGGCGGGGTTGGCGTCGTCTCTAGGTAATCATGGAGACGCTTGGCCGATGCCAGAGCCCGCTCGATCAACGAGACCAGCGTTCGATGATCGGCTGCGGCGACATCCCGCTTGTCCAGCGCCTCGTCAGTCAGATCAATCAGCTCGCCCAGTGAGCCGATGCGACGTTGACGAGTGCTGAGCCAAACTGTCGACCGGACGTCGGTGATGGCAGAAGCTGCAATGGCGAGCGCTGTCGAGGATCGCAACAGCGAGCGCACGGCGCACGGAACCCGGCACAGCGCACGGCGCACCACGCACGGGTCGCTCTTTTTGAAATACAGTTCCGCATGCGCGTTTTCCGTCCTCTCGCATTCCTTTCCGTCGCGTTCGGTGTGGTCAGCTGCAACCCGGCGCCGTCCGGACCGGCCGCGCCCGCGTGGCTCGATCCCTATCGGGCCGTCGCCGACCGGATCGTCGCCGAGTCGCAGTCGAGCGACTTCGCCTGGCAGCGGCTCGCCGAGCTCACCGACACGTTCGGGCCTCGGTTTTCGGGCTCGGTGAATCTCGAGCGCGCCATCGACTGGGCCGTCGCGGCGATGCAGGCCGACGGCCTCGAGAACGTGCACAAGGAACCGGTCATGGTACCCAAGTGGGTGCGCGGGCGCGAGAGCCTCGACCTGCTCGAGCCCATCGGACAGCCGCTGCCGATGATCGGCCTCGGCAACGCCGTCGGCACCGCGCCGACCGGCGTCGAAGGCGACGTCATCGTCCTCGCCAACTTCGACGAGCTCGACGCCCGCGCCGCCGACGTCAAGGGACGCATCGTCCTGTTCAACGTGCCGTTCACGAACTACGGCGAGACCGTCGTCTATCGCCGCGACGGACCCTCGCGCGCGGCGCGGGCGGGCGCGATCGCGATGCTGCTGCGATCGGTGGGACCGACCGGGCTGCGGACCGTTCACACCGGCGCCACGGTCTACGCCGACGACGCCCCGAAGATCGCCGCCGCGGCAATCTCGGCGGAGGATGCCGATCGGTTTCAACGTCTGCAGGCCCGCGGCGTCCGCATCCGCGTCCGGCTGACGATGGAAGCGCACGTCGAGCCCGACGCGCAGTCCTACAACGTCGTCGCCGATTTGCGCGGTCGCGAGCGGCCCGACGAGGTCGTGCTCGTCGGCGGCCATTTCGATTCGTGGGACACCGGCGCCGGCGCCAGCGACGACGGCGGCGGCTGCATCGTCACCTGGGAAGCGCTGCGGCTGATGAAGACGCTCGGCCTGCAGCCGCGACGGACGGTGCGCGTCGTGCTGTTCACCAACGAAGAGAACGGCGGCCGCGGCGGCGCCGGCTATCGCGACGCGCACAAGGCCGAGCTGGCCAACCACATCCTGCTGATGGAGTCGGATGGCGGCGTCTTCGACCCCGCCGGCTTCGGCTTCAGCGGCCCGGACCCGGCCCGCCAGACCGTGACGGCGATTGGCAGTCTGCTGACCCGGCTCGGCGCTCACACGATCGGGCCGGCCGGCGGCGGCGCGGACATCGGCCCGTCCGGACAGGCGGCCAACATCCCGATGATGTCGCACCTGGTGTCGGGCGACTACTTCCTGATCCACCACACGCCCGCGGACACGATCGCGCGGATCACGCCGAAGCAGATGTCGGACAACGCGGCGGCGATTGCGGTGATGGCGTATGTGGCGGCGGATCTGCCGGGACGGTTGGCCGAGAGGTAGGGAAACTCAAAACTCAAGACTTAGGACTCGGGTTCGTGCGTGACGCCCACGAAATTCTTGAGATGCGCCGCAGGCGCCTCCAGAGTCTTAAGTTTTGAGTTTTGAGTTATCAGTCTTTCTTCCTCGTATAGACGAGATAATTCCCTCGCCGCCGATCCTCTTCTGTCGGCGCCAGTTGATCCATGTCGGCGATCGGCAGCACGCTGACGACGAGCACCTTGACATTGGTGAGGCGCCGGCTGACTCGTGACGCGGTGCCGAGCGCGAAGTCGCTGTGGAAGGCGCCGTTGACGTGGATCACGAGTGGCTTCCGTCCGGCGGCGACGGCCGCGGCGTGCGCCTTCGCGATCGACTCGGCCATCGTCTCGTCTTTCACGCACTGCGCCTGGTAGAAGCGCTCGGTCATCTGCCGCGCGGCGACGCTGTCCGCGCCCTCGGCGGGATGGCCGCCCATCGCCTCGCCGAAGCGTTTGAAGTACTCGTCGTCGGTCGGACAGCGGAGCTCGGAGGCGAACAGCGCGCGATCGGCCTCCGGCTTCGATGCGAGGACGTTGACACCGCCCTTCGAGACCTCGGACGCGATCGGCCTCGGCACGTTGGCGGCGATCACCGGGATGCGATTGGCTCTGGCGAAGTCCACGAGCGGCTTGTAGTCGGTCGCGTAGCGGGGCCAGGGACGGGCGTCCTTGAGAAATGCGTCCTCGGCGAGCTCGCCGGCGAGAAAGCGATCGAGGTTCGCCTGCGTGTCGCGCTCGAACATCTCGAGCGAGAGCACGACGTCGCCCGCCCGGCGCCTGGTCAGCCCCTCGAGGACCGCCAGCTCCAGTCGATGCGTGTTCGGATCGTCGTGCTGCTCGCCAAGGAAGACGACGTCGGCGCGCGAGAGATCGGCCAGCATCCCCTCGAAGTCGAAGAGCGCCCACTGGCCGGTATCGAAGACCCGGTGCGGGATGTACGACGTTTGCGCGACCGTCATCGACGTCGCGGTCAGGGCCAGGCACGCGGTGAGCAAAGCGCGGATCATGACGTCTCCTATTCGTACTTCTTGTGCAGCTGAACGGGAGCGCCCTTGCGCCCGCGGATCCTGATGTTGATCGCCTCGACGAAGACCGAGAAGCCCATCGCGAAGTAGATGTAGCCCTTCGAGATGTGCGTGCCGAAGCCCTCGGCGACCAGCGAGACGCCGATCAGCAGCAGGAACGACAGCGCCAGGATCTTCAGCGTCGGATGCTGCTCGACGAACAGGCTGATCGGCTCGGCCGCCACGAGCATCACCAGCACTGCGAGGATGACCGCGATCACCATGACGGTCAGGTTCTCGACCATGCCGACGGCGGTGATCACCGAGTCGAGCGAGAAGACGATGTCGAGCAGCATGACCTGGCCGATGACGGCGCCGAAGGTGGCCACCGCCTTGGCGGATCCGTGGCCGTCGTCGCCTTCGAGCTTGTCGTGGATCTCGTAGGTCGCCTTGGCGAGCAGGAACAGGCCGCCGCCGATCAGGATGAGGTCGCGGCCCGACACGTCCTTGCCGAAGATATTGAACAACGGCTGCGTCAGCCCGACGACCCAGGAGATCGAGAACAGCAGCGCGATGCGCATCAGCATCGCCGCGAGCAGGCCGACGCGGCGCGCCTTCTTCTGCTGGTCCTTCGGCAGCTTCCCCGATAGGATCGAGATGAAGATGATGTTGTCGACGCCGAGGATGACTTCGAGCACCGTCAGCGTGACGAGGGCGATCAGCAGTTCTGCGCTCATGAGTAACGGGGGTCTCCGTACGGCGTGAACGGGAGGCTATCGCCGGAGGAACCTGACCTGCAGCTCGGCCCAGCCGGTAGCTTCAAAATACTCGATCCGGATGCGGTGCCGGCCCGCGGCGATCGGCACGCGGTCGACGACCGACTCGTGGACCGACCACCGATCGATCTCCAGGACGTCGTCGACCCAGACGCGAATGCCGTCGTCGCTGATGGCGATGAGATCGTATTCGCCGCGCGGCAGATCGACGCGGGTCTCGGCGCGCAGCGCAATCCGGTCGTTCGGCAGATCCGGCAGGATCGCCCGAGAGCTCATCAGATCGAGCCGCGGCAGGCGCAGCCGCCGGGCCGGCGGCTGTCTGAGCCGGGCCTGGAACGCGTCTGGTGCCGAGATGGGATCCGCATCGGCGGGGAACGTCCAGGCGTCGACGGCCCAATCGGCGTCGGGCTCGAAGAGCGTGAACGACACGGCGATCGGGCTGCCCTGCGGATGCACGCGGCCGCGCGGCGTCACGACCTCGGCGCCGACGTACTCGAGCTGCAGCGCGACGTCGGTGCCGCGATCCTTCATCGTCAACGTGAGCTCGCCGGGAACGCTGCCGGACTGCCGATCGATCGCGGCCCCGGTCACCCACCGGACCCGCCACGTGCCCTCCGGCCCGAGCACGCGCAACTTCAACGGCCGATCGGTGAGCTTCCCCACCGGCCAGAGCTTCGGCGACTTGAAGTCGTACGGCCCCCATTCGTCGACGATGATCGTCTCGCGGCCGCGGCGGGCGCCTTCCGGCAGCATCGCATCGATGGCGCCGGCGATCGGCGGCGGCGCTGATACATCCGGCGGCGGCTCCGGCGCTACTCGCGCGGCGAGTTTCACGTCGCGCGAATCGACGCCGATCTCGGCAACCGACGCGACGTTGGCCCATCGGTTGCCCGTCTCGGTCAGCCCGTCGGTGCGCATCACCTTCAGGCCGGTCTTGTGGCCGTCGAAGGTATTGCCGTCGATCACGTAGTTGCGGCTGCGCGTGTCGCGCGCCTTCGGATAGCCCCAGTTCGGATCCTGCGTGGCGTTGGCCCAGAGCCGGATCGCGGTGTCGTCGTCCTTGAAGGTGTTGCCGGCGATGCGGATGTTCTGGCCGTGCTCGATGGCGATCGCTTCGGTGTTACGCGCGAAGCGATTCCGCGCGAACAGCGAGTCGAAGCTGTATCCGCCCCAGACCCCGTGCCAGCAGTCCTCGATGCGGTTGGCGATGAACCGGTTGCGGCTGAACGTCGCCTCGATGCC
>DASTCC010000010.1:0-3832 GCA_035711465.1 Vicinamibacterales bacterium
CCAGCCGCCCTACGAGCCGAAGAACTACGACAAGAAATTCATGGGCGAAGGGCTGACGCTGCGCCGCTCGCTCGAGCTGTCGCGCAACGTGCCGGCGATCCGGCTGATGGATGCACTCGGGCCCCCGCAGGTGATCGATCATGCCCGCCGCCTCGGAATCACCGCGCCACTTCCGGCCTATCTGTCGGTGGCGATCGGCTCGGCGGAGGCGACGCTGGTCGAGATGGTGTCGGCCTATGCGGCCTTCACGAACCAGGGCGTGCGGATGAAGCCGTTGCTCGTGCTCACCGTCAACGATCGCGAAGGCGACTTGCTCGAATCGCACCGGCCCGAGCCGCACGAGGCGATTCGCGCCGATACGGCCTATGTCATGACCGATCTCATGCAGGGCGTCATTCGCCACGGCACCGCAGCATCGGCGGCGTCACTGGACTGGCCGCTCGGCGGCAAGACCGGCACCACCGACGACTACACCGACGCCTGGTTCGTCGGCTTCGACCCGGAGATCACCGTCGGCGTGTGGATCGGCTTCGATCAGAAGCGCCCGATCGGCACGAACGAAACTGGCACGGTCGCGGCGCTGCCGATCTGGATGGACATCATGAAGACCTGGATCGACCGCCGCCGCCCCGAACTGCCCGCGATCCCCGACTTCGCCAAGCCCGGCAACGTCGTCGTCGTCATGACCGAACGGGGGCCTGAGGCGTTTATTTCGGGGACAGAGCCCGGACGCTGACGACGCAACTCAAGACTGAAAACTTAGAACTCAAGACTCAAGACCAGGTTCCCAGGCTGAGAAGCCAGTCTCAAGTCCTCAGTCTCGAGTCTTGAGTCTTGAATTTTCAGTTTGGAGCCCCTGAGTCTTGAGTTTTGAGTCTTAAGTCTTGAGTTTCTAGTCCTCTTCGACCGTCGTCTCCAGTTTTCCGAGCGCCTTCTTCATCAGATACGCCTTGATGAAGTCGTCGATGTCGCCGTCGAGGACGCGGTCGACGTCGCCGACCTGGAACTTCGTGCGGTGGTCCTTGACCATGCGGTAGGGATGCAGCACGTAGCTGCGGATCTGGCTGCCGAACGCGATGTCCTTCTTCTCGCCGCCGAGCGCCTCCAGTTTCTGCTGCTGCTCCTTGAGCTTCATGTCGTAGAGCCGCGCCTTGAGGACGCGCATCGCCGAGGCGCGGTTCTTGTGCTGCGACCGTTCGTTCTGGCAGGAGACGACGATGCCGGTCGGGATGTGGGTGATGCGGACGGCCGAGTCGGTCACGTTGACGTGCTGGCCGCCGGCGCCGCTCGACCGGTAGGTGTCGACGCGCAGATCCTTCTCCTCGATCTCGATGTCGATGTCGTCCGGCAGTTCCGGCCAGACGTAGAGCGAGGCGAACGAGGTGTGGCGGCGCGCCGCCTGATCGAACGGCGAGATCCGGACCAGGCGGTGGACGCCGGCTTCGGCGAGCAGCAGCCCGTAGGCGTAGTCGCCGGTGACGGTCAGCGTCGCGCTCTTGATGCCGGCCTCGTCGCCTGGCTGGGTGTCGATGACCTCGCGGCCGAAGCCGCGCCGCTCCGTCCAGCGCAGGTACATGCGCAGCAGCATCTCGGCCCAGTCCTGCGACTCGGTGCCGCCGGCGCCTGGATGAATGGTGATGATCGCGTTCTGGGCGTCGAGCTCGCCCGAGAGCATCGTCCGGATCTCGCCGGCCTGGACGTCGCCGCCGAAGCTGTCGAGCGCCTTCTCGAGGTCTGCGGCGACGTCTTCGCCCTGCTTCGCCCAGTCGACGAGGACGCCGAGATCGTCCGCCTGCTTGCGCAGCGCGGCGGCGAGCGCGCGATCGTTTTCGACGCGGCGGCGGCGCTGCTGGACCTTCTGCGCCGCGGCCTGGTCCTTCCAGAAGTCGGGCGCGGCGGCGCGCAGATCGAGGTCGTTCAGTTCGCGGGCAAGGCGGGCTTCGTCAAAGCCCCCTCCGCAGGTCGGAGGCGCGGCTGGAGAGATCCTGGTATTGCCTGATGAGTTCGTCGAGGGTCATGAGTGGTATGCGTCCTCAGGGCGTCGCGACCGCGATCCGGCGCCGGCTTCCCGGCACGGCGACGACGGCGGCGGTCAGACCGAGCGACAGCCAGACGGCGACGTCGCCCAGCCGACTGTAAAGCGTACGATAGTCCAGAAGCCGGACGTCGACCGTGATTGCGGCCGGCTCGAACAGCTCGGTCTTCGCGAGGACCCGCCCGTAGGGATCGACGGCGCCGGTGAAGCCGGTGTTCGCGGCACGGACCACGAACCGGCCCTCTTCGATGGCGCGCAGCGCGCCCTGATCGAAGTGCTGATAGGCCGCCGAGGATCGTCCGAACCAGGCGTCGTTGGTGATCGTCATCAGCAGCTGACTGCCCCGCTCGACGAACATCCGCGAGATCCAGGGATACACCGACTCGTAACAGATGGCGACGCTGAAGCGTCGCGTGCCGTCCTCGAAGACGACGGGCTCTTCGCCCGCCGAGAAGTCGCTCACGGCTTCGACCAGCGGTCCGACGAAAAACAGAATCTGCTTGAACGGCACGTACTCGCCGAAGGGCACGAGCTGCATCTTGCGGTACTCGCGCTTCGACCGGCCGTCGGGCCCGACGAGCACCGCGGAGTTGAAGATGCGCTGCTCCCGCCCGTTGCCCGCCCGCTCGAGAGTATCGGTGCCGATGAGAAACGGCGTCCGCGATTCGAACGCCAGCCGGCGAATCGGCTGCGCCATCGCGGCGTCGACGTCGAAGAAGAACGGCGTCGACGCTTCCGGCCAGACGACGAGGCCGGCGCCGGCGCCGAGGACCTGGCGGCTGAGGTCGACGTAGTGATCGAGAATCCGCTGCCGCTGCGCCGGGTCCCACTTCAGATCCTGCGGGATGTTCCCCTGCAGCAAGCCGACGCGCAGCACCTCGCCTTGACGCACGAGCGATCCGGAGGCGATCCGGAACATGCCGGCGCCGACGACGATCACGAGCAGCAGCGCGACGGCCGCCGCGCCGACACGGTGACGAGGCCGCGGCGTCAGCGCCACCATCGCCGCCGCCGTGCTCACCAGCGCGACCAGGGCCGAAAGGCCGTAGACGCCGGTCACGCTCGCCAACTGCGCGACGGGCAGCACGGTCGACTGCGAGGTCCCGAGCAGGACCCACGGAAAGCCGCCGAGCAGCGTCGCGCGCAGCCATTCGGTCGCGACCCAGAACGCCGGCGCCAGCCAGACGCCGCCAATCCCGAGCCGGCGGACCGACATCGCGACGAACATCCCGAACAGGCCCGGATAGAGCGCGAGATACGCGGCCAGCAGCAGCGCGACCGGAACCGCGACCGGGATCGCGAGCCCGCCGTAGGTGTTCATCACCGCGACGACCCAGTAGAGCGCGCCGAGGAAGAACGCACAGCCGCTGAGCACGCCGAGCAGGAACGCGCGGCGCAGCGGACGACCGGACGCGCCCAGGCTGAGCACGACAGCGACGATCAGTGGCGCGAGAGACACCCAGGCGAACGCCGGATGCCCGAATTTCGGAAACGAGCCAGCCAGCAGGACGCCGGAGAGCAGCGCTAGCGAGCGATGACGAACGGCGAGTACCCTTCCTCGCGGGTGAGTCGGGCGGAAACCTTGTCGGCCTCGGCGCGGTTGGGGAACGGCCCGACGCGCACGGCGAAGCTGGCCTTCGCCTGCGGCACCGCGACAAGGAACGCCGGGTACCCCTTCGATTTCAACGTGCCGACGAGCGTCTGGGCATTGTCACGCGAGCTGAACGCGCCCACCTGCAGGGCAATGCCCGAGGGCGACGGGGGCGCCGGCTTGGCGCCCGGCCGAATCGGCGCGAC
>DASTCC010000011.1:0-4113 GCA_035711465.1 Vicinamibacterales bacterium
CGATGCTCAAGCAGAACTGGACGCTGTCGGATTTGAAAGGCCGGCCGATGCCCGGCCTCAATGTCGTGACCGCCGGCTACTTTCCAACCATCGGCGCCAGTCTGGAGCGCGGCCGCAGCTTCAGCGACGACGGCGGTGCCGCCTCGGAGCTGATCATCAATCGCGCGTTGGCGGAGAGCTGGTGGCCCGATGAGGATCCGATCGGCCAATGCATCCGCGTCGGCAACGACCGCGCCTGCACGACGATCGTCGGCATCGTCGAAAACGTCCTCATGTACGACCGGCTCGACACCAACAAAGCGCAGGTGTACCTCTCGCCGGCTCACGAGTACGGCAAGAAGGCGCGCCCGCGGGGCCTGATGATTCGCGCGACCGGCAGCGCCGAAGCGTTGTTACCGGCGGTGCGGCCGATCCTGCAGTCGCTCTCGCCCGACATGCCGTTCGTGCCTGCCGACACGCTCGAGACCCTGGTCGCGCCGCAGCTCAAGCCATGGCGCCTCGGCACGACGATGTTCCTGATCTTCGGCGGGATCGCGCTCGTGATCGCCGTCGTCGGCCTCTACAGCGCAATGGCGTTCGCGGTGTCGCAGCGGACGCTCGAGATCGCGATTCGCCTGGCGCTCGGCGCGCCGCGCCGGCACGTCGCTCGGCAGGTCAGCGCGCGCGGCCTTGCCGCCATCGGCGCCGGACTCGTGCTGGGATTCGGACTCGCTCTTTTCGCGACGCGCTGGCTCGTCGATCTGCTATATGAAACGTCGCCGCGCGATCCGGCCGTGTTCGCCGCGGTCGTCGCCGTGCTCGCCGTCGCTGCCATCGCGGCGGCAATCGTGCCGATCCGGCGATCCACCGCTCTCGATCCCATCGTGATTCTCAAGACCGAGTAGCGGGCGTGTTACAACTGTCGGGTTGACCTCCGCGCCGCGCCGCACGGCCGTTGCCATTCTCATCGGCCTCAGCATCAGTCATCTGCTCAACGATCTCCTGCAGGCCCTGCTGCCGGCGCTCTACCCGATGTTGAAGAGCGCCTACGCGTTGGACTTCTGGCAAATCGGTCTGATCACGCTGACCAACCAGGTGACGTCGTCGTTGCTCCAGCCCGTGGTGGGGCACTACACCGATCGCAAACCGCAGCCGTACTCGCTCGCCATCGGCATGGGCTTTACTCTCACCGGGCTGCTCCTTCTTGCGAGCGCGAACGCGTACGGCTGGCTGCTGCTGGCGGCATCGCTCGTCGGCGTCGGCTCCTCAATCTTCCATCCTGAGTCTTCGCGGCTGGCGCGGCTGGCTTCCGGCGGCCGACACGGCCTTGCGCAATCGCTTTTCCAGACGGGCGGCAATTTCGGAACGTCGCTTGGTCCGCTGCTCGCTGCATTCATCGTGCTGCCTCGAGGACAGGGCAGCGTCGCGTGGTTCTCGATCCTGGCGATCGTCGCGATCGTGCTGCTGTGGCGCATCGGCGTCTGGTACGCGGCGATCCAGGGGCTGCCGCGGCCGGAAGCCCGGCACGCGGCAGCGCCGGCGCTCTCACGCGCCGAAGTGCGGCGCGGCCTGGCGACGCTGCTGGTGCTGGTGTTCTCGAAGTACGTCTACATCACCAGTATCGTCAGCTACTACATGTTCTTCCTCATCGAGCGCTTCGGCGTCTCGCCGCGCAGCGCGCAGCTGCACCTGTTCGCCTTTCTCGGGGCGGTCGCCGCCGGAACGTTCTTCGGCGGCCCGGTGGGCGATCGTGTCGGCCGCCGGCCGGTCATCCTCGGATCGATCGTCGGCGTCCTGCCATTCACGCTGCTGCTGCCGTACGCGAACCTGTTCTGGACGACGGTGCTGAGCGTGATCATCGGCGTGATCCTGTCGTCGGCGTTCTCGGCGATTCTGGTGTTCGCCCAGGAGATGGTGCCGCATCGCGTCGGCCTGGTGTCCGGACTGTTCTTCGGCTTCGCGTTCGGCGTCGCCGGCCTCGGCGCGGCGCTGCTCGGCGCGCTCGCGGACGTCACCAGCATCACGTTCGTCTATCGCGTCTGCGCATTTCTGCCGGCACTGGGCTTGCTGGCGCTGCGATTGCCGCGCGCCCAGTTGAAGTGAGTTGCTCACGACCAGATCAAGAGCCGTCAACATGGAGGCCATGGGGAGCCGTGGAGTAGGAGATGTGAAGCAGGTTCGTAGATGAAGAACGTTCAAGAACAGCGGTCTCCAGGTCCTCCATGGCCCCTCATGTTGAAAGCTCTTGATCTTGAGACAGGGGATCAATGTCAGTCACAACTTCTTTCCTCACGTTCGTCCTCGAGCAACTCGATCTGATGAGCAACATCACCTCGAAGCGCATGTTCGGCGGTGTCGGCATCTACAGCGGCGAGGTGTTCTTCGCGCTGATCGACAACGACACGCTGTACTTCAAGGTGAACGACGAGACCCGCCCCGCGTACGTGAAGAAGCGGATGAAGCCGTTCGTGCCGGATCCACGAAAACCGGAGTCGGCAATGAACGGCTATTACGCCGTGCCGGTGTCCGTGCTCGAGGATCGCGACGAGCTGGCGGTATGGGCCGCGCGCGCGATTGCCGTCGGCGCCGCGTCAGTTCGCGCGAAGCGCGACCGTCGGCGCGACGCGGGTCGCCCGCCGCGCCGGAAGCCAACTCGCCAGCAGCACTGAGGCGACGAGCGTCACGGCCGAGATCGAGACGATCGTGAGATCGAGCGCGCGGCCCTGGAACAGCATGCCGCGCATCACCTGGCCGGTGAGGAACGACAAGCCGGCGCCGACGAGCAGCCCGACAGTCACGAGCGTCAGGCCCTCTCGCAGCACCATCCACACGACGTCGCGGCCGTCGGCGCCGAGCGCCATCCGCACGCCGATCTCGCGCGTTCGTCGCGACACCAGATACGCCTTGACGCCGTAGACGCCGACGGCCGCCAGGAACAGCGCCGCCACGCCGAAGGCGGCGAAGATCGTCGCGCCGGTGCGCAGGATGGCGAGCATCAGGTTGCGTTCGCGGAACATCGGCCGCGTCTCGAGCGAAACGATCGGCGTCCGCGGCTCGAGCGTCCGAACCAGCTCCCGGATGCCCGGGAGCATCGCCGACTCCGCGGCAGCGGTCGGCGCGCCGGTCGCAGCGTGCAGATACAGGTTCTGGCGCGGCTCCTGGCCGAGCGGCCGGTAGAGGAAGTGCCGCGGCGACGAGTCGAACAGGTCGCCGCGGATGCCGGCGGCGACGCCGACGACGCGGAGCCGCAGCGGGTCCGCCTGATCGCCGGGGCCCGGCATCTGAATCAATCGCCCGATCGGATCCTCGGCGCCGAACAGATCGCGCGCCAGCGTCTCGTCGATGATCGCGATCGGATCGCCGCCGTCGTTCGACGTCTCCGCCTCGGTGAACTCGCGGCCGCGGCGCATCGCCACACCGAGCGTCCTGAAATAGTCGCCGCTGACGCTCGCCGTCGTGGCCTCGAACAGCTTGCCAGTCGCCGCCGGATCGTCGAAGCGAAGCGAGGGGCCGGGCAGCTGCACCTGGCCGCGGTCTTCGAACTCGCCGAACGGCATGTGCGACGCCAGCGCCGCGGAGGTGACCCCCGGCGTCCGCCGCAGGCCCTCGAGCAGCGCGCGGAAGAACTCCTTCGATCGCTCGGGCGGGTAGTTGACCAGCGTCGTGTCCACGTTGACGAGGATGCCGCGCTCCAACGTGAAGCCCGGATCGGTCGCCGCGCCCTCGATCGCGCCGCGCACGAAAAGACCGGCGACGGTGAGCATCACGAACGACAGCGCCAGCTGACCCATCACCAGCGTGTCGCGGGCCGTGAGCCAGCGCAGCCAGCGGCGGCCGGACGGCGTGCCGATCTGGTCCTTCAACGCCGGCACCGCATCGGTGCGCGCGAGCCGCCACGCGGGACCGAGGCCGAAGACGAGCGCGGCCACCGTCGCGAAGCCGATCGTCGCGGCGAGCACGCGCCGATCCGGCGTCAGGTCGAACGACAGCGAGATCGGCAGCATGTCTGGCATCGAGATCAGCAGATAGCGGGTGATGTAGGCCGACATCAGCAGGCCACCCACTGCGCCGGCCATCGCCAGGACCAGGCTCTCGGTGACCAGTTGCCGGACCAGCCGCAGCCGTCCGCCGCCG
>DASTCC010000012.1:0-4411 GCA_035711465.1 Vicinamibacterales bacterium
GATTCAGATGCAGCGTCGATCGGCAGCGCGATCAGCGTCATCAACGCGTCGTGCAGGTCGTCGGCGCCGCGCACGTCCGGCCAGGCTTGCGCCGCGACCTCCTCGATCGCGTCCTGATCGAGCTTGCCGACTTCCTCGACCACCGACGCCGGCAGCACGCGCCGCATCTCGACCGCGCGCGCCCGCCGCTCCTCGAGCGGCGCGTCGTCGAGATACGCGTACGGATTGGCGTTCAGGATCTCGTGCGAGAACACCGACGGCACCGGCGTGTCGACGGCGTGGCACGTGATCGATCCGTCGCCGATGCCGCGGAGCACGTCGATCAACCCGTCGACGTCCATGGCTTCGGTCATGACGTCCTTCATGACCTCGCGGACCAGCGGATGATCGGGGACCTCGAGATCGCCTTCGAGATTTTCAGGGCAGGCGGCGACGTCGGGAAAGACCGCGGCGAGCAGGTCGTCCGACTGCAGGCGCTGGATGTGGATCGGCACCTTCTTGCCGTGGCGAAAGCGCAGCAGCGCCAGCGAGCGGCTCGCGTCCCAGCGCCAGCGCGTGCCGAAGATCGGCGACGGCAGCGCCGCCTGCCGCAGCACGTCGTAGGCCGTCGCCGGCCGCAGGAAGTTGAAGACGTCGGCGAGCGGGAAGCTGTGCTGTTCGGCGAGCGCGATGTTGATGCCGTTGTCGGTCGCCGCCGCCTGCAGCTCGAAGTTGAACGAGCGGCAGAAGCGCTTGCGCAGCGCCAGCCCCCACGCCTTGTTGATGCGCGCGCCGAGCGGGGCGTGGATGACGAGCTGCATGCCGCCGCCTTCGTCGAAGAAGCGCTCGGCGACGAACGTCCGCGTCGACGGGATCGCGCCGAGCACGGTCCGCGCCATGCCGACGTATTCGATCAGCTGTTCCGATCCGGCGCGGTCGAGGCCGAGATCGTCGAAGATCGTCCCCGGCTCGCTCGCGCCTGCGCGCTCGCGCACTTCGGCGACCAGCGCCGAGAGCTCCGGCGTCCGCGCCGGCGCTTCGCCGTTCCAGAACGGCACGCTCGGCGGCGCGCCCTTCGCGTCCTCGACCTGGACGCGCCCGCTGCCGACGCGCTTCACCCGCCACGACGTCGATCCGAGCAGGATCACGTCGCCGGCGTGGCTCTCGACCGCGAAGTCCTCGTCGACGGTGCCGACGACGGTGTTGTCGGGCTCGGCGAGGACGGTGTAGAGCGCGTTGTCGGGGATGGCGCCGCCGCTCGTGATCGCGGCGAGGCGCGCGCTGCGGCGGGCGCGGATGCGGCCGTTGACGCGGTCGCGATGCAGATACGCGGCGTAGCGGCCGCGCTTGGCGGCGATGCCGTCGGCGAGCATCTGCAGGATCTCGTCGAACTCGGCGCGCGTGAGACCGCGATACGGGTACGCCTTCGTCACCGTCGCGTAGAGCGCGTCCTCGCTCCAGTCCTCGGCGGCGCACATCGCGACGATCTGCTGCGCCAGCACGTCGATCGGCTGGACCGGGACGATCAGCCGGTCGAGTTCGCCGCGCCGCAGCCCGAGCACGATCGCCGCGCACTCGACCAGATCGTCGCGCGTCGTCGCGAAGAAGCGTCCCTTCGGCACCGCGCCGCGCCAGTGTCCGGCGCGGCCGACGCGCTGGACGGCGACGGCGAGCGATCGCGGCGATCCAATGTGGCAGACGAGATCGATGGTGCCGACGTCGATGCCCAGCTCGAGCGACGCCGTCGCGACCAGCGCCTTCAACTCGCCGTTCTTGAGGCGGCGCTCGGCGTCGAGGCGGATCTTCCGGGAGAGACTGCCGTGGTGCGCGACGACGGCGTCGGCGCCGAGGCGCTCGCCGAGATGGTGGGCCAGGCGTTCGGCCAGGCGGCGCGTGTTCACGAACACGAGCGTCGATCGATGCGCGCGCACCAGCTCGGCGATGCGGTCGTAGACCTCGTCCCACAGCTCGTGCGTGGCAATCGGGCCGAGCTCGCTCTTCGGCACCTCGATCGCGAGATCGAGCACGCGGTCCGACACGACCTGTACGATCACCGGCGCCGGCCGTCCCGCGCCTGACAGAAACTCGGCGACCAGCTCGATCGGCTTCTGCGTTGCCGACAGGCCGATGCGCGTCAGCGGCGCCGCCGTCAACGCCTCGAGGCGCTCGAGCGAGAGCGTCAGGTGCGCGCCGCGCTTGTCGTCGGCGATCGCGTGGATCTCGTCGACGATCACGGTCCTGACGTCGCGCAGCACCGCGCGGCTCCGCTCTGACGTCAACAGGATGTAGAGCGACTCCGGCGTCGTCACCAGGATGTGCGGCGGCCGCTGCAGCATCGCGCGGCGCGCCGGCTGCAGCGTGTCGCCGGTGCGGACCGCGGTGCGAATCTCGGGGACGTCGAATCCGCGCGCACGCGCCAGCGCGACGATCTCCGCGAGCGGCCCGTCGAGGTTCTTCTGGATGTCGTTGCCGAGCGCCTTGAGCGGCGAGACGTAGAGCACTTCAGTGCGGTCGCGCAGCTCACCGGCGATCGCCTGGCGGACGAGCCGATCGATGCAGGCGAGGAACGCGGCCAACGTCTTGCCCGATCCGGTCGGCGCCGAGATCAGCGTGCTGCGGGCGTCGAAGATGGGCGGCCAGCCCTGGAGCTGCGGTTCGGTTGGCGTGCCGAATCGGCTCGCGAACCATTCCGCGACGATCGGATGGGCCCAGTCGAGCGACATGACGTAAACGCCCATCATAGAATGTCTGGATGGCCGATGCGGCGCGCGAGACCCTGGATCTGGACATCCTCATCGTCGGAGGCGGTCCGGCCGGCATGTCGACGGCCCTGCGGCTGGCGCAGCTTCAGAAAGCGAAGGGTGGCGAGCCGCTGGCGATTGCCGTGCTCGACAAAGCGCGCGAGCCGGGGGCGCACATGCTCTCCGGCGCCGTGCTTGATCCGCGGGCGCTCAAGGATCTGATCCCCGACTTCAAGGAAAAGGGCGCGCCGCTCGCGGCGGAAGTGTCACACGACGACGTCTTCTTCATGACCCAGAAATCGAAGCTGCGGTTTCCAATCACGCCGCCGCCGCTCGAGAATCATGGCAACTACATCATCACGCTCAACCGGTTCGTGAAGTGGCTGGCGTCGCAGGTCGAGGCCGAGGGCATCGACATCTTCGCGGGCTTCGCGGCATCCGAGGTGCTGTTCGAGGGCGATCGCGTCGTCGGCGTGCGCACCGGCGATCGCGGCATCGACAAGCACGGCAACCGCAAGCCGACGTTCGAGCCGGGCGTCGACATCAAGGCCAAGGTCACGATCTTCTGCGACGGCGTCCGCGGCAACCTGACGAAGACGCTCGTCAACAAGCTCAAGCTGGCGTACGGCAAGCTGCCGCAGGTTTACGCGCTCGGCATCAAGGAGCTGTGGGAAGTCCCGAAGGATCGCGTCAAGCCCGGCACCGTCATGCACACGATGGGCTACCCGCTGAAGATGGAGGAGTTCGGCGGCGCGTTCATCTACGCGCTGCCGGACGGGATCCTGTCTGTCGGCTTCGTCTCGGGACTCGACTACCGCGATCCGATGTTCGACCCGCATCAGGTCTTCAACCGCTTCAAGCAGCATCCGTTCGTCGCCAATCTGCTGAGCGGCGGCAAGATGATCCGCTACGGCGCCAAGGCGCTGCCCGAGGGCGGCTGGCACACGGTGCCGCGCGTGCACATGAGCGGCGCGCTCATCGCCGGCGACGCCGGCGGCTTCGTGAACTCGATGCGCCTCAAGGGCATCCACCTGGCAATGCGCACGGGGATGCTCGCGGCCGAGACCGCGTTCGACGCCGTCCGCGCCGGCGACACGTCGATGACCGCGCTCGCGGCGTATCAGGAAAAGATCGACGCGAGCGACGTCAAGAAGGAGTTGTACGCGGTTCGCAACGTGCACCAGGCGTTCGGCCACGGCCTGATCCCGGGCGTGATGTACGCAGGCCTGGCGCTCGTCACCAACGGCTGGTGGGTCAAGGATCCGATGCCGTCGCACGCCGGCCACGAGCGCACCCGCAAGCTCGAGGAGTACTATCCGGGCCGGCAGATCAATCCCGATCAGCCGATCGACCCGGTAAAGATCGATCGGCAGCTCACGTTCGACAAGGTGACCGATGTGCACCACTCCGGCACGCGTCACCTCGAAGATCAGCCGTCGCACCTCATCGTCCACGACACCGACATCTGCCGGACGCGCTGCCGCGTCGAGTATGGCAATCCGTGCACGCGCTTCTGTCCGGCGAACGTCTACGAGATGGTCGACGACGGGCAGGGCGGGAAGCGGCTGCACATCAACGCCTCGAACTGCGTGCACTGCAAGACGTGCGACATCATGGATCCCTACCAGATCATCGACTGGGTGCCGCCCGAGGGTGGTGAGGGGCCGCAATACGAAGGCATGTGACGTTCT
>DASTCC010000013.1:0-5598 GCA_035711465.1 Vicinamibacterales bacterium
GCTCCGACCCCACTCCGACCCTACTCCGACCCCACCGCCATCCGCAGGCGCTCCAGCAGGTCGACCTGGCCGACGTTGATGGCGCGTCGGGCGGCTTCGAGGTCGAAGAACTTGACGGCGTCGATTTCGGGAAACTCGATCGTGCGGCCCGATCGTGGCGGCCATTCGGTGGTCGTCGTCAGGCTCCTGATCGCCGCGGGATCGCAGTCGCCTTCGAACGCCCACGCGTGCACGAGCTTACCGCTGCGCTGGAGGATGGTGCCGAGCCCAATGAAGGGCCCACGCGGCTCGAATCCCGTCTCCTCGCGGAACTCGCGCTGAGCCGTCTCGAGCGGCGTCTCACCGGGATGGATGCCGCCCTTCGGGATCGTCCACGCGCCGGCGTCCCGCGTCGACCAGTACGGCCCGCCGGGGTGCGCGAGCAGGACCTCGAGCCTGCCGTCGCAGCGGCGGAAAAGGAGCAGCCCGGCGCTCTCCTTCTGAGGCATCTCCGCACGATACACGATCGTCAACCGGCGCCGGCCGGCCGGTCAGAGCTCGACGCGTCTCAGCCGCAGGGCGTTGGCGATCACCGACACCGAGCTGAAGCTCATCGCCGCCGCCGCAATCATCGGGCTCAGCAGCAGACCGAACACGGGATAGAACACGCCAGCCGCGACCGGCACGCCAAGCGCGTTGTACCCGAACGCGAACCACAGATTCTGCCGGATATTCGCCATCGTCGCCCGCGACAGGCGCCGGGCGCGGACGATGCCGCCGAGATCGCCTTTGACGAGCGTCACCGCGGCGCTCTGCATCGCCACGTCGGTGCCCGTGCCCATGGCGATGCCGACGTCGGCCTTGGCGAGTGCCGGCGCGTCGTTGATGCCGTCGCCAGCCATCGCGACGATGCGTCCTTCGCGTTGCAGGCGCGCGATCGCCTCGAGCTTCTCGTCGGGCCGAACGTCGGCGATGACCTCGTCGATGCCGAGCCGCCTGGCGACGATGCGTGCCGTCACCGCGCTGTCGCCGGTCAGCATCACGACCCGCACGCCGGCGCCGCGAAGCGCCCGGATCGCGTCCGGCGCCGTGCGCTTGATCGGATCGGTCACGCCGAGCAGCCCGGCGGCGGCGTCGTCGACGCCGACGTACATCACCGTGTGTCCCTCGCTCTGCAGGGTCTCGGCCCGCCGCTGCAGCGGCGCGGCGTCGATCTGCTCGCGCTGCATGAACGCCAGATTGCCGATCGCGACGCGGCGGTTCGACACCCGGCCGCGCACGCCGAGGCCGGTCACCGATTCGAAGTCGAGCGGCGTTTCGAGCGCGATGCCCCGCGCCTCGGCGCCGGCGACCACGGCGGACGCCAGCGGATGCTCGCTGCCGCGCTCGAGACTGGCGGCGAGCGTCAGGATCGATCCCTCGTCGAACCCGTCGGTCCAGCTGACCGCGCCGAGCTCGGGCTTGCCGTGCGTCAGCGTTCCCGTCTTGTCGACGACCAGCGTGTCGACGCGCTCGATCCGCTCGATCGCCTCGGCGTTGCGGAAGAGCACGCCGGCGCCCGCGGCGCGGCCCATCGCCACCATCACCGACATCGGCGTCGCCAGGCCGAGCGCGCACGGACAGGCGATGATCAGCACCGCGATCGCATTGACGAGCCCGTGCGCCGTCCGCGGCGGCGGGCCGACCACGCTCCAGATCACGAAGGTGACGGCCGCGACCGCGACGACCACCGGCACGAACCAGCCCGACACGGTGTCGGCGAGCCGCTGAATCGGCGCGCGGCTGCGCTGCGCCTGCGCGACCATGTTGACGATGCGCGCCAGCAGCGTATCGGCGCCGACGTGCTCGGCGCGCATCACCAGCGTCCCGGTGCCATTGATCGTCGCGCCGACGACGCGGTCGCCGCGCTGCTTGCGTACCGGCATCGGCTCGCCGGTGACCATCGACTCATCGACGCTCGACGCGCCGTCGACGACCTCGCCGTCGACCGGAATGCGCTCGCCCGGCCTGACGCGCAGACGATCGCCGACGTGCACGTGGCCGAGCGGCACGTCCTCCTCGCCGCCGTCGTCACGCAGGCGCCGCGCCGTCTCCGGCGCCAGCGCCAGGAGCGCCCGGATCGCCGAGCCGGTGCGATCGCGAGCGCGGAGCTCGAGCACCTGGCCGAGCAGCACCAGCGTCACGATCACCGCAGCGGCTTCGAAGTAGACCGCCACCGTGCCCATGCTGGTGACGAACGACGGGGGAAAAATCGCCGGCACGAGCGTCGCCAGCACGCTGTAGGCATAGGCGACGAACACGCCAAGGCCGATCAGCGTGAACATGTTCGGGCTGCGGTGCCGGATCGACGCCGCGAAGCGCACGTAGAACGGCCATGCGGCCCACGTGCACACCGGCGTCGCCAGCGCCAGTTGGAGGAGCGACGACGTGCGCACGGACAGCATGTGCGCCCACGGCGCGCCGAGCATCTCGCCCATCGCCATCGCCAGCAGCGGGGCGCTGAGCGCCGCGGCGATCCAGAAACGCCGCGTCATGTCGCGGAGCTCGACGTTCTCCGGCGTCTCGAGCGAGATCGCCTCGGGCTCAAGCGCCATGCCGCAGATCGGGCATTCCCCCGGACCGCGCTGACGCACCTCCGGATGCATCGGGCACGTGTAGATCGGGAGCGCCGGATCGCCGCCGATTGGTGGCGCTGCCGCGGCGTTCGCGGCGCCGTGTTGATGTTGAGGCGGCCCGGTTCCCGACGCTGGTGCCGCCGCCTTGTGCGAGCGGCCGAGCGTGATGCTCGCCGGCTGCGCCTTCGGCATCCCTTTCGGTCCGCGTGCGAGCCATCCGTCCGGATCGGCCGCGAACGCTTCGCGGCAGCCCGGCGAGCAGAAGTGATACGTCGTCCCGCGATGCTCGAACGCGCCGCCACGAGCCGTCGCCGGCGCGATGCGCATGCCGCAGACCGGGTCGAGAACGCGGCCGTCGCCGTCAGCGTTCCCCATCGCGTCCTCCATCCGGGTCGAGCGCTTCGAGAATCGGGCAGTGCGGATCGGCGCCGGCATGGCACGCCTGCACCAGGGCAGCGACCGCCGATCGCATCCGCGTGAGGTCCGCGATCCGCGCGTCGAGGTCGCTCAGATGGTGCTCGGCGACCTTGCGGACCGACGGCCGGCTCGCGCGCGCCGCCCGCAGCTTCAGCAGCGCCGCGACGGCGTCGAGCGAGAATCCGAGATCCTGTGCGCGCTTGATGAAGCGGACGATCCGGACCTGATCGCCCGTGTACTCGCGATAGCCGGAGGCGCGCCGGCCGGTCGGCCGCACGAGCCCGCGTTGTTCGTAGTAGCGCAGCGTCTGCGGGGTCACGCCCGCCGACCGCGCCGCGTCCTTGATCAGCATGGCACAAGCTTATACCTTACAGCTAACTGTAAGGTCAACAGGGGACGCATCGCCGCGAGGTCCGGCCCCCTGGGGCGCGCACTTGCCTACTCGTAGTGGAGGGCGTGAACGGGATCCAGCTTCGCGGCGCGGACCGCAGGGTAGAGGCCGAAGACGATGCCCACGGTCACCGAGACCAGGCACGCGACCAGCACCGACGAGACCGTCACGATCGTCGACCACCCGGCGAAGTACGCGACCAGCCGCGAGAGCGCAATGCCGACGACGGTGCCGGCGAAGCCGCCGCTGATGGTGATGAGCGTCGTCTCGATCAGGAACTGACGGATGACGTCGCGGCGGGTCGCGCCGATCGCCCGGCGGACGCCGATCTCCTTCGTCCGCTCCATCACGCTCGCCAGCATGATGTTCATGATGCCGATGCCGCCGACGAGCAGCGAGATCGACGCGATCGCGACCATGACGAACTCGAACAGCCGCTTGGTCCGCTGCTGCTGCGCCAGCAGCTCGGCGGGGACGACGATGGTGTAGTCCGAGGCGCCGCGATGCGAGGTCTCGAGCACGCCGCGAATCACCGGCTCGGCCGAGGTGACGCGATTCTCGCTCGCGAACTGCATGTAGATGGCGTCGATCTCGTCGCGCAGATAGACCTGCGTGTCCTCGATGCGCAGGATCGCGGCGGTGAGCGGCACGTAGATGACGTTGTTGGTGTCCTGCGCCGGCATGCCGCCGACGTCGCCCTGCACGGCGAGCCGCGGCGCGGCGACGCCGATGATGTGGAACCATTGGTCGTTGATCTTGACGAACTTGCCGATCGGTTCCTCGGCGCCGAAGATCGCCGTCGCCGCGGCGCGGCCGAGCACCGCCACCGCGGCGGAGGCGGCGGCCTCCTCGGCCGTGAAGAAGCGGCCGCGCGCCACGGTGAGGCCCGAGATCCTCTGAAACGCCGGCGCGACGCCGAACACCGCCGGCAGATCGCCGACCGGCTTCGGCAGCACCTTGCCCGGCACGAACCGCTTGCGCGCTGAAACCAGATCCAGTCCCTCGAGGCTGGCCTCGAGCACGCGCAGATCGCGGAACGTCAGCCCCGCCGAGAGCAGCCGGACCTTGGTCAACGCCTGATTGTCGGCGGCCTCGCGCGCTTCGATGATGACGTTGCGCACGCCGAGCTGCTCGATGAACGCGATCATCTGCTGCTGCGCGCCGGCGCCGATCGAGAGCATCGCGATGACTGCGGCGACGCCGAAGATCATCCCGAGCATCGTCAGCACCGAGCGCAGCTTGTGCGCCCGCAGGTTGTCCAGCCCCTGGCCGAGCTCGGGCAGGACGTCGAGCCCGCTGCGGCGTCGCCGCGCCGTGCCGCTCACGATCCGCCTCCGGGCGCGGTCGGCGTCGGCGGCGCCGCCACCGGCTTGCCCTTGGTCGGCGCATGCGTCACAACCGCCGGATCGACCAGCGCCACTTCGGTGCCTTCGTCGATGCCCTCGACGGCGACCTGGCTCTCCGATCGATGCAGGACTTTCACCGGCACGGCCTCGAACTCCCTGTCGCCTGCCGACCGCTTGAAGACGATCGACTTTCCTTCCGCCTCGAACAGCGCCTGCCGCGGCAGCGTCAGCACGTTCTCCACCGTCTTGCCCTGCACGATCACCGTGACCGACGTCCCCGGACGCACGCGCTCGTCGGGCCTGGCCAGCTCGAGCGTCACCTCGAACTGCCGCAACGGACCGGCTGTTCGATCCGGACGTCCCAGCCCGGAGACGCCCATGACCGTCGCTTCGTACGTCGCGCCCGGCGCGGCATTGGACGTCACCACCGCGTGCTGACCGGCGGCGACGTTGACGCGCTCCTGCTCGTTGACGCGGGCGCGAATCTCCATCTTCGAGACGTCGAAGACGTCGATCACCGGCCGGCCGGAGTTGACCTGATCGCCGACGCGGTACGCGGGCAGCGTCATGCCCGAGAAAAAGAACCCGCCCGCCGCGTCCTGATTCTCACGGACGACGACGACGCCGGCCATCGGCGCCTTGATGACCAGGTTGTCCATGTTCTGGCGGGCGCGGTCGGCGGTGAGCTTGGCGCGGTTCAGCTTCTCCTGAAGCACCTGCAGCGACGCCTGGTTGGTCACCGATCGCGACTTCACGTCCTGCTGGGCCTGCACCAGCTTCTTCTGCGCCTCGTCGAGCGTGACCTGGCGGATCTTGAACTCGTTCGCGCCGATGAGATCCGCATCGACGC
>DASTCC010000014.1:0-27324 GCA_035711465.1 Vicinamibacterales bacterium
GGAAACGCGATCCCCTGCGCGAAGACGCCCTCTTTGAACAGCTGGTCGGACAGCGCCATCGCCCGGCTGCCCTCGCCGGCGATGACCGGCGTAATCGGGCTCTGGCTCAGGCCGGTGTTGAAGCCCAGGTCCTCGAGGCCCTTCTTGAAGAAGCGCGTGTTGTCCCAGAGCCGCTCGATGATCTCCGGTTCCTGTTCGAGGACGTCGATCGCCGCCAGGCAGGTCGCCGCCACCGACGGCGGATGCGAGGTCGAGAACAGGAACGGACGCGCGCGGTGATACAAGAACTGGATCAGGTCGCGCGACCCCGCCACGTACCCGCCGAGCGCGCCGATCGCCTTCGACAACGTCCCGACCTGGATGTCGACGCGGCCGTGCATCTGGAAATGATCGATCGTGCCGCGGCCGTTCCTGCCGAACACGCCGCTTGCGTGCGCATCGTCGACCATCATGATCGCCCCGTACTCCTCGGCGAGCGCGCAGAGCTCGGGCAGCGCGCCGAGGTCGCCGTCCATGCTGAAGACGCCGTCGGTGATGAGCAGCTTGCGCTGCCCGGCCGGCAGCTCCTTGAGGATCTTGCGCGCGGCGTCGACGTCCTTGTGCGGAAACACCTTGATCGCGGCGCGGCTCAGCCGGCAGCCATCGATGATGCTCGCGTGATTGAGCTCGTCCGAGATGATGACGTCCTCTTTGGTCAGAATCGCGGAGACCGTGCCGGCATTGGCGGCGAAGCCGCTCTGGAACACGACCACCGCTTCGGTCTGCTTGAACGCGGCCAGCCGGCGCTCCAGCTCCATGTGGATCGACATCGTGCCGGCAATCGTCCGCACCGATCCCGATCCGACGCCGAAGTCCTGGATCGCCTTGATCGCCTTCTCGACCAGCTTCGGGTGCGTGGTCAGTCCCAGATAGTTGTTCGACGACAGGTTGACGACCTGTGTGCCGTCGAAGTGCGACGTCGCCTGCTGACGGTCTTCGAGGATACGCAGCGATCGAAACAATCCCTGCTGACGAAGCGTGTCGAGCTCGGCGGTGAGATACGAGAGCGGGTCGGGACGCATACGCGGAAGTATATGCGGGCGATGGACCGACGGCCCGGCTAGCGCAGCTTCAGCAGCACGTCGGATCCGTAGCGCGCGATCTCGCGGGCCCCGGCATCGAGGAGCCATTCGGTGATCTCGGCGCCGCGGCCGTCGACGAACGCGCCCTCGTGCACCAGCGCGTGCGTGGCGCCGCTCGATCGGACCGCCGTCGTCGCCGACTCGAGGTCCGGCGGGATGTGACGGAGAAATGTCGCGCGACGCGCGTAGTCCTCCGGGAAGAAACCCGAGTAGCCGTTGACGAGCGGACGCCGGTGCTGACCCGCGTAGAACACCGCGAGGATCTCGTAGCTGACCGAGCCGAACGGAAACTCGATCAGCACGACCGGATTCGGATCGGTGCGAATCCTCTCGTACAACGGCCCGACGTCCCGACCCTGAAACAGATCGCGCGGCGTTGGCGCGAGACCTTCCGCGGGGACTCGGACGTTGGTCGGGAAGGGCAGCGCGGCGCCCTCGGCGAGGATCGCGATCCCGGCCAACGCCAGGATGACGCGGCCGACCCGGCCGAAGCGATCGATCGCCGCCGCCGCGCCGTAGCCGGCCAGCACGGCGAGGAACAGCGCCAGGATCATCAGATAGCGCGCCGGCACGCGTAGACCGTCGACGCCGGGCACGTACGCGTACAGCCAGTAGTAAGGACCGGTCCCGAGCGCCTCGCCGTGCGATCGGATCGTCGGTCCGAGCGTGAGCAGCGCCGCGGCGAGTGCCGCGACGGCGAAGAATCCGAATGCCGATCCCGGCACGCCCTGCACGATGCGCCTCGCGGCGGGTGAAAGTGCCAGCGTCGCGGCGGCCGCGATCGCCAGCGCGACGAAGATCGCGTCGGTGCTGAACCACGTGCCGGCGCCCGCGCCGACCGCCGCACCGCCGATCATGCCGACCGCCGCCAGCGTCCCGAGCACTGCGACCGTAGCGCCGCCTGCAACCAAGGCACGGCGCTGCGTCGCCGAATCCCGCGTCGGCTCGGCGTGGCGCACCGCTCGCACGATGCCGGCGCCAAGGCCGGCGATCGCGAGCATCACGATCGTGAATCCAGGAAACCCTTCGCCTTCGTCGCGCGGGTACGCGCTCAGGACGTTGCCCCAGAGCGTCGAGCCTCCCGATGCGGTGCCGAAGGCGTGGACGTCCGCCGAGAACATGGCGACCTCGTTCAGCGATCGAGTGCCGACGTCACCGCGGCTGCGCCGGAGGTCGAGGTACGGCGACACGAACGGCCACGTCGCGAGCGCGACCGCGATGCCGGCGAGCGCGAGCGATCGCCACAACCGCAGATCACGGAGCCGGCCGCGCCACGCCATCTCGGCAAGGCAGTAGGCCAGCACGAACGGCGGAAAGTACAAGAGGTAATAGCCGCACGACAGATTCTGAACCACCAGCGCAGTAGCGCCGCCGATGAGCGCACGCGTGCGGCCGGTCTCGAAGTATCGCCGGAAGCCGACGAGCGCCAGCGGCATCCAGAAGGTCGACAGGACCTGCAGGTGCGAATACTGCGGCACCCGGTACGGCGCGTACGCGAACGCCAGGCCGGCGAGAAATGCCGCGGCGGGCTTGCCGGTGAGATCGCGCACCAGGACGTACGTGCCGAGCCCGGCGAACACGAAGGTCGACAGGAACAGCAGGTTGTAGGCGAGGACGATGTTGCCCGTGGACGCGACGATCGGCAGGCTCTGCAGCATCTGCGGCGTCAGATGCTCCGAGTACGCGACCGTCGACCCCGACGGATGGAAGATGTTGCCGTTCCAGAAGTCGTGCAGCGCCGACCAGTCGCCGCCGAGCGCGCGCATCACCTGGCCGCCGGTCCACATCAGCACCCAGGCGTTGAACAGCGGATCGCCCATGTCCCAGGCGATCTCGCGATCGATGACGCGCGCGAGCGGCCACGTCATCGCGACGGCAATGACGGCGTAGGCCGCCGCAATCCTCAGACTACGCGTCGTCACTGATCACGAACTCTTGGATCAGCACCTGAACGATTGCCGCGGACGGCACCGCCAGAAGGGCGCCGACGATCCCGAGCAGCTCCGATCCAATCAAGAGGGCGACGAGCACCGTGACCGCGCTCACGCCGACCTGACGCTCCATGATCCGCGGCACCAGCAGGTTGTTCTCGAAGAACTGCTGGACGGCGAAGTAGGCGGCGACGATGAGCGCGGTGTTGCCGGACACGGTCCAGCCCATGAAGATCGCCGGCACCGCGGCCATGATCGGGCCGACGACCGGGATCATCTCGCCGACCGCCGCCACCAGGCCGAGGACGTAGAAGTACGGCACGCCGATGATCCAGAGGCCGATCGCCGCGGTCGTGCCGATGACGGCGCCGAGCAGCAGCTGGCCGCTCAGCCACGCGCCGACCTTGAGCGTCACCCCTGCCGTGATCCGCGCGATGCGCGGCCGGCGTTCCTTCGCGAACAGATGCAGAAACGCGATCTGCAGCGTCGACGCCTCGACCAGGAAGTAGAAGGGCAGCAGCAGCACGGTGATGACCGTGCCGATGGCGCCAAGCACGCTCTGCACCGCGCCGAGGATGTTGCTGAGTGCCACGCCCGGCGTCTGCACGCGCTTGACGAGATCGCCCCACGTGAACGACGGGTCCATGACGCCGAACCGCACCAGCTCGTTCTGCAGCAGATCGAGGTAGGTCGGCATCCGCGTCCGCAGCTCGTTGAGCTGCCCGAACAGCGGCGGCAGGATGAGCGACAGCAGCAGCGCGAAGATCCCGAGCGCGCCGACGTAGAGCACGAGAATCGCCGCCCAGCGCGGCAGCCGCTTCCGGTTCGCGAAGAAGCGCTGTCGTTCGAGCCAGTGCACCGCCGGGCTGAAGCCGATCGCCAGCAGCGTGCTCACGTAGAGCACGAGCAGGACCCGGCGTAGCATGAACAGCAGCAGCACGATCAGGACGGCGACGATCGCCATCGCGATCCCGTAGAGGATCAGGCGTCGTTGTTCTTTCGCCGTGCTCATCGTCCGGTCGAGCCGGATGCAGCGGGGCGGCCCTCCGACGCCAGGAAGTCGGCCGTGAACGCCGCCATGTCGTCGTAGATCGCGGCGAGATCGTCGAGCGGCGCGAGGAAGACGATGCGCAGGAAGCCGTCGGCGGCGGGCAGGCCGAAGCCCGAGCCGTAGACGCAGAGGATGCCTTTCTCGCGGAGCAGCCCGAGCACGTAGTCCTCGTCGGTCACTCCGGGCGGGAGCGCGATTTTCGGCATCGCGTAGAACGCCGCCCGCGGCCGGACGCAGGAGACGCCCGGCATCGTCTCGAGGCGCGCCAGGGTGAGATCGGCGCGCGCCTTGAGCGCGTCGATGAAGTCGCGCTGATGCGATCGATCGGAGGTGAGCGCCGTCTCGATCGCGTGCTGCATCGGCCCCGGACTGCAGAGCCGGCCGTCGGCCAGCTTCTTGATCGCCGCGAGCACGTCGTCGAGTCGATCGGTCCGGCCGACGCCGAGCCAGCCGCCGCGCCAGCCCGGGGCGAGATACGCCTTCGACAGCGACGAGAACGAGAGAATCGGCGCGTCGGGCGCGAGGCTGCCAAGCAGCGGCACCGCGCCGTCGTAGCCGAGCTCGTTGTAGACCTCGTCGGCGAGAATCGGCACGCCGGTCCGCTCGGCGAGATCGATGATCGCGCGCCGCGTCTCTTCCGGGTACACCGCGCCGGTCGGATTGTTCGGATCGATGACGACGATCGCGCGCGTCGCCGGCGTGACGAGCCGGCGCATGTCGTCGAGATCGGGCAGCCAGTCGCGAGACGGATCGGTCCGGTAGTAGACCGCGCGCGCGCCGAGGCGCGCGAGCACCGCGGTGTACAGCGGATAGGTCGGCGTCGGCACGAGCACGTCGTCGCCGGCATCGGCGAGCGCGCCGAGCGCGAGCTCGATGCCCTCCGACGTTCCCGACGTCAGGATCACGCGATCGGCGCCGACCGGCATTCCGCGCCGCGTGAAGTCCGCGGCTACCGCCTCCCGCGCCGACGGAATTCCTGGCGACGGCGTGTACCCGTTGTGCCCGTCGCGCATCGCGCGCGCCACCGCTTCGATCAGATGCGGCGGCGTCCGGAATCCGAACGGGATCGGATCGCCGATATTCAGGTAGCGCACCTGGCGTCCGCTGGCTTCGACCTTCTTCGCTTCGGCGACGATGTTTCTGATGGCGTAAGTGAAGCCGCTGACACGGGCGGCGGGGCGCACAGCGCTACCGGCAGGCATGGCCGTTATCGTAGCGCGGATGGGTGCCCGGGACCGGCCGATCGGCGGCGATTAAAGACGTTGCCGATCCGGGCCGAAAGTGAAGGACACTCACACTTCCGACATGGCAGCCATCGGCCTGCTCACCCTTCGGATCACGCTGGCGGTGGTGTTCGTCGCCCACGGCCTGCACGATCTGTTCGGGTTCTTCAGCGGATCCGGCGTAGGCCCGGGCGGTCTCGACCAGCAGGCGGCTTACTACACGGCGCTCGGTCTCAGGCCCGGATTCGCGATTGCCGTGCTCGCCGGCATTACGAAGTTCGCCGGCGGCCTGCTCCTGATCCCGGGGTTCGCGACGCGCTGGGCATCGCTCGCGCTCGTCGTCTACCTCGGCGTCGCGGTCTGGTCGGACTACCGGCGTTGGGGATTCTTTCTCAACTGGACGGGCGCGCCCGGCATGGGTCAGGGCGTCGAGTATGCCCTGGTGCTGATCGCTGCGCTCGTCTGCCTGATGCTCACCGGCGGCGGCGAGTACTCGCTCGACGGCCGGCGATCGCGATCGGCCGAGTCACGTGCCGCGGCGCGTGACCGGGTCAGACGGAAGTTCTGATCCGAGAGAGCAAACGCACGCCGTCCCCGCTACGATCGGAAGATGCAGCTCCAATCCCGCGTCGCGCTCGTCGCCGGCGCCAAACGCATCGGGCATGACGTCGCGGTGGCGATCGCCGGGCGCGGCGCCCACGTCGCGATCGCGTACAGGCGATCGCGAGCGGAAGCCGATCGAACGGTTGCGGCGATTCGCGCGCTCGGCCGGAAAGCCATCGCAGTGCAGGCCGACGTCGCCGACGAGGCGTCCTGCGTCGCCGCGGTGAACGCCGTCGCTCGCGATCTCGACGGGCTCGACGTGCTGGTCAATCTCGCGTCGGTGTACGACCCCGTCGCCTTCGACGCGTTGACCGTCGCCGAATTCGATCGCCAGCTCGGCGTCGACTTGCGCGGGTCGTTCGTGCTCGCGAAAGCCGTGGTGCCGGCGATGCGGCACGCCGGCGGCGGCCGCATCGTCCTGTTCTCGGACTGGCTGCCGATGAGCGGCCGGCCGCGCTACAAGAGTTATCTGCCGTACTACGTCGCCAAGGCCGGCGTCGCCGCGCTCACCGAAGCGCTCGCACTCGAGCTGGCGGCGGACAAGATCCTCGTGAATGCGGTGGCGCCTGGACCGATCCTCGCGCCGGACAGCACGAGCGACCAGGAACGCGCCGCCGTCGAACGGGCGACGCCGCTCGGCCGCTGGGGCGGCGGCGAGGAAATCGCCAAGGTCGTCGTGTCGCTGATCGAGTCGGATTTCATGACCGGACAGACCGTGCGGGTCGACGGCGGCCGCCATCTGCAATAGGTCTTGGTCCCGAGCCCCACGCCCCGAGCCCCGAGTCAGCTCTTGAAGAGCCGCTCCATCTCCGCCAACGCTCCCTCGAGCTCCGATCGTTCACGCGCGAAACAGAACCGCACGTGTCCTTCGCCCTGTGATCCGAAGTCCACGCCCGGCACGCAGCCGATGCGACCTTTCTTGATCAGGAACTCGGTCATCGCCCAGGACGGCGACGGTGACGCGTCGGGCAGCGGCGACGTCCAGGCGGGATCGATCTTCAGAAACGCGTAGAACGCGCCCGCCGCGGGCTCGCCGGTGAACACGCCGGCCGCGACCCGGCGGATGCCGGCATAGAAGAGGTCGCGCCGGGCCGCGAGCTCGGTGCGGAATTCGGCGACCGCCTGTTGCGAGCCGGCCAGGCCGCCGACACCGCCGTACTGAATCAGCGACGAGGTGTTGGAGACGGTGTAGAAGAGCATCTTGCGGACGCGCTCGCGAATCGTCCGATCCTGCACGGCGATGTAGCCGAGCCGCAGCCCGGTGATCGCGTAGGTCTTGCTGAACGTGTAGAGCGGAATGGTCCGCTCGTACATGCCGGGCAGCGATGCGATGCTGACGTGTTCGTGGCCGTCGAAGAGCACGTCTTCGTAGGCTTCGTCGGAGAGCACCCACAGATTGCGATCGCGGGCGATGGCGGCGATGGTCTCGAGATCCTGACGCGACAGCACGCCGCCCGACGGGTTGTTCGGCGAGTTGAGATAGATGGCGCGCGTCTTCGCCGTGATCAGGCTGGCCATCTCGTCGAAGTCCGGCCGCCAGCCGCGCGATTCGTGCAACGGGTAGGGCACCGGCACGGCGCGCGCGCAGAGCACGTTGCCCTGCGCCGGCGGCCACTCGGGATTCGGCACCAGCACCTCGTCGCCGGGATCGAGCAGGCCCTGGCACACGGAGAAGACGCCGTGAATGCCGCCGGAGGTCACCATCACCTCGTCGGGATGGCCGATCGGGATGCCGTTCTTCTCGCGCATCTTCGTCGCGAGCAGCTCGAGCAGCGGCGGAATGCCGGTGGTCTGCACGTAGTGCGTGCGGTTCTCGTCGACGCCTTTGCGCAGCGCCTCCTTGACCGTGTCGGGCGCGTCGAAGCTGACGTCGCCCTGGTCGAGCCGGTAAGGACGCTCGACCGAGTACATCATGTCGCGGATACGGATGATGCCGGAGAACGGCACCGAGTCGAGGTACTGAGCCACGGTGAGATGATACAAGTTACCTTTCCGATGTTTCATCCGAAGGTCGCGCAGCCCGATCACGAGATCGTCGACCTGATCACGCGACGATGGAGTCCGCGCGCCTTCGACGCCTCGCGCGACGTCGCCCGCGAAGATCTGCTGCGCCTCTTCGAGGCCGCCCGCTGGGCGCCCTCATCATTCAACGAACAGCCGTGGCGCTTCGTGGTCGCGCGCCGCGCCGATCCGGCGGCCTTCGCGGCGCTGCTGCGGACGCTGACCGCGCGCAATCAGGAGTGGGCGCAGGCGGCGCCGGTGCTGGCGCTCGTCGCGGTGCGGAGCACCCTCGAGCGCAACGACGTGGTCAATGCGCACGCCTGGTACGACACCGGACAGGCGGTCGCGAATCTGACGCTGCAGGCGACTGCCATCGGGATCTCGGTCCGGCAGATGCAGGGCTTCGACATCGAGGCCGCGCGCGCGGCGGTGCAGGTCGCGCCGCCGTTCGAGCCCGCCGTCATCATGGTGATCGGATACGCCGGCAGCCCGGAGACGCTCTCCCATCCGCCGCACCGCGATGCCGAGCAGGCGCCGCGATCGCGCCGGCCGGTCAGCGAGTTCGTCTTCGACGGCACGTGGGGCAGGTCACTCCGATGACGAGCTACTCGACGCAGGCCACCGTCGCCGCGCTGATGGAGCGCGAACTGGAGAACGTGATCCAGGAGATCGAGCTGTTTCCGGACGACGAGCTGTTGTGGGCGACGGTGCCGGGCGTGTCCAACTCCAGCGGCAATCTGGCGCTGCACCTTGCCGGCAACCTGCAGCACTTCGTCGGCGCGCAAATTGGCGCGACGGGCTACGTGCGCGACCGGCCGCGCGAGTTCAGCCAGCGATCGGGCACACGCGCCGACGTCGTCGCCGAAGTGCGGCGCGCGATCGACGTCGTTCGTCGTGTCGTCCCGGCGCTGACCGACGAGCAATGGCGGGCGCCGTACGCGGAGCCTGTCGGCGGGGTGCCGCAGCAAACCGGTCCGTTCCTGATGCACCTGGCCAGCCATGCCGCCTTCCATCTGGGCCAGATGGGATATCTGCGGCGCACGCTGACTGGCAAGTCAGAGTCCACAAACCCGGTCGCGCCGAGAGTGCTGGCCGAAAAGCTAGGGTAGCTTGGGGTCAGATCTTGAATTGCAGCATTTGGTGCCAGGTCTTGACAGCGTTTCCGCAGATTTCCACAGAAAAGTGACGGGCTTTCCTTGCGGCGAGTAAGGCCGGTCCCTGTTTTCTGTGGAAATCTACGGAAACGCTGTCAAGACCTGACACCAAATGCTGCAATTCAAGATCTGACCCCAGTCAGTACGCGCGACAGCGTGATCCGGGCGCGCGCGACGGGCAGGTTCGACACGTAGACATGCCGGACGCCGGCGTCGCGCAGCGTCCGCAGCGTCGTCGCGCACACCTCTTCGGCCGTGGCGCCAGCGCCGAACTCTTCGGTGAGCCCCGCCGCTGGCACCGGCAGGAACTGCTTCAGCGTCGCCAGAGTCTTCGGATTCGCGCTGCGATAGAAGAACGTGCCGAACACCCCGGGGAGGTCGACGCCCCGCCGGGCCAGCTCGTTCTGAAACGCCTCGACCTTCGCCAGGTCGTGATGTGACACGACCTGGGTGAGGTAAAACTCGGCCGAGAAGCGCGGATCGCACAGATACTCGACCTGCCGTCCGGGATCGCCGTGCGGATTCGCCCAGCCGCCGAGCGCCAGGCCCGGCACGTGCTGCCGGATGATCTCGCGCAGCTGCCAGGCATGCTCCACGCAGCGCGGGGGACCGATCGTGCGATCTCCGCCGAGCACGACCAGCGCCGTGAAGCCCTCGTGCCAGGCGCGCTCGGCGTAGGCGAGACAGAACTCGAGCGGATGTTTCGTCGTGAGAAAGGGCACGACGCGATTGCGAGGCACGTCGGCGCCGAGATTGATAACGAGATGGCGGAGGTTGTGTTCTTCCTTGGCGCCGACGGCGCTGTCGGTCAGGAAGACGAACGTGCCCTCGCGCACCAGTCCACGGACGGCGTGGTAGGTGTCGATCCACGCGTCGCGCCCGGCTGAGGCGTCGAGCTCGGCGCGCGGCGGCCGCAGCTCCACCGACATGACGCCCTCGCGGCCATGGAGCGCCCGCACCAGCGGGCTTTCGAAGGGCGTCGACATCTGGCCAGTATAGAGTTTCTGGGTGGCTACCGCGCTCTCGGCGCTGCTGGCGACCCCCAGCGTCACGCTCGCGCCGCATCCGACGCCGGTCGACGATCTCGTGCGGCTGCGCGCGCGGCTCGGCAGCGGCTGTCCACGGCTGCTGATGAAGCGCGACGATCTGCTGTCGTTCGGGCTCGGCGGCAACAAGGTTCGGAAGATTCAGACCGTGGCCGCCGAGGCGATGGCCGCCGGCGCCGACACGCTGGTCACGTGCGGCGGCCTGCAGTCGAATCACGCCCGGGTCACGGCCGCAGCCGGCGCCGCGCTCGGCCTGCACGTGGTTCTCGTGCTCAACGGCACGGGCGCGGCGGCGCCGACCGCGAACGCCCGGCTCGATCGGTTGTTCGGCGCCGACGTCCGTCTCGTCGCAACGCGCGAGGAGCGCGCGCCGGCGATGGAACGCGCCGCCGAAGACGCGCGCGCCGAAGGGCGGAGGCCGTTCGTCGTGCCGCTCGGCGCGTCGACGCCGATCGGCGCGATTGGGTTCGCCCTTGGCGTGCAGGAGATCGTCACCGCCGGCCTCAAGCCCTCCGTCATCGTCCACGCATCGTCGTCGGCGGGCACGCAGGCCGGCATGATCGCGGGCGCGGCGCTCTTCGGGATGCGCGCGCGAATCATCGGCGTCAGCGCGGACGAAACCGAAGCCGCGCTGTCGGCGTCGGTGGCCGCCCTGCTCATGGCGATGGCGGATCGCCTCGGCGCCAAGGCGGCGACGATCGGCGCGGATCGCGCGATCGAGATCGACGATCGGCAGGTCGGCGCCGGTTACGGCGAGCCGACGGACGCATCGATCGAAGCGCTCGAGCTGGTCGCGCGCAGCGAGGGCATCCTGCTCGATCCGGTCTATACGGCCAAGGCGATGGCGGGGTTGATCGCCCGCGTGCGCGCCGGCGCGTTCGCCGCCGACGACACGGTGCTGTTCTGGCACACCGGCGGCCAGGTCGGCTTCTTCGCGTGAACGAGGGGCGAGCTATCGAATGACACTGACGTTTCTGGGCGCGGCGCGAACGGTCACCGGGTCGAAGTATCTCCTCGAAGTCGATGGCCACCGCGTCCTGATCGATTGCGGCCTGTTTCAAGGCGCGAAAGTCCTCCGCGAGCGCAACTGGCAATCGCTGCCCGTGCGCGCCGACAGCATCCACGCGATCGTGCTGACGCACGCGCATCTCGATCACTGCGGCTACCTGCCGCGGCTCGTCAGTCAAGGCTTCAAGGGGCGCATCTTCTGTACGCCGGCGACGTCGGAATTGTCCAAGATCGTGCTCGCCGACGCCGCGAAGCTGCAGGAAGAGGATGCCGAACGCGCCAATCGCAAGGGCTACACCAAGCATCACCCGGCGTTGCCGCTGTTCACCGAAGAGGACGCGGCGAGGGCGATGACGATGCTGCAGCCGCTCGGCTACGACCGGCCGATCGACGTCGCGCCCGGCGTCACCGTCGACTTCATCAACGCCGGGCACCTGCTCGGATCGGCGTACGCGCGGCTGCGAATCGCGTCGACCGGGAAGACCCTGCTGTTCGGCGGCGACCTCGGCCGCTACGGCCGGCCGGTGCTGCCCGATCCGCAACCGGTCGATCAGGCCGACGTCGTGCTGGTCGAATCCACCTACGGCGATCGCATCCACGAGCAGGACGACAACGGATCGCGGCTCGCCGAGATCGTGACCACGACCGCCGAGCGCCGCGGCAAGGTGATCATTCCGGCCTTCGCGCTCGGCCGTGTCGAAGAGCTGCTCTACTGGCTCAACCGGCTCGAAGACGAGCGTCGCATTCCCGAGCTGCCGGTCTATGTCGACAGTCCGATGGCGTCCGCCGTGCTCGCCGAGTACCGCAAGCGCATCGACGAGCTCGATCCCGAGATCGCCACCAGCGCGGAGCCGAACGGGTATCGCCGCGCCGCCGAGCGGAAGCTCTGCGCGTTCTGTACGGCGAAGCTGAAGGTGATTGCGTCGATCGCCGAATCGCGTGCCGTGCAGGAGTCGAATCAGCCGGCGGTCGTAATTTCGTCGAGCGGCATGGCGACCGGCGGCCGCGTCCTTCATCATCTCTCCCGCGCCCTGCCATTCGACCGAAATACCGTGCTCTTCAGCGGGTTTCAGGCCCAGGGCACCCGCGGCCGGGCGATCAAGGACGGCGCTGCCTACACGCGCATTCACGGCCAGGAAGTGCCCGTGCGCGCCCGGGTCGAGGCCCTCGACTCGATGTCGGCGCACGCCGACGCCAGCGAGATCCTGCGCTGGCTCAAGGGCTTCCGCACGCCGCCATCGCTCGTCTGCCTCGTCCATGGCGAGACCGGCCCGATGGACGTGCTCAAGGGCCGCATCGAGCGGGAATTCGGATGGAAGGTGTTGACGCCGGCACACCAAGAGAAAATTGACCTGCCGGTCACGATAGGTCACGACGGGTAACGACAGGTTCGCAAATGCGCAAATACCTTCTCGAACAGGTGGACGATGCGGCGGTGGTGCAGTACTACGCCGATGGCTTCGAGGCGCTGCCGCTCGATCAGAAGATCCTGACGTGGCACCTGTATCAGGCAGCGCTCGCCGGACGCGACATCTTCTACGACCAGCGCTACGCGCACTCGCTCGAGATGCGCGAGGTTCTCGAGCAGATCCTGACGCATGCCGACGGCGTCGACGCCGATACGCTGGCGGAGATTCGCCGCTACACCAAGCTGTTCTGGATCAACTCGGGCCCGCACAACAATCTGACCGCCCGCAAGTTCGTCCTGAAGTGCACGCCGGCGGCACTTGCGGCCGCCGCGCATGCCGCCGTCGCGAGCGGCGCACGCATGCCGACGCGGCCGGACGAGTCGGTCGACGCGCTGCTCGCGCGCCTCGAAGGCGCGTTCTTCGATCCGAACGTCGATCCGATGGTGACGCACAAGACGCCCGGTCCCGGCCGCGACATCCTCGCGTCGAGCGCCAATAACCTCTACGACCGCGTGACGATGGCCGACCTCGAAGGCTTCGAAGAGAAGTACGGGCTGAACTCGACGCTCGTGAAGCGGAACGGCGCGCTCGTCGAAGACGTCTGGCGCGTCAGCGGCAAGTACGGCGCGTGGCTGGCGCGGGTCGTCGGCCACCTCCGCGCCGCGAGGCCCTACGCCACGCCGGCGATGCAGACCGCGCTCGACGCGTTGATCCGCTGGCTCGAAACCGGTGACGACGCCGATCGCGAGGCGTACGACATCGCCTGGGTCGCCGACAAGGACTCGCCGATCGACACCATCAACGGCTTCATCGAGAACTATCTCGACGCGCGCGGCGTGAAGGGCGCGTGGGAAGCGCTGGTCTTCTACGTCAACCGCGAGAAGACCGAGAGCCTGCACCGCCTCGCCGAAGCGGCTGCCTGGTTCGAGGAGCGCATGCCCTGGGATCCGCAGTGGCGCCGCACCGACGTCGTCGGCGTCACCGCCCGTGCCATCGACGTCGTCGTCGAGACCGGCGAGGCCGGGCCGACGACGGCGATCGGGATCAACCTGCCGAACGATCAGCGCGTGCGCGAGACCTACGGCAGCAAGTCGGTGTCGCTTGCCAACATCAACGAGGCGTACGACAAGTCGATGCCGGCGAGTTATCGCAAGGAGTTCTGCTGGTCGGAGGACGAAGTGGCGCGTGCCGAGAAGTGGTCGGCGCTCGCCGGCGAGGTGACGACCGGCATTCACGAGGTGCTCGGACACGGATCGGGCCGCGTCGCCGAGCACCTCAACGGGCAACCGCAGCTCGCGCTCAAGGAGCAGTACTCGTCGATCGAGGAGGCGCGAGCGGATCTGGTGGCGCTGTACTTCGTGCCGGAGCCGAAGATCGCCGAGATCGGCATGCTGCCGGCCGAGCACCAGTCGGACATCGTGCTCGCCGAATACGAGTCCTACGCGCGCAACGCCATCGTCCAGCTGCGGCGCGTCCGCGAAGGCACGACGCTCGAGGAAGATCACATGCGCAACCGCCAGATGATCATCCACTGGCTGATCGCGAACTCGCGCGCCATCGACGTCCGCCGGCGCGACGGCAAGACCTACCACGTGATGGTCGACGCCGAGGGGTTCCGCCGCGGCGTCGCCACGCTCCTCGCCGAGGTGCAGCGCATCAAGTCCGAAGGCGACTACGACGCGGCGAAGGCGCTCTTCGAGACCTACGGCACGCACTTCGATCCGGCGCTTCGCGACGAAGTCGTCGCGCGCGTCGAACGGCTGAATCTGCCGTCGTACACAGGATTCGTCCAGCCGCGTCTCGAGCCCGTGGTCGACTCGTCGGGCCGGATCACCGACGTGAGGATCTCCTATCCGCAGGATCTCGAGGCGCAGATGCTCGAGTACTCGGGCAAACGGCTGCCGGCCGCCGCGGCAGGCGCGGAGCAGACGCGATGACGGCGCGGTTACGCCAGATCGTCACCGGCATCTCGGTCGCGGCGATCGTCGTGACGATCGGCGTCGCGCGCGCCGGCCGGCAACAGAGCGATGGCGCGCCGCCGATGCTCGCGCGGGCCGTCGATCCGGTCATCGCCGCGCTGTGGTCCGGCTACGACACGGCGGCGGCGATCGAGCACGTGCGCGTGATCGGGCCGACGTGGCGGCTCGGCGGCAATGCCAGCTTCGACGCCGCCATCGATCGCGTGCGCGACCGACTGCAGGCCGGCGGGTTCGATCGATCGAACCTTCGCGTCGAAGAGTACGGCGGCGGCGCCGGACGAGGCTGGGAGCATACGATCGGCACCTTGGCGCTCGTGAAGCCTGGCGCCGCCGACGAGATCGTGCTCTCGCGCGAGACGCATCGCGTCGCGCTCGCCATCAACTCCTTCCCGACGCCGGCTGGCGGCGTCGTCGCCCGGCTCGTCGACGTCGGCCGCGGCGCCGCTGACGCCGACTACGCCGGCAAGGATCTCAAGGGCGCCGTGGTGCTCGGCGACGCGGCGCTCGGCACGTTGTGGCGCCGCGCGGTGACCACCGGCGGCGCGATCGGCGTGATCTCGACGTCGCTCCCCTCCTATATCAATCCCGACGCGCCCGGCGCGAAGGCGACGCCGCGCGATCAGTGGGACATCCTGCAGTGGGGCAACGTGCCCTTCGACGAGGCGCGCAAAGGCTTCGGGTTCAAGGCCTCGCCGCGCGCGGCAGCGACGTTGCGAAAGGCGCTCGCCGATCGCGCCGCCGGCCAGGTCGAGGTCCGGGTGACGATCGCCGCGACGTTCTCGGGCAAGCCGACGCGGACGCTGATCGCGGAGTTTCCCGGCACGATGGCGGCCGACGAGCGCGTCGTGCTCGCCGCGCACGTGCAGGAGCCGGGCGCCAACGACAACGCCAGCGGCGTCGCGACGCTGGCGGAGCTGGCGCACGCGCTCGACGCGGCGATTCGATCCGGCAGCATTCCCCGGCCGAAACGAACGATCACGATGCTCTGGCTCGACGAGATCGGCGGCAGCCGGCAGTGGATTCGCGATCATCCCGCCGAAGCGAAGAACGTCAAGTACATGTTCTCGCTCGACATGACCGGCGAGGACGTCGCCAGGACCGGCGGCGCGTTCCTGATCGAGCGCTGGCCGGATCCGGGCGCGGTCTGGGACCGGCCATGGGATCCGCACAGCGAATGGGGCCGCGGCGACGTCAAACCCGAGTCGCTGACAGGCGACATCATCAGCGATCTGCATCTCGCGATCTGCCGGCGCGTGGCCCGCCGGACCGGCTGGAACGTGACCACCAACCCTTACGAAGGCGGCAGCGATCACACCGTTTTCGGCGACGCGGGTGTGCCGTCGCTGCTGAACTGGCACTTTACGGATCGCTACTATCACACCAACATGGACACGCCCGATAAGACGAGCGCGGCCGAGATGCGCAACGTCGGCGTGGCGGTCGGGACATCGGCGTGGCTGATGGCCTCCGCGGATACGCAATTGGCCGTCGACGTCGGCACGCTCGTCGGCGACGCCGGTCGTCTGCGCATCGGGCGCGAACAGCGCGAGGGCGCGGCCATTGCCGCCGCGGCGGCCGATCGTGCCGCAGCGACCGCGCTCGAGGCGACCATCGTCGCCGCCTGGCGCAAGTGGTACGGCGAAGCGGTGATGAGCGCCTCGCGGCTCGTCGTCGGACCAGCGACGCCCGAGCTCGAGGCGCAGCTGCGGGCGATCGCCGAGCCGTTTGTCCGTTGAACACGACTTGCGCCGCGATGCGCGCGGCGAGATCGATTCCGGAGGAGTCATGACCCGTTCCGCGCGCGTGGCGACGGCAATCGTCGCGATGTTGGCCCTGTCCGATGCCGGCCGCGCCCAGACCAAGCCACCCGCTCCAGCGGCAGGCGCGCCGACGCGCGAGGCGCTGATGCTCGCGGTCGATCGGCTGATGGTCGATCGGACATATCCGGAGCCGGCGGCGGGTGCGACCGACGCCGTCGCGACCCGCATCGCGCGCGATCGCGAGATGCTGCAACGGGCGTTGAAGTCGGACGACGCGGCGATGCGCCGTCTCGCCGTGCGATCGCTCGGCCGCTTCGAGCGACCCGCCGACGTCCCCGCGCTCGCGCCGTTCCTCGATGACGCCGACGAGGGCGTGCGCATCGAGGCCGCGCAGGCGCTCGCGCAGACGATGCAGAACAGCCGCGACGCGGCGGTGCAGCCGGCGGTCGACGTCATTCGCAAGCGCCTGCCCGGCACGACCGGCAATTTCCGCCGCATGCTGCTGCAGGCGCTCGGCCGTCTCAGGACGGATGCGGCGACGACGAAGCAGCTCGAGCAGTGGCTCGTGACCGAACAGAGAGCCGACGACGCGGTGGTGTGGCTCGCGCCGGTGCTGATTCGCGATCGCGCCTACCGGCCCGCGGACCAGACGACGGCGGCGCTGCGCAAGCTCGCCGATCCCGAGAGTCCGACGGTGCCACCGAATCCGTTCGCGATTCAGGCGCTCGCGACCTCGCTGACCGAGAACGACGCGACGCTGCTCGCGCGCGCGCTGGGCTACCGCTGCGCCACCGGCGCCGATCCGGCGTGCGGTTGGGAAGTGCGCTACGCGGCGGTCGCTGCCACGAATCGCGCCTGGACCGCGCTCGATCGTCCGTTCGAGCTGACGCTGCGCGATCCCGCGTTCCAGGTGCGGCTGGCGGCGCTGCGCAAGCTCGCGACGACGATTCCGACGAGGCAGACGTGCGCGCCGTTGATCAGCGCGTTCGCCGATCCGATGCCGACGGTCGCGCTCGAGGCGATGACGCTCGTCGATCCGAAGTGCCGCGAGGCCGAGGACATCAAGCAGCGGCTCGCCGGCCAGACGGCCGAGCTCTCCAAACCAGCGAGTGCGTCGGCGTGGCACGTGCCGGCGCGCGCGTTCGAGTCGCTTGTGCGTTTCGATCCGGAGCGCGCCGGCGCTGTCATGCGAGACGTCGCGACTAAGCACGCCGCGTGGCAGGTCCGCGCGGCTGCGGCGCGCGTCGCGGTGACGCTGAAGGACGAAACGACGCTCAAGACACTGGCCTCGGACAAGGAGCCGAACGTCCGCACGGAGGCGATTGCCGGCCTGACCCGGCTGAAGAGTCCCGCGGTGGTCGACGAAGCCGTGCGCGCGCTGACCGCGACCGATTTCCAGCTGCTGCGGCAGGCGGCGCAGTCGCTGCGTGGCACGCAGAACCCGGAGCCGACGATCGTGCCGCTGCTCGACGCGCTGCAGCGGCTTACCAAGGAGGGCAAGGACACGTCGCGCGACCCGCGCGTCGCGATCCTCGAGCGCCTGCGCGAGCTCGCGCCGCCGAACGATGCCGGCACGTCGCGGCTCGCGGCCCACCTCGCCAGGTTGACGCCGTACCTGTCGGACTTCGACCCGCGCGTCGCCGCGCTCGCCGGCGAGGTGATCGATCTGGCGGCCGGGGCGCCGCCGACGGTGACGCCGACGCGCCGCGCGCCGCAGCAGCCGACCGAAGCGCAGCTGCGCGCGCTGCCGGTACGCGCGTCGGCGACGATGGACAACGGCGACACGTTCGAGCTCGATCTGCTGGTCGACGACGCGCCGCTGACGGTCGCGCGCTTCGTCGCGCTCGCCCGCGCCGGCTACTACAACGGCCTGACGCTGCACCGCGTCGAGCCGCTGTTCGTCGTCCAGGGCGGCAGCCCCGGCGCCAACGAGTACGTCGGCGACGCCCGCTACCTGCGCGACGAGATCGGCATGGCACGCCACGATCGCGGTGCGGTCGGCATCTCGACGCGCGGCCGCGATACCGGCGACGCGCAGATCTTCATCGACCTCATCGACGTTCCGCGCCTGAACTTCAGCTACACCGTCTTCGCGCGGGTGCGCACGGATCGATCGACGCCGACGCAGCGACGCGGCATGGACGCCGTCGACTGGATGCTGAGCGGGGCGAGGATCAAGCGGATCGACATCCGCTGAGGGGTCTGACCCTGCACTGACCCTGCACTGACCCTGCTCCGACCCTGCACTGACCCTACACCGACCCTGCTCTGACCCTGCTCTGACCCCCTACGCGACCCCCGGCTCGGTCATTCTCAGCGTCCCCGCGGTGGCGTCGATCTCGACGTCCAGCCCGACGGGCAGCGTCCACTGCGGCGTGTCATGTCCGATCATCGCGCCCTGCCACGCCGGCACCTTCAGCGGCTTGAGGTGGTTGTCGAGAATCTCCTCGAGCGTGAACGACGCGTAGCCTTCGCCGGGTGAGCACTCGCTGCAGGTGCCGAAGACCGCGCCGCGGATGCGCGCCAGCGCGCCTGACAAACGCAGCTGCGTCATCATTCGATCGACACGATAGAACTGCTCGCTGACGTCCTCGAGGAACAGGATCGCGCCGTCCATCGACGGCACGTACGGCGAACCCATGATCGCCGTCAGGACCGTGAGATTGCCGCCGATGAGGCGGCCGCGCGCGCGGCCCGCGGCGATCGTCCGGATGCGATGCTCGATCTGCGTCAGCACGTTGCGATCGTTTTCGGTCCTCGGATTGGAGAACGTCACCGCCTCGCCCTGAAAGAGCACGCGCCTGGTGAAGTCGAGCGAATACGCATCCCAGCGGCCGCCGCCGTTGGGACCGTGAAAGGTGATCAACCCCGTCCTGGCGTGGATGCCGTTGAGCAGCGCGGTGATGTCGCTGTAGCCCATGACGATCTTCGGATCGCGCCTCAGCCGGTCGTAGTCGATGAGCGGCAGCAGCCGCGAGCTGCCCCAGCCGCCGCGCGTCGGAATGATCGCGCGGACGTCGTCGTCGCGGATGAACCGGTTGATGTCGTCCGCCCGCGCCTCGTCGACGCCGCCGAGCGATCCGAAACGATCCATGACATGGTCGCCGACTCTGACCTTGAGCCCGAGCGCTTCGAGCGACTCGCGGACGATGTCGAGCTCGACCTGGCGGAACGTCGCGGTCGCGGGAGTCACGATGCCCACGGTGTCGCCGGTACGCAGTTTCGGCGCCTTGACGATCGATGCCGCCGTCGTCTGCGACAAGCCATGTGGCGAGTGATTTGCAAACAGCGAAGACGAACGCTCGAGCGAGGCGGGCAGGATCGCGACCGCGGGCACGCTGGCCGCGGCGCGAAGGAAGTCGCGTCGTCTCATGGCATGAAAGAATAGATCCGATTCCATGCACAGCCTTCGACGCCCCGTGTGGCTCGTCGTCGTTGCGATCGCGCTCGTCTCGGGCGCATGCAACGGCCGCTCGACCGCGACGTCGTCCTGGCTGGGAAGTCCGGACGAGGTCGCACCCGGCGTCGAGTTCTATCGCACCAGCGACACGTCGCTGCTGGAGCCGGCCGGACCGGTCGCCGCCTACCTGCTGCGGCTCGATCCGTCGAAGGTCCGGCTGGACGCCGCGCTCGCGCATGGGCAGATCATGGGCGCCGAGCGGGTGGACGAGATCGCGGCCAGGAACGGCGCGATCGCCGCGGTGAACGGCGGCTTCTTCAACGTGAAGAACGGCGAGCCGATTGGGCTCCTGAAAGTCGCCGGCGAGCTCGTCAGCGACAACGGGCCGCTCAAGGGCGCCGTGATCATCCGGGCGCCACCCAAGGAGCGCACCAGCCTCCTCTTCGATCTGATCGCGGCGCGGATGACGCTTCGCTTCACCATCGCCGGCAGGGAGAGGGTCGTGCCGATCGACGGCGTCGACACCACGCGCGCGCGCGGCAAGCTGATGATCTTCACGCCGGCCTATCACGAGGACACCGACACGGCCGCCAACGGCGTCGAGTGGATCCTCGACGGCCAGCCGCTGCGCGTCGTGGACATTCAGACCAACGTCGGCCGCGCCCGCATCCCGCGCAACGGCGCGGCGCTGTCGTTCGGCGGACTGGATCTCCCGGAGGCGCTGGCCGCGCTCGCGGAGGGCACCGAGGTCAAGCTCGAAACGACGTGGCGCACGGCCGCGGACGTGCCTATCGAACACCTCGAGAAAGCCGATCACATCGTCAACGGCGCCGGCCTGCTGCGCCGGAACGGCGAGATGATCGCCAACTGGGACGAGGAGAACCTCAAGGCCGACACGTTCACGCACGTGCGGCATCCGCGAACGCTCATCGGCGTCGACAACTACGGATTCTTCTGGCTCGCCGCGATCGACGGGCGCCAGCCCGAATACAGCGTCGGGATGACGTTCGCCGAGCTGCAGCGTCTTGCCGATCGGCTGCAGCTCCGCGACGCGCTCAATCTCGACGGCGGCGGGTCGACGACGATGGTGGTGACCGGCAAGGTGGTCAACCGTCCGTCGGATCCGACGGGCCCGCGTCCTGTGAGCGACGCGATCGTCGTGTCGAAGCGGGACTGACTGTCTATTCGTCGCCCAGCGTCAGTCGCCGCAACAGGCGCAACAGCATCACCGCCTCGGTTCACCGATCACGCGCTTGGCGCGTGCGGAGTCGATGAGCCGTTGTAAGCGGCGCGCTTCCGCCGCGGTCACCTCGCGCCCGAGATCGGTGATGCGGTAGTAGCGGCGGCGCGCGTCGGTTTCGTCCGCAGGTGCGTCCGACGTCGCGATCAGTCCCTGGCCGGCCAGCCGCGCGAGCGCGTCGTAGATCGTGCTCGCCGTGAGACGCATCTCGTCGGCCGTGCGCACGCGCACGTCCTGGATGATGGCGTAGCCGTGCCTCGGCTCGTCGTGCAGCGACAGCAGGACTTGGAAGACCTGCGGCGACAGCGGCAGAAAGACCTCGGCGGCTGGCATCCTCTCGCTCGCGTGACGTTATACCGTTACACGGACTATGTGTCCAGCAGGTCGGCAGAATTCCTCAGGAACCTTGCTCAACCGGCGCTCGTAAGTAGACGTCAAATGCATTTGTAATCAATGCATTTGTCAGTTACGCTTCGCGGCTAGCCAGAGGCTGAGGTGTCTGTGAGCTCGAACTCCACGACCGTTGACCGTGATCCCAGGTCGTTCCTGCCGTTGACCCCGCTCGCGTATCACGTGCTGCTCGCGCTCGCCGACGGCGCGCGACACGGCTACGGCATCATCCGCGAAGTCGACGAACGGACCGACGGCCTCATCCGCCTGCGCACCGGCACGCTCTACACCATGCTGCAGCGCCTGCTCGACGAGCGGCTGCTCGAAGAAACCGACGAGCGGCCCGCGGCTGAAGACGACGATGCGCGTCGGAAGTACTACCGGATGACGACGCTCGGCCGGGATGTGCTCGCGGCCGAAACGCGCCGCCTCGAGCTCGTGCTCGGCGAGGCCCGGCGCAAACAGGTGCTCAACCGCACCACCAAGGCCTGAGGGGATCGAAATGACGCGCACCGTGCGCCTGCTCGAGCGTGCCGGCCGGACGCTGCTGCGTCTGGCGCCGGCGTCCTTCCGGACCGCGTGGGAGGACGAGGTCGCCGCTACCGTCCGCGCCGTGTGCCTCGACGCGCATCGCGAGCGCGGCTGGCGCGGATTGATCTTCGCGGGCATGACCGAGCTCGGCAGCGTCGGCGAATCGGCGCTTCGTCTCCGGCTCGGCCGCGGACCGGCGATCGCGCCGCGCGGACCGCAGCCACCGTTCGATCGCCAGGGCAAAGGAGCGAGATTCATGCGACTTCTGATCAACGATCTCCGCCTCGCGTTCCGCAGCCTGGCCTCCGCGAAGGTCGTCGCGGCGGTTGCGGTGCTGACGCTCGCGCTCGGCATCGGCGTCAACGCCGCGGTCTTCAGCATCCTCGACTCGACGATTTTCCGGCCCGTGCCCTTCGCCGACGCGGATCGCTACGACGAGATCTGGAGTCACAACCCCAAAGGGAACTTCAGCTTTCCGCGAATGGCGCCGGGAGTCTTCAACGAATGGCGCAGGCAGACCGATCTCTACGATCGCGTCGAAGGCTACGAGATCACGACGTTCGTGCACGACGCCACCGAAGGCGCCGAGATGATCACCGGCGCGTTCGTGACGCCGGGACTGATCTCCATGCTGCGAACGCCGCCGCTTGCCGGGCGGGTGTTCGCCGACGGCGACGGCCGCGCCGGCACGAACAACCTCGTCCTGATCAGCGAGCCGCTCTGGCTCGAGGAGTTCGTCGGCGATCGAGACGTCATCGGCAAGACCATCTCGTTCAACGGGCGGCGGCACACCGTCGTCGGCGTGATGCCGGCGAGCTTCCGCTTTCCGAACGGCGCGGCGCGATTCTGGGTGCCGTTCGATCCGCAGGCGCCGCCGACCGGTCCGAACGAGGGGCCGGAAACGCTCGTCACCGTCGGGCGCCGCGTCGCGGGCGCGTCGCCGGAGGCGGTCGCGGCCCAGGTGATGGAGCGCGGGGCGGCGATCGCGAAAGCCGGCGGCAACACCAACGGATACTCCGCGAAGGTTGCTCCGGCGCTGCACGTCGACATCACGATGGCGCGTTCGCTCTACGTGCTCGGCGGCGCGGTCGTGTTCCTGCTCCTCATCGTCTGCGCGAATCTCGCCAGCCTGGCGCTGTCGCGCTCGCTCGCGCGGGCGCGTGACTACGCGGTACGGGCCTCGCTCGGGGCGTCACGTTCGGACCTGATGCGCGAGTCGATCGTCGAGCATCTGCTCATCGGCGTGCTCGGCGCCGGGTTCGGGCTGCTGGTCGCAAGGATGGTCATCGAGCTGACGCTGGCGCGTCTGCCCGAATCGACGCTGGTGCGCAGCATGAACGCGATCGACCTCGACGGCCGCACGCTCGCGTTCACGATGGCGATGGGCCTCGTCACCGCGATTCTGTTCGGACTGCCGCCGGCGTGGTTTGCGTCGAAGAGCGGCGTCGCCGAGATGCTGAAGACGCAGTCTCGCGCGTCCACCGGCTCGGCCGGATCGCGCCGCATCCGCAATCTGCTCGTCGTCGCCGAAGTCACGCTGGCGATCGTGCTGCTCACCGGCGCCGCACTCATGGCGCGGAGCTTCGTGAAGCTCCAGAGCGTCGATCGCGGATTCGACACGGCCGGGCTCGCGATCATCCGGATCGGTCTGCCCGGCGTCGGCTATGCCGATCCGCGCGCGCGCGACACCTTCACCGACGCGCTCATCGATCAGGCGCGCAAGCTGCCGGGCGTGGCCACGGTCACGGCCGGATCGGTGCCGCCCGATTCCTCGCTTCTGAGCTTCGGCGAGATCGAGTTCGCCGATCGGCCGGGCGAGAAGACTGAAGAACTGGTGCTGCCGGTCTACCAGGTCTGGCCCAACTACTTCGATGTCGTCGGCATCCCGATCAAGGCCGGGCGGCCATTCCAGCCGGGCGAGGTCCGGACCGCGACGATCGTCAGCGAGTCGTTCGCGAAGAAGTACTTCGGCGATGGCAACGCGGTCGGCCGCCAGTTCCGCTTCGCCGGCGCCCAGACCTGGCGCACGATCGTCGGCGTCGCCGGCGAGGTCCGGCAGATGGATCTCGACGATCGCCACGGCGCCTTCGAGTTCTACTACCCGTTGATGCAGGCGGCGACGGCCAATGCGGCGGCCGCGCCGGACCGGATCGATCCGATCGTCGAGTACCGATCGATCGTCGTCCGCGCCACGGATCCGGGGGTGACGCTCGATCGGCTCAGGCAGACGGCTCACGCCATCGACCCGCGCGTGGTCATCTGGCGCGCCGACATCGTCGACTGGCTGTTCGCGGATGCGATCGCACGGCCGCGGCTCTTGCTGCTGCTGATGGGCGTCTTCGCGGCGATGGGGCTGGTGCTCGCCGCGGCCGGACTCTACGGCGTCTTGTCCTATCTCGTGGCGCAGCGGCGCCGCGAGATCGGGATACGGCTGGCGCTCGGCGCCAGACCCGCATCGGTCGGCCGGCTGATTCTCGGAAGCGGCCTGCGCCTGACCGTGGCCGGGATCGTTCTCGGGACGGCGGCCGCGCTCGGGCTGGTGCGGGTCATGCAATCGCTGCTCTACAACGTCGAGCCGTCCGATCCCGTGTCGGTCAGCGGCGTTCTGGTCGTGCTGCTTGCTACGGCGTTCGCGGCGTCATGGTGGCCGGCGCGCCGCGCCATGCGCGTCGATCCCGTGTCGCTGCTTCGCGAGGACTGACGTGATCGCGTTCACGCAGCGACTCGGTGAGCTGGCGGTGCGACTGGCGCCCGAGCCGCTGCGATCGCAGCTCGCCTCGGACGGCCTCGCGACCCTGGCCGACGCGATCGACGACGCGCGGCGTCGCGGTCACGGCGATGCGACCCGGCGCGCGATCGGAGAGATCGCGAGCCTGTGCCTTGCCGCGGCTCGCGCTCGCTTCGGCCGCCAGGCCAGGATCACCGCCGGTCCGCCGCCGCATCAGCGCCGGCGGCTTCGATCGCCGCTTCGAGGAGAGATGATGATCGCCAAGCTTCGCCACGATCTCCGCTTTGCCGCGCGGAGCCTGCGCGCTTCGCCCGGCTACACGCTGCTGGTGATGATCACGCTCGCCGTCGGCATCGGCGTCAACACCACCGTCTTCAGCGTGCTCGACTCGATCCTGTTCCGGCCCGTTCCCTATGCCGACGGCGAGCGGCTCGCCTCGATGTGGGCGCAGCTGAAGCAGGGCAAGCAGACGATGGCGGTCGGCGGCCTGTTCAATCCGGCGCTCATCGGCGAGTGGCGCAAGCAGACCGATCTCTACGAACGCGTCGAAGCGCACGAGCCTCGTTCGTTCGTGTTCGAGGGCGACACCGGGCCCGAGATCGTCGCCGGTGCGACCGTTTCGGTCGGCCTGTTTCCGATGCTCGGCGTCCGGCCCGCGATCGGCCGCTGGTTCATCGAAGGCGACGGCCGCGACGGCAGCGAACGTCTCGCCATCGTCAGCGGCACGTTCTGGCGCCAACAGCTGCACGGCGATCCGCAGGTCATCGGCCGGCGGATCGTGCTCGATGGACAGCGCCACGAGATCGTCGGCGTCATGCCGGCGAGTTTCCGTTATCCCGACGAGCGGCTTCGGATCTGGACGCCGATCGACGTCGACCATCCGCCGGCGAGTGCGGCCGGCCAGTCGCGCCTGACGGCGACGGTACGGCTCGCCCCGCCGGCATCGTTCGATCGGGTCAACGAGCAGGCGCAGGCGCGCGGCGCCGAAATTCATCGTCTGTCCGGCGGCGACGGCTCGCAATCCGCGACGCTGATGCACCTCGGCCGTCTCTACGACGAGCGCACCGAACGGTCGCTCCTGGTCCTCGGCGGCGCGGTCGCGTTCCTGCTGCTGATCGTCTGCGCCAACGTCGCGAACCTTACGTTGTCGCGATCGCTCGCACGCCGGCGGGATCTGGCGGTGCGCACTGCGCTCGGCGCCACCCGATCGGATCTGACGCGCGAGTCGCTCGTCGAGTACGTGCTCCTCGGCCTCGCCGGGGCTGCCGGCGGGTTCGTCGTCGCCCGCCTCGCGCTCGGCGCGGTCACGTCGGTGCTGCCGGCCACGATGACCGAGGAGAGCCTGAACGTCATCGATCTCGATCTGCGTACGATGGCGTTCCTCGGGGCCGCGACACTGCTGACGGTGCTGGTCTGCGGCGTGCCGGCTGCGTGGACGTCCTCGCGCACGGCCGTTGCCGACGCGCTGCGCAACGACTCGCGGACGTCGTCGGGATCCGCGCGTGCCAATCGCGTCCGCGGCGGACTCGTGATCCTCGAAGTAGCGCTGTCGATCGTGTTGCTCGTCGGCGCGGCGTTGATGACGCGGACGCTGCTGCGCCTGCAGGCGATCGACACCGGCCTCGATCCGAACGGGCTGATGACGATCGAGCTGGCGCTGCCGGCGCCGGCGTTTTCCTCCGCGGCCATCCGCGAGGCGTTCGTCCGCGACGCGGTCAGCAGCATTCGCCGCCTCGACGGCGTCAGCGCCGTCGCCGCCGGCGCGATGCCGTTTCGTGAGAACCGGGTCACGTTCGGAGAGCTCGAGCTCAGCGACCGGCCGGGAGAACGAACGCCGCAGCAGCTTGCGTCGGTCGCCGACGTCTGGCCGGGCTACCTCGCTGCCGCCGGCATCCGCCTCATCGACGGCCGCGACTTCCGCGACGACGAGAGCGAGACCGTGGCGATCGTCAGCGAGAAGTTCGCGAAGAAGCACTGGCCGTCGGCGACAGCGGTCGGGCAGCGGTTCCAGTTCGGCAAGTCGGCCTGGCGCACCGTCGTCGGCGTCGCTGCCGACGTGCGGCCCATGACTGATAGCTCCGCGCGCGGTGGCACCAGCCTCTACTATCCGTACAACCAGGTCGCCGACACCGCGACGGCGACGCGGCCGACGTCGACGATCGCCGCTCATCAGACGATCATCGTTCGCGCTTCGCAGCCCGGCGAGGTCGCCGCAGCGCTCGGCAAGGCCGTCCATGCCGTCGACTCGCGTGCGATCGTGGGACGGACGACGCTCGTTGCGCATCAGCTGGCAGACGCGATCGCTCGGCCACGAATCGTGTTCGTGATGCTGTCGATATTCGCCGGCGTCGGCCTGCTGCTCGCCGGCGCCGGCCTTTACGGCGTGCTCTCGCACCTGGTCGCGCAACGCCGCCGCGAGATCGGCATCCGGCTCGCGCTCGGCGCGACGAAGCGCGAGATCGGCCGGTTGGTCATGGGCCGGGGCATGGTGCTGTCGGCGATCGGGCTCACGATCGGCCTGGCGGCGTCGTTCTGGCTGGTCCGTCTAATGCGGACACTGCTCTACGAGGTGGAACCGACGGATCCGGCGTCGATCGTCATCGTGAGCGCGGTGCTGCTCGCCGCCGCGGCGACGGCCGCGTGGCGACCGGCCCAGCGCGCGATGCGATTGGATCCGGTCACGCTGTTGCGGGACTAGGGGTCGGAGCGGGGTCGGAGCAGGGTCGGAGCAGGGTCGGAGCAGGGTCGG
>DASTCC010000015.1:0-2409 GCA_035711465.1 Vicinamibacterales bacterium
CAGTCCGCAGGGCCGTCAAGGGATCGACGCGAGACGCCCGCCACGCCGGCACCAGACCGGAGATCAGGCCCATCGCGAGCAACGCGGCGATGGCGGCGGCGATCGAGACCGGATCGTGCGGAGCGAGACCGTACAGCAGGCTCGCGATGCCTCGGAGGGCGAAGAGCGCGACGATCGTGCCGGCGAGGCAGCCGGCGGCGACGAGAATCAGAATCTCGCGCAGGACCATCCAGCGCACGCCGGCCGGCGTCGCGCCGAGGGCGATGCGGACGCCCAGCTCGTTGGTGCGGCGCGCGACGGAATAGGCCACGGTGCCGAAGAGGCCCAGGCAGGCGACGCCGATGGCGAGCATCGCGAACGCGGACGTGAGCGAGGACACCAGCCGCTCGCTGGTGACGTACCGCTCGGCGAGCTCGGCGAGGGTGACGACCTCGCGGATCGCCAGATCGCCGTCGGCGGCGGCGATCGCGCGCGCCAGCAGCGGCTTGAGCGTGGCGGCAGGTCCATCCGTGCGCACGTAGACGTTGCGGACGAAGACCTCGGGATGCTGCGCCAGCAGCAGGTACGCCTGCCGCGGCGGCGCCGACCGCACGCCGTCGACGAGGGCGTCGCGGACGACGCCGACGATCGTGAAATCGGCATCCGAGTCGAAGCCGAAGCGCTTGCCGATTGGATTGGCGTCGCCGAAGAAGTAGCGCACGAAGGTCTCGTTGACGAGCGCGGCCTTCGGGGCCGTCGCGGTGTCGGTCGGGCCGAAGTCGCGGCCGCGCGCCAGCGGGATGCCGACCGTCCGGAGGTAGTCGGGACCGACGTACTCGAAGCGGGCGCTGTCGTCGTCGCCGACCGATTCCGCGCGGCCCTCGACGTCGATCGAGCTGATGTTCATCGCGCCGGTGACCGGCCCTGACAGCGCCAGCGAGACGGAACGCGCGCCAGGGATCCGTCGAACCTCTTCGAGGAGGCGAAGGTACAGCCCGGCGAGCTCGGCCTCGCGTTTGCCCGAAGCGCGCGGATCGAATCGCGCCGAGAGCACCTGCTGATCGAAGCCGGTTGGCGTGCTGAGCAGGTTGCGCACGGTGCCGAGGAACAGCAGCGCGCCGACGAGCAGCACGAGCGACAGCGCGACCTGTCCGACGATCAGCAGCCGGCCGATCGACCAGCGCCCGCCGCCGGCGCCGACGACGCGGCCCGCGCCGCGGAGGACACCGCCGAGATCGGAGCGCGACAACCGCAGCGCCGGCGCGAGGCCGAAGGCGAGGCCCGTGATCAGGCTGACGCCGAGCGTGAAGGCGACCAGCGTCCAGTCGAGCGAGACGTCGAGCGGGATGCCCGTGGCGCTGCTCGACGCCAGCCGCAGCAGGGCGCGGCTGCCCCACGTCGCCACCACCAGTCCGACGGCGCCGCCGAGTGTCGAGAGCAGCACGCTCTCGGTGAGCAGCTGGCGGATGAGCCGGCCGCGCCGCGCGCCGATCGAAAGGCGCAGCGAGAACTCGCGCTCGCGGGCGGCGCTGCGCGCGAGCAGCAGGCTGGCGAGATTGGCGCAGGCGATCAGCAGCACGATCGCGACCGTCGTCATCAGCACGGCGAGCGGCCGGGTGTAGGTCTCGCGCAAGTCGGAGAGACCGCGCGCCGCCGGCAGAACGCCGACGTGCTCGCGCAGCATGTAGGCGCGTTCCTGGGCGTCGGCACGCTTCGCGGCGCGTTCCTCGATCGGCCGCCGGTAGGTCGCGTCGAGCCGCGCCAGCGCCGGCGGCAGCGGTGTGGGATCGGGCACGCGCATGAAGAACGTGAGCCAGCGGATCTCGCGCTGCGGCGGCCACGGTTTGCTGGTGTCGGATTCGCCCTCCGTGCTCGCGTTGCCGGCGTGATGGAGCGCGTGCTGCATCACGATCGGCATCCACAGATCGACCGACTGGCCGACGGTGAGCCCGAAGAACCCTGGCGCCGCGACGCCGACCACCGTCATCGGCGTGCCGTTGACCAGCAGCGTGCGGCCGACCACCGCAGGGCTGCGGCCGAAGCGCCGCGTCCAGAACGCGTCGCTCAGCACCACGACCGGATGCGCGTCGAGCGTCTCGTTGTCCGACGCGTGCAGCACCCGGCCGGCGCCGGCGCGGACGCCGGCGACGTCGAACCAGTTGCCGCTGACGAGCTGGCCGAACGCGAACTCTGCGCCCTCGTCCATCGTCAGCTGGAAGCGCGCCATGCCGGTCATCGCAGCGATCTGGACCTCGGGCACGGCCGCCTGCAGTTCGCCGAGCATCGGATACGAGAAGCGCAGGTTGCGCTCGCCGAGGCCGGTGCGTTCGAGAAAGTAGGTCTCGGACGGCCGATCGATTGGCAGCTGCCGCAGGACGAGCGCGTTCATCACGGAGAAGATCGCGGTGTTGGCGCCGATGCCGATCGCAA
>DASTCC010000016.1:0-19884 GCA_035711465.1 Vicinamibacterales bacterium
GCTGCGTGAGACGCTCGAGGTCGAATGGGCCGCCGCCGGCTACTTCGCACCGGGCGGCGTCGCGCTCCGTCCGAAGATCACCTACGCGATCTCGGACGCCTGGAAGGCGATTGCCGGCGCGGAGCTCTATCGCGGCGAGCCGACCTCGGCGTTCGGGCTGTTGCGATCGAACTCGAGCGGCTTTCTCGAACTGCGCTGGAGCTTCTGAGCGCCGCTGGGCCTGAGGTCGGCTCGGCTACTCGGCGCGAATCACTGGCGCCGCTGCGCGATGTGGATGGCGCGCGTCGACGCGTCGAAGGTGCACTCGCCCTGGCCCTCGATCTCCACCGACATCAGCCTGGCGGCTTCGTTCTTCAGGACGTAGGGCTCGACGCGATCGCGGACGAACGCTGTGCCATGCGAATCGACGCGCAGGTCGCCGCGATCGATGTCGATGGTCAGCGACTTGTGCTCGCCGGCGACGTCGAAGCCGACTTCGAGCTCGGAGGTGCGCACGGTCGACGTGCACGCGGAGGCGCCGGTGACCGTCACCTCGAGCGCCACGGTCGCGGCGTTCGGATGCTGGTGGAGCCAGCGCGAGCCGAGATGCTCGGCGAAGAAGCCGCGATAGTGGAAGTTGGGATCCGGCTCGGCCATCAGCGTCACCGAGCTGCTGCCGACGGTGATCGCCGGCCGATCGCCGTTCTCGCCGACGTAGAACTTCTCGAGCGGCGCGCACGCCGATCCGGCGGCGACCACGGCGATTGCGGCCATCGATATCTGCAGTCGTCGCGACCTCGAGAGGCAACCTCGGTAAGTCATCGAACGCTCCTTTCCGCGCCGGGTTGAGTAGAGGTGACAGGACCAGTATAGAAGGCCGTCTGCCGCCGGTGCCCGTATAATCCAGTCGCTCTACCTCCCTGGGGCTGGACATGGACACGCACGAACGACGACTGGTTTCACGACGAGAGTTCGGACTAATCTCGGCAGCGGCGCTGGCGGTGCCGCTGGCCGGCTGTGGATCGAGCGAGTCGCCGGCGCCGGCGACCGGACCTCAAATCATCAGCAGCCGCAATCGCGGCCCCGGCGACAAGCTGAACATCGTCTTCGTCTTCGGCGATCAGGAGCGCTACTTCCCGAAATGGCCGGCCGGACTGTCGCTGCCGGGCCACGAGCGCCTGCAGCGGACCGGCGTCGCGTTCGAGAACCACTACACCAGCGCGATCATGTGCACGCCGTCGCGGTCCGTGCTCGTCACCGGCCTGCAGACGGCCGACTCGCGGATGTTCGACAACTGCGACGTCGCCTGGGTGAACAGCCTGTCGCCCTCGGTGCCGACCATCGGCCACATGCTCCGCAAAGCCGGGTACTACACGGCCTACAAAGGCAAGTGGCACCTCAACAAGGATTTCGACACCCAGGAGCCGGAACGGCTCTTCACGAAGGAGATGGACGCCTACGGATTCTCCGACTACGTCAACCCTGGCGACATCATCGGCCACACGCTGGGCGGGTATCAATTCGATCAGGTGATCGCCGGCAGCGCGATCGCCTGGCTGCGCCGCGTCGGACGCCCGCTCACGACCGAAGGCAAGCCGTGGAGCCTGTTCGTCAGCCTGGTCAATCCGCACGACATCATGTACTTCAACACCGACGCGCCCGGTCAGAAGATCCAGGACACCGGGAAGCTCTTGCTGCATGCGGCGGCGGCGCCCGATCACCAGTTCTACAAGACGACCTGGGACATGCCGATCGCGTCAACTCTGCGCGAGCCGATGGACGCGTCGGGCCGTCCGAAGGCGCATGGCGAGTTTCTCAAGGTGTGGGATTACGTGCTCGGTCATATCCCGCTCGAAGATGAACGGTGGCGTCGGTTCGACGACTTCTACATCAACTCCATCCGGACGATGGATCTGCAGCTTTCCAACCTGCTCCAGGAGCTCGACGCGCTCGGTCTTGCCGATCGCACCGTCATCGTCTTCACCTCTGATCATGGCGAGCTCGCCGGGGCTCATGGCCTGCGCGGCAAAGGCCCCTTTGCATACGAGGAAGGCATTCATATTCCGCTGCTGGTGTCGCACCCGGACGTCAAGGGTGGACAGACTACCAAAGCCGTCACCAGTCACATCGACATCGTCCCGACGCTGCTGTCGATGGCGGGCGCTTCGGCGGCCAATCGCGGAGAGTTCGCCGGCCGTGACCTGCCGGGCAAGGACCTGACGCCGGTGCTCGGCAATCCGGGAACCGCGGCGCTGAACGCCGCGCGCGAAGGCGCGCTCTTCACCTATAGCGCGCTTGCGTGCAACGACGCCGGGTTGTTCAGGGTCGCCGGCGAGGCGATCGCCGCCGGCAAGAACCCCGCCGCCGAATTGAAGGCGCAGGGATACAAGCCGGATCTCATGAAGCGCGGCAGCGTGCGGACCGTGTTCGACGGCCGCCACAAGTTCTCGCGCTACTTCGCGCCGGTCCAGCGCAACAAGCCGGACACGCTCGACGAGCTCTACAAGACCAACGACGTCGAGCTCTTCGACCTCCAGAACGACCGCGCCGAGACCAACAACCTCGCGCGCGATCGCGACAAGAACGCTGACCTCATCGCGACGATGAGCGCCAAGCTCGAGGCGCTGATCAAGGCGGAGATCGGCGCGGACGACGGCCGCGAGATGCCCGACGTCGCCAACGTGTCTTGGACGATCGAGCGGGCCGATCTCTAGTTCAGAGATCGCGCGCCTTACACCAGCCGCAACCCCTCGATGTCGTCGAAGTCGGCACGGTTGAGCGTCCAGAGCGCGGCCTCGCCGGCAATGGCACAAGCAGCCACGGCCAGATCGATCTCCCGCCCACGCGGACGCTTGACGCGCTGATACAACCGCGCCGCGATCGCGGCCTCGCCGGCCGCGAACGACGCCGCCGCGTCCCGCGGCAACAGCTCCTCCTGGGCGGCGAGCTCGGCACGGGTCCGGGGGCCGCGCAGCCACTCGTAGAGGACGATTGTCGATATGCCGATGCGGTGGCCGTCGTCGACGAGACCGACGAGCCGGTCGAGCGATCGACGCGTGCCGGTCAGTGCATCGATGAGCGCAGAGGTATCGAGTTGGACCAGCATCAGGACGGGTGCCGCCGCCCGCCCTCCCGCCGGGCGCGCCTCAGCTCGGCGAGCTCGGCGTCCACGTCGGACACACGGCGCGACGGCTTGTGCTCGCGCAAACGGTCGAGCACGCCGAGCAGGCGGACGCGCTCGCTCTCACTCAACCGATCGCTTCTCGCCGCAAAGTCGGCGACCGCCTCGCGGACGACTTGGCTCTGGGGCTTCTTCAGGCGCTCGGCGGTCCGGCGGATCGCCGCGACTGTAGCGTCGTCGAGCGAGAACGTCACCCTTGCCATAATGATGCAATAATACCATACTCCAGCCCGATCTTGCCCCAGGATTCCGGAGATCCTCCGGCGGCTCAGAGCCGATGGCGCGCGTGAAGAGCCGGGCACCGCGTCGAACGCCGAGGCCTCGACTGGCACGGAACTTCCTGCACCGTCATCGCCCGACAGCCCGAACGCTGTATGGGCGTTCCTCCCTGGAGGCTCCGTTGCGCCGAATCGCCATCTCCGTCCTCGCCGTCTCCTGTGCCGTCTTCACCGCCAGCGATCCTGGCGTCGCAGAGAGCCAGGGCTCGGCGTCGAACCGGACCCCGATCGACATCGTGCTGAAAGCGGTCCGCGAGGACCTGCAGAGCAGCCGCGCCGACATCATGGCGAAGAACCTCACGCTCACCGCCGAGCAGGCTGCGAAGTTCTGGCCGATGTTCCAGAAGTACCAGCAGGCGCAGAACGCGATCATGGACGAGCAGCTGCAGATCGTGCAGCGCTACGTCGAAACCTACGCCACCCTGGACGACGCCTCGGCGCTGGCGCTGCTGAACGCGCACTTCGACCGCGACGCGCGCATGCACACGCTGCGGCAGGAATGGCTGAAGGAGTTCCAGACCATTCTGCCGACCCGCGTGGCGGTGCGCGCGATGCAGATCGATCGACGCCTCGGACTGATGTCTCAGGTCGAGCTCTCGGCGCGCGTCCCGCTCCTGCACTGAGCGGCGGCGGGCAGAGCCTAGAACCGCAAGACCAGCGCCGTCGTCATCTCCACCTGCCAGATCGCGTCGATGTGCAGGCCAAGAACGCAGCGGCCGGGGCCGCAGATGCCGGCGCCGGCATCGGCGTCGACGATGGTCGTGAAGACGCGGCCCTCGATGCGGACGCCGACGCTCCGCGTCGGAAACAGCTTCACGCCGCCGCCGGCGCTGATCGCGAAGCGGACCTCGCTGTCCCCGGCGCCGGCATAGCGCGTCACGCCGAGAAGGCCGGTGACGAACGGCCGGGCGCGATCGCCCTTGAATTCCTGCAGGCCGCCGGCCAGCCAATGATCGACGGTGACGCGGACGCGCGAAGGCGGCGGACCGATCAGCCCGGGCGCGAAGCCGAACGTCGCGCGCTCGTGTGAGTACAGGCCCTCGAACTGGAGGCCGCCGTACATCACGACGTTGACGGCGACGCCGACCGCCGTCGCGCCGTCGAGGTCCACCGCCCGGCCGGTGACCAGCTCGAAGAAATCGCCACCGAACCTGTAGCCGCCGAACGGCGCGACCTCGAACGTCTGCGCTCCCGCCGGCGCCGGCTGACTCACGAGCCACGCCCCGACCATCGACGTCGCGATCCATCCGAGGCGGCGCGCGGGCATGCGGGTGACCGCGATCCTACCGCCGGCGGGCGTCCGCGGTGTGCTCCGCCTGCCTCCATCCTGATGGAGGCTGCGCGCGGGCAAGCCACCGGCCTCGAGGTGTTTGCGCCCGGATCGGCGATGAACGACCTGGGACGACGTGGCATGCGCGTTGCCTTTATTCCCCGGGCGCAATGGCCGATCGTCGTAGCCCTCTCCTGCCGCGGATCGCGGCCACGGTCCTGCTGCTCGGCATCTGGCTCTTGCCGCCGCCCGAAGGCCTGAGCCTCCAGGCCTGGCGGCTGTTCGGGATCTTCGCGGCGGCGATCTTCGCCGTCGTCGTGAACGCCCTTCCGATCCTGACGGCCTCGGTGCTCGCCATCGCCGTCGCCGTCCTGACGGGTCTGTTGCAGCCGGAAGCGGCGTACTCGGGTTTCGGCAACGGCACCATCCTGCTGATCGTCGTCGCCTTTCTCGTCGCCGACGCCGTCGTGAAGTGCGGCCTCGGGACGCGCAGCGGGCATCTGCTGGTGAGCCGCTTTGGACGATCGACGCTCGGGTTGTCGTACTCGATCTTCCTGCTCGACGCGATCATCGCGCCGGCGTTTCCCAGCAACACCGCGCGGTCCGGCGTCCTCTATCCGCTGGCGTTCTCGCTGGCGAACGCGGCGGGCGCGAAGCCGGACGAGCCGGCGCGCCGCCGGCTCGGCGGCTTCCTGATGTTCTCGGGCATCGCGAGTCTGAGCGTCTCGTCAGCGTTGTGGCTCACGGCGATGGCCGCCAATCCGCTCGGCGCGGAGATCGCGCGCGGGTCGGGCGTCGAGATCGGTTTCGCCAACTGGCTCGTCGCGTCGTCCGTGCCGACGCTCATCGCCATTGGCGTGCTGCCGCCGCTGCTCTATCGCGTGATCCGCCCGGAAGTGCAGCAGACGCCGGACGCGCCCGCCGCCGCGAGGCGCGCGCTGGCCGCGCTCGGGCCGCTGAAGCGGCAGGAATGGATCGTCCTGATCGTCTTCGTGTCCATGGTGGTGCTCTGGGGACTCGCGGCGACGCTCGGGCTGGACTCGACCGCGATCGCGTTTCTCGGGCTCGGGGCGCTGCTCGCGACGGGCGTCATCACGCTCGGCGACATCCGCAAGCAGGGCGACGTGCTGGCGACGTTCATCTGGTTCGCGGTGCTGTTCACGATCAGCAGCCAGCTCAACGAGCTCGGCTTCATGGGCTTCGTCGGCGAGCGGCTCGCCCATGCTCTCGGCGGCCTGGCGTCGCCGACGGCCGGCCTGATTCTGGTCTTCGCCTACGTCCTGCTCCACTATCTCTTCGTCAGCCAGACCGCGCACCTGCTCGCGCTCTTCGGCGTGTTCCTCGACGTCGGCGTGAAGCTGGGGGTCAATCCTGCGGTGCTCGCATTCCAGCTGCTGTTCGCCACCAACTACTTCTCGACGCTCACGCCGCAGGGATCGAGCGCAAACCTGCTGTTCGCCGGCAGCGGCTATCTGACGCAGGGCGAGCTCTACAAGTACGGCGCGCTCACGACGGGCGCCAGCGTCCTCATCTACTTCGTCATCGGCACCGCGTGGCTGATGCTGGTCGCGCGCTGAGAGGAGCCCTCCATGCAGGCGTTGTTTCAGGCGTTGCGTGACAACCCGGAGCTCGCCATCTTTCTGACGCTCGCCGTCGGCTTCACCATCGGCCGGCTGCGGTTCGGCTCTTTCAAGCTCGGCAGTGTCGTCGGCACGCTGCTCGCCGGGGTGACCATCGGGCAGGTCGGCGTCGTCGTTCCCGCGCTCGTCAAGACGACGTTCTTCGATCTGTTCCTGTTCGCGACCGGCTACAAGGTCGGCCCGCAGTTCTTCCGCGGGCTGAAGAAGAACGCCTTCACGCAGGTGACGCTGACCGTCGTCCTGTGCGTGACCAGCCTGGTCGTGACCTACGTCTTCGCGAAGTTGCTCGGCTACGACGTCGGCACCGCCGCCGGCCTGCTGGCCGGCGCGTTCACCGAGTCGACGGTCATCGGCACGGCCGGCGACACGATCTCGCGCCTGCCGCTCTCCGACGAAGAGAAGACGCGACTGATCAACAACATCCCGATCGCCTATTCGGTGAGCTATCTCGTCGGCACCGGACTGGTCGCCTGGTTTCTCTCGAGCCTGGCGCCGCGCCTGCTGGGCGTGAATCTCGCCGAGGAGAGCCGCAAGCTCGAGACGGAGCTCACCGCCACGCACGTCGGCGATCCGGCCGACCGATCCGCGTATCGGCCGTGGGACATTCGCGCCTACCGGCTGCCCGCATCCTGGGCCGGCCGCCGCGTCAGTGACGTCGAAGCGACGTTCCGGCCCGATCGCGTGTTCGTCGAGCGGATTCATCGCGGCGGCACGCTCCTCGACGCCGAGCCGGACACCGTCCTGCAGGCGGGTGATGTCGTCGCCGTCGCCGCGCGCCGTCATGTCTTCTTCCCGATGGCGGCGACGTTCGGCGAGGAGATCAACGATCGGGCGCTGCTCGACTTTCCGGTGACCGCGCTCGACGTCGTGCTCACCAACGGCGACATGGACGACCGCACGCTGGCAGAGGTCGCCGAAGTCCACGGCCGCGGCATCGCGTTGATCGATCTCATCCGCGGCGGCGAGAGCATCCCGTTCAACGCGTCGACGGTGCTCAACCGCGGCGACCTGCTGCGCGTCGGCGGCGCGAAGCGCGACGTCGAACGCGTCGGCCGCGCGCTCGGCTATGTCGAGCGGCCATCGAGCGAAACGGACGTTGTGTTCGTCGGGCTCGGCATTTTTCTGGGCGGTCTGTTCGGGTTGCTGACCCTGACCGTCGCCGACGTGCCGCTCAGCCTCACCGCCAGCGGCGGCGCTCTCGTCATGGGCCTGGTGTTCGGCTGGCTGCGATCGGTGCGGCCGACGTTCGGCCGCATTCCGGAACCGGCGCTGTGGGTCTTCGACACCATTGGCCTGGCCACATTCATCGGCATCGTCGGCCTGAACGCCGGGCCGGGCTTCGTCAGCGGCCTGCGCGAGACCGGTCCGAGCCTGCTCGTCGCCGGCGTCCTCGTCTCGCTGACGCCGCACGTCGCGACGGTGCTGTTCGGACGCTACGTGCTCGGGATGAACCCGGTCATCCTGCTCGGCGCCTGCGCCGGCGCCGGCACGGCCACGGCAGCACTACGAGCCGTGCAAGACGAGGCCAAGAGCAAACTGCCCGTGCTCGGCTACACGGTGCCGTACGCGATCGGCAACATCCTGCTGACGGCATGGGGACCCGTGATCGTCATGCTTCTCAGATAGCGCAGGAGAGGGCGGCCCTAAGACTGGTTCCTGAGCTCTAAGTTTTGAGTTTTAAGTTTTGAGTTCTAAGTTCTAAGTTTTACGCATGTCTTCCTTCCTCCGAGATCTCCGCTTCGCAGCCCGCGTCCTCCTGCGGGCGCCCGGATTCTCGCTCGTCGTGATCCTCTCGCTTGGCGTCGGGGTCGCGCTGGCGGTGGCGACGCTGGCGGTGGTCAATGCATATCTGCTTCGATCGATGCCGTTTCCGGCCGCGGAACGGCTGTTCCAGATCGCCTACTCGCGCACCAACGAGCCGCTGCCACGCGACCTGGAAAAGATCGACTGGGCCGCGCTCGGTGACGTCGTCGAGGTGGCGCTGGCGTCGGATCCCGACGTCCTGTATCTCACCGAGGGCGGCTTCACCGAGCGCGCCAATAGCGCGCTCGTCAGCGCCGGCTATCTCGAAGGCCTCGGCGTCAGACCGGCGCTCGGCCGCACGCTCCGCGAAAGCGACGCGACGACGAGCGCGGACCGGGTCGCGCTCATCAGTCACGCGCTCTGGCGCAATCGCTTCGGCATGCGGCCTGACATCCTCGGCCGGCAGTTTCGCGCCTACTCGGCCGAAGACACGCGCGCGACGTTCACGCTGACTGTCGTCGGCGTCCTGCCGCCGGAATTCTGGACGTCGCGTCCGACCGACGTGATGCTGCCGCTCCGGACCGGCGCCGTCACCGCCTACTCCGTCCGGCTTCGCGACGGCGTCACCATCGCCGAGGCCGAGCGGCGGATCGCCGATGCAGTGCGTGCCGCAGCGTCGGCGATACCCCCGACATGGAGCGGCGTGCGCCTGCGGGCGATGCAGGAGCAGTACGCCGAGCCAGTCCGGCCGATCCTGGTCGCGATCTCGTTCGCGGCGGCGATCGCCCTCGCCATCGTCTGCGCCAACGTCGTCGTCCTGCTGCTGTTGCGATCGACGCGCCGACAGAAGGAGGTCGCCGTTCGCCTGGCGCTCGGCGCCGGACGCGTACAGGTGATGCGCATGATCGTCGCCGAGGCGCTGATCCTGACGGCGGCCGCGACCGCGATTGGCGTCGCGGTGACGGCCTCGGGCCTGCGCACGCTGGCGCCGATCGTCGAGCAGAATCTCGGTCGCATCGCACCGGGCGGGACGTCAGCGATCGCGATCGACGGCGCGGTGCTCGTCGCCGTCGGCGGCATCGGATCGATCGTCGCGCTGGCGCTGACGCTGGCGCCGGCACTGGCATCGTCACGGCACGATCTGTTCAGCTCGCTTCGCCGCGATGACCGCGGTGGCACCGGCAGCGTCGGCGGTCGCCGCCTCAGATCGTTCCTGACCGCAGCCGAAGTCGCGGGCTCCGTTGCGCTCCTCGTCGGCTGCGGCCTTCTCGTGCGGACGGCGCTGCATCTGACGAAGACGGACCTCGGCATCGACACGACCGCCGTCGTCGCCGCGCAGGTGACGCTTCCGGCGCAGTCATATCCGACGCCAGCGGCCCTGGCCGCGTTCTACGATCGGTTGCAGGACGAGATGCGTCACCCGGCCACGTTCACGGATTGGCCGGTCCTCGTCGAGCCGATCCAGCACCCGATCGAGGCAGATGGCGCGAGCGTCGAGGGCCTCCTGATCGGCGCGGTCGGCGTCAGCCCGCGGTTCTTCGAGACGTTCGGCGTCGACATCATCGAGGGCCGGCGGTTTTCGACGGCGGATCGAATCGGCTCGGAGCCGGTCGCGGTGATCAGTCAATCGCTGGCGCGGCGGCTGTGGCCGAACGGCGGTGCGGTCGGCCGGCGCATACGCACCGGCGAGGAGCTGTCGGTCCGCGCCCCGCTGGGTTCGTGGCGCATTGTTGTCGGCGTCGTCTCCGACGTTCGGCAGACCGTGACCGACAGCGATCTGCGCGACGTCTATCTGCCGTTCCAGCAGGTCCCGAACCGGTTCACGACCGTGCTCTTCGAGACCGATCGGCCGCTCGCCGAGTGGCTCGGAGCGTTTCGTCGATCGGTCGCGGCGATCGACGACGAAGTCGCGGTGTCGGCGTCAGCGACGCCGAGCGCCGCCGCCGCCCGCCAGCTAGCGGGTCCGCGGTTTCTGGCAGCGCTCTTCTCGGGCTTCGCGATCTTCACGGCTCTGCTCGCCGTGCTCGGCCTCTACGGCGTCGTCGCGTACGCAATTCAGCAGCGTCAGCGCGAGGTCGCGATTCGCATGGCGCTTGGCGCGACCGCCGCCGCCGTCACCACGCTGCTCGTCCGACACGGCGCGACCATCGTAGCCGTTGGTCTGGCGGCTGGCCTTCTCGGCGCGATCGGCGTCGCTCGCCTGCTTCGTGCGCAGATCCACGGCGTCGAGCCGTTCGATGCGATGACGTTCTCGGCGACGGTCGTCCTCCTCGGCGCCGCCGGACTGATGGCGAGCTGGTGGCCGGCGCGGCGGGCGTCGCGATCCAACCCGCTCATGGCGCTGAAGGCGGAGTGACGCCAAGGACGTCACGCCGGTAGTCCGAGCGAAGCGCCTCGATCGCGGCAATCAACCGCTCGCGCATCCGCACCAGGTGGCGGCGGCCGATCGGCAGCCGATACAGCACCCGGCTGCTCCTGACGTGGCCGGCGTGCTGCGCCAGCTGACCGAGATACCAATGCGCGAACAGCCCGGTGAGCGGAAGGGAGAACAGATAGATGGCCGCTGCCGTCGGTCCGACCAGCCGCCACATCAGCGCAGCGGCGGCCAGGTACAGGCCGCCGAAGGCGATGAGACCCGCGACCATCGAGCCGTGGGCGACCTGCGACCGGCGGTTCTCCGCCGGCGCAAAGCGGTCGAGGGCCCAATCGATGCACCAGATCGGCGCCAGCCGGTGCGCCCAGCCGTAGACGGCGATCGGTGCGCCGATCGCCAACAGCGCGCTTCGCGCCACGCCAGGTCTTCGCATCCTGCCATCGGCGATCGCGCCAATCGTCCGATCGGACAGGCCCAGCAACCACAACCTGCGCTCGTAGCGCATCAGCTCGACGACGAATCCCGCCAGCCGCTCGGGCTCCCTCGCTTCGAAGTGGGCGAGCGCGTCGCCGATGGCGCGGCCCAGCATCAGCTCCTCTGCTCCGGGCGCCATCGGCTCGGTGACGATCAGATTGCCGAGTCGCAGGCGATCGAGATACAGCTGCTTCACCGACGCGACGATCCGCTGGTGGTCGAGCGACGGCAGATCGAGAATCAACTCGCGCAGCCGCCGCTCGATGGCGCCGCTGAGCTCGCGCACGCCCTCGTGACGATTGGCCCGGTAGCTGGCGAGCCAGTCCGCGGCCCGAAACGGCGCGCCGAAGTGCACGAGCGCGTCGCTGCGAAATCGATCCTTGGCTGAATACGTGAGCCCGACCGGCGCGATCATCAGGCCGAGCCGGCCGTCGTGGCGATCCTCGATCTCGAGCGCCATCCTCGCCGCGCCGGTCTTGATCGGCTTCAGCTGATCGTCGTTGTAGCTGATGCCCTCGGGGAAGATGCCGATGGCGCCGCCGGCCTCGAAGACGTCGTAGCAGCGCGCGAAGGTGTCCGCGACCGTGGCCATCGCCTTCGGATCGTCCTGGCGGCGGTTGACCGGACTCACCCCGCACGTGGTCAGCAGCGCGCCGAGCGGCGCGAACCGGAACAGCCGGACGGTCGCCAGGAAATGCACGGGCCTCGGCACCGAGGCGCTGATGATGAAGGCGTCGGTGATCGATCCTGGATGGTTGGAGACGAAGAGCACCGGCCCGGCGGCCGGCGCGCGCTCGATCCGGAAGTGCTCGATGCGGCGGAAGTAGGTGCGCAGGCCGGCGCGGACGAACAGGCCGATCGCCCACCGCCACCGGGGGCTGACGGTTCGCGCAGGCATGGCGCGGATTATGCCGCGATTCGCCGCCGCCCGGCGGCCTCACACGGCCCTGATGCCCTCGGCCTTGAAGATCGCGATCGTCTGGTCCATGAGCGCCGGCGTGGGTGGCTCGACGGTTTCCAGCGAGTACTTCATTCCGAGGGCGTGCCACTTGTAGCGGCCCATCTGATGGAAGGGCAGGACGTCGAGCCGTTCGACGTTGCCGAGGCTGCCCGCGAACGCCGCAATCCTCCTGATGTCGTCGACGTCGTCGGTCAGTCCCGGCACCACGACGAAGCGCAGCCACACCGGCCGTTTGCGGTCCGCGAGCCGGCGCGCGAAGTCGAGCGTCGGTCCGTTGTCCATGCCGGTGAGCTGCTTGTGGCGCGCCGGATCCCACGCCTTGAGATCCATGATCACCAGGCTGACCACCTCGAGCTCCTCGTCGGACAGTCGCGATCCGTAGAAGCCGTTGGTGTTGAGCGCGGTGTGCACGCCCATCTGACGCGCCGCGCCGAGGAGCTTGACCACGAAGCGATCCTGCATCAGCGGCTCGCCGCCGCTCAGCGTCAGCCCGCCGGCCATCACCTGGAGCCCGGTGCGGTACTTCGCCAGCGTCTCGCGCGCCCTGGCGATGGTCACCGGGATGCCGTTGCCCATCGTCCAGGTGTCGGGGTTGTGGCAGTAGAGGCAGCGCCACATGCACCCGGCCGTCCAGGCGACGACGCGCACGCCAGGTCCGTCGACGGCCGATCCGGTCGTGAATGAATGCAGGAAGCCGACGTCGCCGTTCTTGAGCGCGCTGCGGACGTCGGACTCGGGCACGTCTTTGCCGAGATTGACACGCAGCTCGTACGGGCTCTCCGCTTCGAGCGGCGTCGCCTCGGGCGGCACGGTGTCGGTCGCCATGGCTACGCTCCGTGGAAGGTCCGGTTGATCACGTCCATCTGCTGCTCGCGCGTCAGCCGCACGAAGTTGACCGCGTAGCCCGAGACCCGGATGGTGAGGCTCGGATACTTCTCGGGATGCTCCATCGCGTCCAGCAGCGTGTCGCGGTTCAGCACGTTGATGTTCATGTGATAGCCGGTGCTGCCGAAGAACGCGTCGAGCATCGCGGTCAGGTTGTTGATGCGATCGTCGGCAATCCGGCCGAGCCCGGTCGGCACCAGCGACGCGGTCCGCGAGATGCCGTCGGCGGCGTCGCGATACGGGATCTTCGCCACCGACGCCGCCGAGGCGTGGATGCCGTGGCTGTCGCGGCCGTGCATCGGGTTGGCGCCGGGCGCGAACGGCTCGCCCTGTCGGCGTCCGTCCGGCGTGTGCCCGGTCGCCTTGCCGTAGACGACGTTCGACGTGATCGTCAGCACCGACTGGGTGTGCATCGCGCCGCGATAGGTCGGGTACTTGCGCAGCTTGTTCATGAACGTGGTCACGACCCAGACGGCGAGCTGATCGACACGGTTGTCGTTGTTGCCGAAGAGCGGGAACGGCCCCTCGGTCCCGTAGTCGACGACCAGCCCGGTCTGGTCGCGCACCACCCGCACCTTCGCGTACTTGATCGCCGACAGGCTGTCGGCGATCACCGACATCCCGGCGATGCCGAATGCCATCGTCCGCATCGGCGCGAAGTCGTGGAGCGCCATCTCGAGGCGCTCGTAGGCGTACTTGTCGTGCATGTAGTGGATGACGTTCATCGCGTTCACGTAGACGCCCGCGAGCCAGTCCATCATCGCCTCGAACTTCTCGAGGACGTCGTCGAAGTCGAGCACGTCGCCCTGCACGGCCGGAACCGCCGGCCCGATCTGCTCGCCGCTGATCTCGTCGCGGCCGCCGTTGATCGCGTAGAGCAGGCACTTCGCGAGGTTGGCGCGGGCGCCGAAGAACTGCATCTGTTTGCCGACCACCATCGGCGACACGCAGCAGGCGATCGCACCGTCGTCGCCCCAGGTGCGTCGCATGATCTCGTCGCTCTCGAACTGCAGCGAGCTGGTGTCGATCGCCACCCTGGCCGCGAACTTGCGGAAGGCGTCGGGCAGATGCGGCGAGTACCAGATCGTCAGGTTCGGCTCCGGCGCCGGCCCGAGGTTGTAGAGCGTCTGCAGGATGCGGAAGCTGCTCTTCGTCACCAGCGGCCGTCCGTCGTCGCCCATGCCGCCGATCGACTCGGTCACCCAGGTGGGATCGCCGGCGAAGAGCTCGTCGTACTCCGGCGTGCGCAGGAAACGGACGATGCGCAGCTTGATGACGAAGTCGTCGACGAGCTCCTGCGCCTGCGACTCGGTGATGGCGCCGGCGGCCAGGTCGCGCTCGAAGTAGATGTCGAGGAACGTCGTCGTCCGGCCGAGCGACATCGCCGCGCCGTTCTGCTCCTTCACCCCGGCGAGGTAGCCGAAATAGAGCCACTGCACCGCCTCGGTGGCGTTCGCCGCCGGCCGCGAGATGTCGAAGCCGTAGTTCTTCGCCATCGTCTGCAGTTCCTTCAGCGCGCGGACCTGCTCCGACAGCTCTTCGCGGTCGCGGATGACCTCGTCGGTCGAGTGCGCGCGATCGAGACTGTGACGCTCGCGCTGCTTCTGCTCGATCAGCCGCTTGACGCCGTAGAGCGCGACGCGCCGATAGTCGCCGATAATCCGGCCGCGGCCGTAGGCATCGGGCAGGCCGGTGAGCACGTGCGAGCTGCGGCAGCGCCGCGCGTCGGCGGTGTAGGCGTCGAAGACGCCGTCGTTGTGCGTCTTGCGGTACTTCGTGAAGGCCTCGACGATGTGCGGATCGGGCTCGTAGCCGTAGGTCTTGAGCGCGCCGGCGACCATGCGGAAGCCGCCGTTCGGCATGATCGCCCGCTTCAGCGGCGCCTCGGTCTGCAGGCCGACGATGATCTCGCTGTCCTTGTCGATGTAGCCGGGCGCGTGCGCGGTGATCGAGCTGGGAATCTGCGAGACGTCGAGCACGCCCTTCTTGCGCTCCTCGACGAACAGCGCCTCGAGCTTCCGCCAGATCCCGCGCGTCCGTTCGGTCGCGCCGGCGAGAAAGGCGTCGTCGCCCTCGTACGGCGTGTAGTTCTGCTGGATGAAGTCGCGGACGTTGATCTCCTTCTGCCAGAGCCCGGTACGGAATCCCTGCCAGGGCGAAACGCTCTCGCCGGTCGCCTGCTGCGTGGAAGCCATTGATCACCCTCCTCGCTGTCGAAACCTGGTGCTACCGGCGCGCCCCGGCCAGACCGAGCAGCTGCCCGGTGTGGCGCGCGATGATCAGCTCCTCGTTGGTCGGGATCACCCATGCCGACACGCGGCTGCCCATGCTCGAGATCTGGCGTTGGTTCGCAGCGTTCGCGTCGCCATCGAGCTCCACTCCGAGCCAGGCGCAGCCCGCGCAGATCCGCCGCCGCACTTCCGGCGCGTTCTCGCCGATACCGGCGGTGAAGACGATGGCGTCGAGGCCGCCGAGCACGGCCGCGAGGCCGCCGATCTCGCGGACGACGCGATAGACGAAGTAGTCCACGGCGAGACGCGCGCGGGCGTCGTCGCTGCCGATGAGATCGCGCATGTCGTTGCTGCGTCCGGAGATGCCGAGCAGGCCCGACTGCTTGTAGAGCATCTTCTCGACGTCGCCGGCGCTGAGACCGAGCGTCTGGAAGAGATAGAGGACGACGCCCGGATCGATGGAGCCGGGACGCGTCCCCATGCACAGCCCGTCGAGCGCCGTGAAGCCGAGCGTGCTGTCGATGCTCTTCCGGCCGCGCATCGCGCACAGGCTGGCGCCGCTGCCCAGATGCGCGACGATGACGCGGCCCTCGGCGATCGCCGGGGCGACGTCTGGCAGCGCCGAGGCGATGTACTCGTAGGACAGGCCGTGAAAGCCGTAGCGCTGCACGCCGGCGTCGGCGATGTGGCGCGGCAGCGGCACGACCTCGGCCACCGCCGGCTGGCCGCGGTGGAAGCTCGTGTCGAAGCACGCGACCTGCGGCACCCCCGGCAGCCGCTCGGCGACGGCGTCGATGGCCGCGAGGTTGTACGGCTGATGCAGTGGCGCGAGCGGGATCAGCTTGCGAAGGGCGTCCATCACCTCCGGCGTCACCACCGTCGGACCGCTGAAGCGCGATCCGCCGTGGACGACGCGGTGGCCGACGGCGAGCACGCGCGCGCCGCCGTAGGTCTCGCGCAGCCACGCCGCGAGCGCGTCGAGGGCAGCCCGGCCGTCGCGCACCTCGGCGCTGTCCAGGTCGCGCTGCGCGATCCGGGTGCCGGCGCCGTCCCTGGCGGCGAACTTCGGCGACGAGCCGATGCCGTCGATCTGACCGCGCGCCTCGAGCTGCCAGCCCGTGTGCTCCGGCCGGCGATAGACGCAGAATTTCAGGCTCGAGGAGCCGGCGTTGAGTACGACGGCATAGTCGTCCATCGTCGCGCTCCGTCAGACCTGAGCCGCCGCGGCTCGCCGCGCGTGCGCCGCCATCACCGCGACCGCGCAGCTGGCAATGCGGGAGCGGACGCTGTCGGCGCGGCTGGTCAGGATGATCGGCACGCGCGCGCCGAGCACGATGCCGGCCGAGTCGGCGTTGGCGAGGAAGGTGAGCTGTTTGGCGAGCATGTTGCCGGCTTCGAGATCGGGGACGAGAAGGATGTCGGGATCGCCGGCGACCTCCGAGGTGATGCCCTTGATCGCCGCGGCTTCCTTGCTGATCGCGTTGTCGAACGCAAGCGGGCCGTCGACGATCGCGCCGGTGACCTGCTTGCGCTCCGCCATCTTGCAGAGCGCGGCGGCGTCGATCGTCGCCGGCATCTTCGACGTGACCGTTTCGACGGCCGCGAGAATCGCGACCTTCGGCTGCGCCAGCCCGAGGGCGCGCACCAGGTCGATCGCGTTCTGGCAGATGTCGACCTTGTCCTCGAGCGTCGGCGCGATGCTGATCGCCGCGTCGGTGACCACCAGCACCTTGTGATACGTCGGCACGTCCATGATGAACGCGTGGCTGATCCGCCGCCCCGTGCGCAACCCGGTCTCGCGCGCGACCACGGCGCCGAGGAGCTCGTCGGTGTGCAGGCTGCCTTTCATCAGCAGCTCGGCCTCGCCCTGACGCACCAGCGCGACCGCCTTCGCCGCTGAGGCGTGGCTGTGCGGCGTGTCGACGATCGTCGCCTGCGACAGATCGAGCCTGGCCTTGGCGGCGATCTCCCGGATCCTGGCCTCGGGGCCGACGAGAATCGGCGCGATCAGCTTCTTCTCTCCGGCCTCGATGGCGCCGGCGAGCGCCGTCTCTTCGCAGGGATGGGCGACCGCGGTCGTAATCGGCGCGAGCTTCGCGCAGCGCTCCAGCAGGGCTTCGTACTTTCCCGTTCCCGTCGTCGTCGGCGTCATGATTCCTCGCGCAGTGGTTGTGGCGCCGCCTGCCGCCGGCCGGCCGGGCCCGTTTCTTTCAGGATCAAGGTCAGCACGATCGCGAGCGCGACGCCGTACAGCATCGGCGTGAACGCCGACTGATAGTGGCCGAGCTGCATCGACCCGCCGGTGCTGACGCTCACCAGCAACCCGCCGAACACCGGCCCGAGCAGCGCGCTGAACGTGAAGTTGATGAAGTTGACGACGCCGGTGGCCGCGCCGCTCACTTCAGGCGGATTCGCTTCCTTGATCACCGTGTACGGCAGCATCGCCGCACCCGAGGCGATGCCTGCGACCAGGCCGAGAACGTACGGCGGAAACACGTTCACCGGACCGTAGAGAATCCAGGCGAGACAGGCGAAGAGCACGAGCGCGCTGACGACGATCACCGGTTTGCGCCGGCCGATCCGGTCCGAAATGAAGCCGAGCAGCGGACAGCCGATGATCCAGCCGAACGGGACGGTCGACGAGCGCAGCACCGCCGTCGCGTAATCGAAGCCGCGAGCGTCCTGCAGGTAGCGCACGCCCCAGACCATGTCGAAGATGGTCGTCGGGATGAAGAGCAGGCCGGCGATCATTCCGCAGAGGATCGACTGCGGGTTGCGGAAGACGAGACCGAGACCGCTCAGCGCGCGCGTCACCCAGGCGCCGCGCTGCGCGCCGGGCTTCGCGGACGGGAGCATGAGGAACAGCAGCACGCCGATCGCGAGGCCGGCGATGCCCATGGCGCCCCAGAACGTCCGCCACGACACGCCCGCGCCCATCATCGGGCCGACGACGAACTGGCCCGCGGATCCGCCGGCCATGCCGAACATCTGCGTCGCGCCGATCAACGTCGCCGCGCGCGACGCCGGAAAGTTCGTGGTCGCGATGTAGGCGGCGCCGACGAGCGCGAACACTCCGCCAGCGCCTTGAAGAAAACGGCCGATACTCGCGAGCTCGCTCTGCCCGGTGGCGAAGAGCAGCGCGCCGACACCGACTGCGGCCGCGCCGATCGGCACCACCTTCCGCGGACCGATGCCGTCCATCGCCGCGCCGGCCACCAGGCTGAAGGGCGAGTAGCCGAAGTAGAAGAGCCCGACCATCGACGCGACGTCGGCCGTGCTCATCGCGAACGCGCCGGAGAGCTGCGGCATCATCACCGCCGGCGACGACCGCAGCACGTACTGATAGAAGTAGTACAGCGCTGTGACGAGCCAGGCGATCGCCGCCGTCTTCGCAGCCTGGTTCACGATCGCCTCCGGGAGCAAAGCATGTACCCGCCGGACCGGTTGCAGGCCTCCGGCGATTCGCGGCAATTTCGGCGTCAATGGCCGACGCCACTCCACGCCGGCAGAGGATCTACATCGGAGTGGAGTCGCTCCAGGCCTGCGATTGAGCCGCGTCTCGCGTGCGGCGGGGCGCGTCGGCCGCGAAGGCGCATCCCGGCCGCCCGGCCTCGGCTCTCCGACACAGACGCCGGATTGCCAGACGCCCGAAGGCCTGCTATCGCGCCAATGCGTCTTAGTGAGGTCTGGCAGGAGGACCGATGAGATTTCGTCCCGTTGCGGGCGCCATGGTGCTGGCCGCGGGCGGTGCGCTGACGCAGGCGCACACGCCGGCGCCGACGGCGGCGCAGACACCGCCGCCGACGGAGATTTATCTCGCGCCGTTCGTCGAAGGCGAAGGCAAGACCCGCCGTGTGCTGTTTCTGGCGTTCGACAGCATCGGCGTCTCGGTCCGCGACCCGATCAACATCACCAACAACCCGGGTTACGACAACCAGCCCTACTTCCTCCCCGACTCGAGCGCGCTGCTCTTCTCGTCGAACCGCGACGGCAAGCAGAACGACATCTGCAGGTACGAGATCGCGTCGAAGCAGCTGACGCAGGTGACGCGCACGCCGGAGAACGAATACTCGCCGACGATCACGCCCGACGGTCGCACGTTCACGACGGTGCGCGGCGTCGAGCAGCGACTCTGGCGTTTCAACCCGGACGGCTCGGACGCCGGGCTCGCTTACGCGCACAAGGGGCTCATCGGCTATCACGCGTGGCTCTCGCCGACCCAGCTCGGCACGTTCATCCTCGGCGCCGACGGCGGGCCGAACACGCTTCAGCTCATCGATCTCGCAAGCGGGTCGGCCGACGTGATCGCGTCGAACATCGGCCGTTCGCTCCACGTGCGCCCCGGCACGGGCACGCTCAGTTTCGTCGACAAGTCGGACAAAGACGTGTGGGCGATCAAAGAGCTCGATCCGGCGACGCGGAAAATCAAGCTCGTGACGATCGCGCTCGAAGACAGCGAAGACATGGCGTGGACACCGAAAGGCGCGATCGTGATGGGCGCCGGCTCGAAGCTCTACGCGTGGATCCCGTCGGAAGGCGATCGCTGGATCCAGATCGCCGACGTGAAGAAGTTCGGCATCACCGCGATCACGCGTCTGGCGGTAAGCCCGGACGGCAAGTGGCTCGCGATCGTGTCGACGCCGGCGGTGAAGCAGCAGACGTCGTCGTGACGCGCTGGCTGTCAGCGGCGGTGGTCGTCGCGCGGTTTGGGAGGCCACGCGTCGGCGACGGGAGCGTGTGACCTGCCGCTCCCATCGCTCGCGGCCGAAAGGCGGCGACCAGGCTTCATTGGTCTCATTCAAGAGATCCACCGCGCAGGAAACAGACACCTAGCTCCGGGTCGGGTTGAGAAGGTGTGTCGCGCCGAC
>DASTCC010000017.1:0-3854 GCA_035711465.1 Vicinamibacterales bacterium
CCGCAGCCCGCAGCCGGCAGCCCCCAGCCGGCAGCCGCCGGCTGCCGCCTCAGTCGTTTCTCAACGCTGCCAACGGATCGACCTTTGCCGCGCGTCTCGCCGGGCTCCAGGCGGCGATTGCGGCGACCGACGAGAGCAGCAGCGCCGACGCGGCCAGGCTGACGGGATCGAAGGTGCCGACGCCGTAGAGGCGCGATTCGATCAGCTGGCCCAGCCAGTAGGCGAGGCCCAGGCCCGCGGCGCTTCCGACGATTGCCAGCATCACGCCCTCGCGCAGGACCATCCGGCCGACGTCGCCGGGTTGGGCGCCGAGCGCGAGACGGACGCCGATCTCGCGCGTGCGGCGTCCGACCATGCTCGCCATCGCCGCGAAGAGTCCGACCGCCGAGAGCAGCACCGCCGAGGCGCCGAGCGTCACGCCGATGATCATCGTCAGCTCCTCGCGATTGACTGCGGCGGCGACCTGATCGCGAATCGTGCGCACCGAGACGATCGGCACGGCCGCATCGATCGCGGCCGTCGTCCGCCGCAGCGTGTCGAGCATCGCCACCGGATCGCCGCTGGTGCGGACGTGCAGGACGCCGGGGACCATCGGCAGCGGACCGGCCGGCGCGTAGAAGCTCGGCCGCGACGCCTCGCGCAGCGATCGGTACTTGATATCGCGGGCGATGCCGACGACCTCGACGTTCGGACTGTCGGGGCCCTCGAGCCGGAACGTCCGACCGACGGCGCGGCCGCCTGGCCAGTAACGCCGCGCCATCGTCTCGTTGACCCCCGCGACCGGCGGCGCGCCCTCGCCGCTGTCTGCGGTGGTGAACGGGCGGCCGTCGACGATCTCGATGCCGACGCTGCTGAAGTAGTCGGCGCTGACGACGTTGGCGTTGATCTCCATGTCCTCGTCGGCCGGCGGCGAGTACTCCGGCACGCTGACGCTCAGGCGGAGGCCGCCGAAGCTGATCGGCGGGACGAGCGCATATCCCGCGGCGCGAACGCCCGGCAGCGCGCGCAGTCGCTCGACCGCGCGATCGAGATACTGACGGGCCTGCTCGCCGCGGTAGCGCGCCGCCGCCGGATCGGTTTCGATCATCGCGACGTGGCCGACGTCGACGCCGGTGGGGATCGATCGCAGGTTCACCAGCGTGCGGACCAACAGCGCCGAGGCCGACACCAGCGCCAACGTCAGCGCGAATTGGGCGATCACCAGCGCCCGCCGCCAGCCGCTGGTCGCGCGGCTGCCCATGTCGGATCGATCGGCGGAGTGGAGTTGCGCGCCGGCCGCGCTCGCCGACAACCGCAGCGCCGGCAGCAGGCCCGAGACCAGCGCGGCGGCCAGCCCGAGCGTCGCCGCGAACGCGGCCACCGGGACATTGAGCGCGACGTCGAGCGTCACCGGCTGGCCGAACTGCGAGAAGAATCCGACCATCAGCGGCGCCGTCCACCGCGCCGCGATGACGCCGAGGGCGCTGCCGGCGACGCCGAGCGTCGCGGCCTCGATCAGGAGCAGCCGCGACAGCCGCCATCGGCTCGCGCCGAGCGCCGTGCGCACGGCAATTTCGCGGCCGCGTTCGTGCGCCCGCGCCAGCAGCAGACCGGCGACGTTCGCGCAGGCGACGAGCAGCACCAGCGCGGCGGCGCCGAGCAGCAGGCGCAGCGGCGAGCCGACGATCTCCGGCAGCATCGAATCGCCCTGCCCGCCCGGACGAAGCATGAAGTTCGGCTCGCCCGACGCCGTTCGCGCCATGGGCCGGCCGGCGCTGTTCAGCTCGGCGATCGCGGCCTCGTCGTCGACGCCTGATCGCAGCCGGCCGATGATCGTGAGCCATCCGGCCCGGGCGTTGGCGAGCCGGCTGCCGCTCGGGCTCGGCGAGAGCTGCGGCTGATGGGCGAGCGGGATCCAGAAACGGGCGTCATCGCCGACCCGCAGGCCACGGAAGCCGGACGAGGTGACGCCGACGACGGCGAACGAGATGCCGTTGATGACGGCGGCGGCGCCGCCGATCTCCCGCGCATCGCCGAAGTGCTCGCGCCACTCCGCAGCGCTGAGCACGACCACCGGCGGAGCGCCCGGACGGTCGTCGTCGTCGGTCAGACCTCGTCCGAGCCGCATCCGCGGCCCGACGGCCGCGAAGAAATTGCCGGAGACGAGCTCGCCGTTGAGGGGCTCGCTGCCGGACGCGGTGCGAATCGCCGCCTGCAGCGGGCTGAGCGCGATGACGTCGGTGAAGCTGCGCTGCGCGTCGCGATAGGCGACGTAGCCGGGGTAGGAGAAGTTGTGATTCTCGCCCTGATCGCGACGCTCGAGGATGACGCGGAGCTCGCCGGGCGCGCGCACCGGCAGCGGCCGCAGCACCGCGGCCTCGAGCAGGCCGAAGACGCCGGACGACAGGCCGATGCCGAGTGCCAGCGACAGCACCGCGACGCAGGTGAGCAACGGCCGGCGGCCGAGCATGCGGATGGCGAAGCGGACGTCGGAGGTGAACGCGTGCATCATCGGCTCCTTCGGAAGGGGCACCGCGTGGTCAGGGGAGGCCCGCAGGCGGCGACGCAGGTTCGGTCCAATCGAGGCCGCCGCCTGACGCCAGTACCAGCCGCGCGCGTCAGCGCCGCCGGCGAGCGCGCGCTCGGCGAATTCCTCGTGCAGATCGCCGAGGACCGCCGGCCGCTCGGACGATCGCAGCGAGCGCGCAAGCAGCCACTCGGCCAGGGCGGGCGGCCTGGTGCGGAGATCGCTCATCGGCGATCCGCCTTCAGCGACGGATCGAGGCCCCGCCACATGCGATCGAGATAGTCGCGCGACCGGCGCAGCGCCTCCGCGCCGGCGGGCCGGAGACGAAAGTGGCGCCGCGATCGCCCGCCGCGTTCGGCCGTGGGCTCGGACATCCGCGACGAGACGTAGCCCTTGCGCTCGAGGCGGTCGAGCGCGGTGTAGAGCGCGCCGATGGCGACGGCCCGGTCCGTCCGGTCCTCGATCAGCTTGCGGATCGGAACGCCGTAGGACTCCGGGCCGAGATGCGCGATCGCCAGCAGCACCGATTGCTCGAACTCGCCAAGGGTGTCGGTCGTGGCCATTAGTCCTGCCCTGCAGTAGTAATGAGACGAAAGAACCCGGGCCGCGGTTGGCCGCCACGGCCCGGGTCGGAGACTCAGCGCGCGATCGTGCCGAGATTCAGCCGCTGCGACTCGGTGTTGAACGCCGCCAGATCCGAGTCGAGCACCTTGCCGAGCCGATCGGTCAGCACCTTCAGCTCGTTCGACAGGTCGTTGAAGATCACCGAGGCGTTGCCGATCGGCGCGCCGTCGCCGTCGTTGACGACGGAGAGCAGCGACGCCAGACGGTTGTTGACCTTGATGGGGAAGTTCAGCGGGTCCTGGCCGCTCTCGTTCCGCACCTGATAGATCTCGCCCTCGACCGCGCTCAGGTCGGTCTTCAGCTTGTCGCCGGCGGCCTTGAGCCGCGCGTCCTGCGACTTGCCGAGCCGCTCGTCGACCTCCGACTTGATACGGCGGATGTTGATCACCGCGTTGTTCGCTTCGCTGACCTTGTCGCGGATGCGGATCGCGAGATCGAACTGCGCCTTCAGATGGGCGTCGGTGACGTCCTTGAACAGCGGATGCCGGCGCACCTGGAACGGCTGCGTCTGCGTGCGGCCGTTGGCGGTGAGGCGCACCTGGTACGTTCCCGGAGGCGCCGCCGGACCGGTGACGTTGCCGCCCCACAGGATCATGTTGGGGAACGACGTCGCCGAGGGATAGCGCAGGTTCCACACGATCTGGTTCAAGCCGGGATTGGTCGACACCGACGGCGCGAAGCCGCGGCCTCGTCCACCGCCGCCACCGCCCCCACCGCCGCGCCC
>DASTCC010000018.1:0-2015 GCA_035711465.1 Vicinamibacterales bacterium
AGGTGCTAGGTGCTCAGCACTCAGCACTCAGCACTGAGCACCCGAGCACCCCGCACCCAGCACTCAGCACCCAGCACCCAGAACCCGAGCACCCCGCACCCAGCACCCCGCACCCAGCACATGTCTGCCCTATACTCCGAAGCCATGACAGTCCGCCGAACTCTGTTGCTGATCCTGATCGCGGCGGGAGTCGACGCCGCGGGAGTGCCGGCGCGCGCGCGCCAGGACCCGGCCGCGCCCGTCAGTCCCAGCCTGTTTGCCGAAATGCGGTGGCGTAACATCGGGCCCTATCGCGCCGGACGCACCAAGGCGGCCGCCGGTCACCCCAGCCAGCCCTACACCTTTTATATGGCGGCGACGAACGGCGGCGTCTGGAAGACGATCGACGCCGGCCGGACCTGGAGACCGATCTTCGACGATCAGCCCACCGGGTCGATCGGCTGGGTCGCCGTCGCGCCCTCCGATCCGAACGTCGTCTACGTCGCCAGCGGCGAAGGGTTGCGGCGCCCGGATCTGTCGGTCGGCAACGGCATCTATCGATCGAACGACGCCGGCAGGACGTGGACGCATCTCGGCCTGCGCGACGGCCAGCAGATTCCGAAGCTGGTCATCGATCCGACGAATGCGGATCGCATCTTCGTCGCCGTCTACGGCCATCCGTACGGCCCCAACGAGGAGCGCGGCATCTTCCGATCGACCGATGGCGGCAAGTCGTTCCAGAAGATCTGGTACCGCGATCCCGATACCGGCGGCAAGGACGTCGACATCGATCCGTCGAACCCCGACACGATCTACATGACGACCGCCGAGACCCGGCAGGGGCCGTGGGAGAACTCCGCCTGGACCGGCGAGGGCGGCATCTACAAGTCGACCGACGGCGGCAACACCTGGCGGCAGCTGACGCAGGGGCTGCCGCCCGTGCAGACCGCGGAGATCGCGGTCGCGCCGAGCGACCCGAAGCGGTTGTTCGCCTTGATCGGCGCGGCTGCGCCGGCCGGTGGCGGGCGCGGCGCCGGCGGCGGCGGTGGCGGCCGCGGCGGCCGCGGCGCGGGCGGCGACGGCGCGGCGCCGAATCCGCGCGTCTACCGATCCGACGACGCGGGCGAGACGTGGACGGCGATCACCACCGATCAACGCCTGGCTAGCCGCGTCGACGAGGCGGTCCCGCACTTCGATCCGAAGAACGCCGACGTCGTCTACATCACCGACATCGTCAGTCACAAATCGATCGACGGCGGCCGGACGTGGGTGCCCTTCAAGGGCGCGCCGGGCGGCGACGACTATCAGAATCTCTGGATCAACCCGAACGACACCAACATCATGCTCGGCGTCGCCGACCAGGGCGCGGTGGTGACGCTCAACGGCGGCCAGACCTGGAGCAGTTGGTACAACCAATCCACCGCCGCGATGTATCACGTGATGACCGACAACGCGTTTCCCTATCGCGTCTGCAGCGGTCAGCAGGACAGCGGCTCGGCATGTGTCTCGAGCCGGGGCAACGACGGCCAGATCACATTCCGCGAATGGCATCCGGTCGGCGTCGAGGAGTACGGCTACGTCGCCCCCGATCCGCTCGATCCGGACATCGTCTACGGCGGCAAGGTCTCGCGTTACGACCGGCGCACCGGGCAGGTGTCGCAGGTCGGGCCGCCGCAGGCGAAGGACGCGAAAGGCGCCGTCATCCCGACACGCACGGTGCGGACGCTGCCGGTCGTGTTCTCGACCGTCGACAAGCGCGCGATGTTCTACGGCACCAACGTGCTCTGGAAGACGATCGACGGCGGCATCAACTGGACGCAGATCAGCCCCGAGCTGACGCGGAGGACGCACGAGGTGCCGACGAGCATCGGCAAGTACAGCGAGATCGCGAAAGGGCAGGTCGACAACAACGGCGCGCGCGTCATCTACACGATCGGCCCGTCATACAAGGACATCAACCGCATCTGGATCGGCACCGACGACGGCGTGATCCAGACGACCGCCGACGGCGGCCTGACGTGGCACGACGTGACGCC
>DASTCC010000019.1:0-5745 GCA_035711465.1 Vicinamibacterales bacterium
CGATGACGTCGTGCCGGGATCCCCGGTGCGCGGCGCCGCGCCGCGTGTGCTCGTGATCGGAGGCTCGCAGGGCGCGCACGCCATCAACGTGGCGATGGGACACGCCGCCGCGGAGCTCGCGCGCCGGCGGCCCGACCTCGATCTCGTCCACCAGACCGGCGAACGCGATCTCGCCGCGACGCGCGACGCCTACCGCGCCGCCGGCCTGCGCGCCCGCGCCGAAGCCTTCCTCGATCCGGTCGCGCCGGAGATGCTCCGCGCCGACCTCGTGATCGCGCGCGCCGGCGCGACGACGCTGGCCGAGCTCGCCGCCTCCGGCCGGCCGGCGCTGCTCGTGCCGTTTCCGGCGGCGACCGACGATCACCAGCGCAAGAACGCCGAGGTGCTCGTCCAGGCCGGCGCGGCGGTGATGCTCGAAGAGCAGCATTTGACCGGCGAGACGCTGGCGTCGCGCATCGACGCGCTGCTCGGCGACGCCGCCGGACTCACCCTGATGAGCGACGCGATGTGCCGCTTCGCCCGGCCCGACGCGGCCGCCCGCATCGTCGATCGCCTGATCGAAATCGCCGGCGTGAACGGCAGCGCGCAGCAGGTGGCGCGCCCATGAAGCTCGGGAGAACCAGACACGTGCACTTCGTCGGCGTCGGCGGCATCGGGATGAGCGGCATCGCCGAGCTCCTCGCCAATCTCGGCTACGCGGTCAGCGGCTCGGACGCGAAGCGGTCGTCGATCACCGATCGGCTGGCCTCGCTCGGGGTCCGGATCGCGACTGGCCATGACCGCGCCAACGTCGGCGAGGCCGACGTCGTCGTCGTGTCGTCGGCGATCCGCGCCGACAACGCGGAGGTCGTCGAAGCGCGTGCCCGTCATCTCCCGGTCATTCCGCGCGCCGAGATGCTCGCCGAGCTGATGCGGCTGAAGTTCGGCATCGCGATCGCCGGCGCGCACGGCAAGACGACGACGACGTCGATGGTCGCGCTGATGCTCGAACGCGCCGGCCTGGATCCGACCGCGGTCATCGGCGGGCGCCTCAGCGCCTTCGGCAGCAACGCACGCCTCGGCCGCGGCGAGGTGATGGTGGCCGAGGCCGACGAGAGCGATCGGTCGTTTCTCAAGCTGTCGCCGGCGATCGCGGTGATCACCAACATCGATCGCGAGCACATGGAGGCGTACGGCACCTTCGACGCGCTCGTCGACGCCTTCGCGGCCTTCGCCGACCGCGTTCCGTTCTACGGTGTCGTCGTTGCCTGCGCCGACGACGCGCCGGTGGCGACGATGCTGCCGCGGCTCACGCGTCGCACGATCACTTACGGATTCGGCGCCGGCGCCGACGTCCGTGGGGAAGCGCCTACGACCGACGGCAAGTCCGGCACCTGTGACGTCGTCTACCAGGTCCGGGGGCTGCCCGGCGGGTCGGGTCGCGGCACGATCGCGATCGCGGTGCCCGGACGGCACAACCTGCTCAACGCGCTCGCGGCGGTGGCCGTGGGACTCGAGCTCGGCGTCCCGTTCGACCGGATCCGCGCCGCTCTTGCCGAGTTCAAGGGCGCGGAACGGCGCTACCAGCGTGTCGGCGAGGCGTCAGGGGTCACCATCGTCGACGACTACGGGCATCACCCGACCGAGATTGCCGCGGTGCTGCAGGCCGCGGCGGCCGGCCGGCCGTCGCGGATCGTCGCCGTGTTCCAGCCGCATCGCTACAGCCGGACCCGCGATCTCCTGGATGAGTTCGGCCCGGCGCTCTCGGCCGCCGACGTCGTCGTGCTCACCGACATTTACGCCGCTGGCGAGAGTCCGATCCCCGGCGTGACCGTCGAGTCGCTGGCCGACGCGATGCGGCCGTCGGTCCGGGATCTGCGCGTCGTGCCGGCGCTGGATGAGGTGCCGGAGGCCGTCGGCGCGCTCGTCGAGCCCGGAGATCTCGTCATCACGCTCGGCGCCGGCAGCATTGCTTCGGTCGGCGAGAAAGTGCTGTCGGCGATCGCCGCGAGAGAGGCTCACGCATGAGCGCGAGGGCCGCCGGCGCACGCCGTGGATTGCCGACGTCGTCGCGGGTGTCGGCGCCCGCCGATCGGCGTTTCCGCCGTTCCGATGCGCGGCCGTCGCGGCGCAAGCGCATCGGCCAGATCGTGGTGCGAGCGCTGCGGGTCGGCGTGCCGGCGGTCGTCGTGGTGCTCGCCGGCGTCGCGTTTGCCAATCTCGCGCTCAATTCGGAGTACCTGCGCGTCAGCCGGATCGTCATCCAGGGCAACACCCGGCTGTCGGTCGGCGAAATCGAGTCGTTGTTGTCTGGCGTGCGCGGCCGCAACATACTGCACGTGGACTTCGAGGCCAACCGAAGGCAGCTGCTCGACTCCCCCTGGGTGGCCGACGTCCAGTTGGCTCGCGTGCTGCCGCGAACACTCCAGGTCACGATCACCGAACGGCTGCCGATGGCCGTCGCCCGGCTCGGCCAGCAGCTCTACCTCATCGACGAGAGCGGCGTGATCATCGACGAGTTCGGTCCGAACTATCAGGAGTTCGATCTGCCAATCGTGGACGGGCTGGTGTCGACGCCTGCGAAGGGCGGCGCGACGGTGGATCCGGCGAAAGTCGCGCTCACCAGCCGGTTCCTGAGCTCGATCGGATCCGAGCCGGAGCTCCGGCGCAAGCTCTCGCAGGTGGACGTCTCGAACCGGCGCGACGTCGCGGCGATGCTCGACGGCGACACGGTCTGGCTCCACCTCGGCGACGCCGACTTCGTGGCGCGCCTGCGGTCTTATCTCGACATGGCGCCGGCCCTGCGCGAGCAGGTGCCGGATCTGGACTACGTCGACCTGCGGTTCGACGGCAAAGTCTTCGGCCGCTCACGAGCCAGGGGCGGGGACGCACGGCAGTGACGGGCAGGGAGCATCGATGACACGGAGGGATCGGTATCTGGTCGGGCTCGACGTCGGTACCTCGAAGGTCTCGGCGATCGTCGGGGAGGTGATGGACGAGGGCGGCCTCGACATCATCGGCATCGGGCTGGCCGAATCGAAGGGCATCCGCCGCGGCGTCGTCAACAACGTCGATTCGGCCGCCGAGGCGATCAAGCGCGCGCTCGACGAGGCCGAGCTCACCGCCGGGGTCGAGATCGACACCGTCTACCTGGCGCTCTCGGGCGCACACGTCAAGGCCTTCAACAGCCGCGGCGTCGTCGCCGTCGCCGGCCGCAACCGCGAGATCACGCGCGAGGACGTCAAGCGCGCCATCGACGCCGCCCGCGCCGTCGCGCTGCCCGGCGGCCGCGAAATCCTGCACGTGCTGCCGCAGGACTTCGTCGTCGACGACCAGGACGGCATCGCGGTGCCGGTCGGCATGACCGGCAGCCGTCTGGAAGTGAACGTCCATGTCGTCACCGGCAGCTCGTCGTCGATGCAGAACATGATCGCGTGCGTGAATCGCGCCGGCGTCGAAGTCGTCGAGACCGTGCTCGAGCAGCTCGCCGCGAGCGAAGCGGTGCTGACGCCCGACGAGAAGGAGCTCGGCGTCGCGCTCGTCGACATCGGCGGCGGCACGACTGATTTTGCTGTGTTCGAGCGCGGCAGCTTATGGCACACTGGCGTCCTTGCAATCGGTGGCGATCACTTCACGAACGACATCGCGGTCGGATTGCGCATGCCGATTCCCGATGCCGAGAAGCTCAAGCGCAGATCGGGGTGCGCCCTGACGTCGCTCGTGCCTGAAGACGAGACGATGGAAGTCGCCAGCATCGCGGGCCGGCGGGCGCGCGTGATGCCGCGCCGAGTGCTCTCGGAAATCCTCCAACCCCGTGCCGAAGAAATCTGCCACCTCCTCTGGGACGAACTGCGGCGAGCCGGCTACGAGAAGTCGCTCAACTCCGGCATCGTCCTCACCGGCGGCGGCGCCATGCTCGAAGGCATGGCCGAGATCGCCGAACAGATTTTCGACATGCCCGTGAGACGCGCGGCGCCCGAAGGCGTCGGCGGCCTCGCGGACCACGTCAACAACCCGGCGTTCGCCACGTCGGTCGGGCTGGCCGTGTACACGCACCGGAACCTCATGAGCGAGCCGGTGCGCGTCGGCGCGGGCGCCATCGGCCGGCTGACCGGGCGGCTGCGCGGGCTGTTCAAGGAGTTCTTTTAGACCCAGGTTGGGCGGCGCCGCGCCGCCCGAAAGCAGCCGGGCACGCCCGGCGTGTTCGTTGAAGAAAGGCAGGATCTATGGACATGCGCCACATCGACCCGCAGCCGGAGAAGCTTCGCATCCTCCTCGAGGAGGACCTGATTCGAGCCGGAGCCCGCATCAAGGTGATTGGCGTCGGCGGCGGCGGCGGCAATGCCGTCAACCGCATGGTCCAGACCGGCCTGGTCGATGTCGAGTTCATCGTCGCCAACACCGATCAGCAGGCGCTGCAGCAGAACGCCGCACCGGTGAAGGTGCAGCTCGGCGCGCAGCTCACCAAGGGACTCGGCGCCGGCGCGGACCCGAACGTCGGCCGCGCCGCCGCGCTCGAAGACACCGATCGGATTCTCGAGGCGCTCGACGGCGCCGACATGGTGTTCGTCACCACCGGCCTCGGCGGCGGCACCGGCACCGGCGCGGCGCCGGTCATCGCCAGCCTCGCCAATCAGCTCGGGGCGCTGACCGTCGCCGTCGTGACCAAGCCGTTCCGCTTCGAGGGGCGCAAGCGTCAGCTCCAGGCCGAGCAGGGCATGCGCGAGCTCGGCGACAGCGTCGACACGATGATCACGATCCCGAACGAGCGCCTGCTCGCCACGGTCGATCGTTCGACCAGCATGAGCGCGGCGTTCGAGGTCGCCGACGACGTGCTTCGCCAGGCGATTCAGGGCATTTCCGATCTGATTCTCGTCCCCGGCCTCATCAACCTGGATTTCGCCGACGTCAAGACGATCATGTCGCGCATGGGCCTGGCGATCATGGGCACCGGCATCGCCTCCGGCGCCGACCGCGCCCGCATCGCCGCGACCGCCGCCATCTCCAGCCCGCTGCTCGAGGACGCGTCGGTCCAGGGCGCCCGCGGCGTGATCATCAACGTCACGGGCGGGCCGGATCTCACGCTCGCCGAGGTCAGCGACGCGTCGGACATCGTCTACAGCGCCGCGCACGAGGACGCCAACATCATCTTCGGCGCCGTCGTCGATCCGAAGATGGAAGGCCGGGTCAAGATCACCGTCATCGCGACCGGATTCGACCACGAGAAGGTCGCGGCGTCGCCGGCGGTACAGTCGGAGAAGACCACGCCGGTCGATCTCAGCATGTACTCGACCGCCAAGGCGCAGGCACAGACCCAGACGGAAGAACGCCTCGTCGCCAACGGCGGCCGCATCGTCGTCGCCCGGCGGCCGGTGCTCGACCTGTCGGGCGCCAACGTCGCGCGCGCGAACGGCGGCGGCGCATCCGGAGACACGGAAGAACTGTCGCCGCTCGACGTTCCGGCGTTCCTGCGCAGGCACGACTAACGGGCGGCTGTGCCGCATTCAGGACCGGAGGCCGCTGACTGGGGAGCCTTCTAGTCCACGAGGTACAATCGCCAGAGCCAGTGACCGCGGGCGCGCCGGCGTTTCAGGCGTCCCGCGCGCACGGCCTGTTCGATTGAATGGCACCTCCCAACTCGAGACGGCCCGGACGGGCCGCCGCGCGCTTTACCGAGCGTGACGCACGAGGCCAGGCGCGAGCCACGCTCGCTCGCGAGGTCGGCTTCGTCACCAAGCCGCATGGCGGGCGACTGCGTGTCGCCCT
>DASTCC010000020.1:0-5248 GCA_035711465.1 Vicinamibacterales bacterium
GTGCTGCCGAGCGCGTGTTCGGGTACGACCGCGAGGACGTGATCGGACGGGACATGCTCGCCTTGCTGCTGCCCGAACGATACAGGGCCGCATTCCGCGCCGGTTTGACTGGGCCCTCGGCGAGCGTGCCGGGCCGATTCCGGCTCTCGGATCGAGAGGCGCTCCAGGCACTGCGCGCGGACGGCCTGGAATTCCCCATCGAACTCTCGATCGCCCGGATCGAGGATAGCGGCGCGCCATGGCATGCCGCGTTCATTCGCGACATCACCGTTCAGCAGGCGACCGAACGCCAGCTCCGGAACCGGGCGACGGTGGCGCAGTTGTCGGCAGACGTCGGCCTCGCGCTGACGCGATCGGGCATCCTCAGCGACGCGCTGCAGCAGTGCATGCAGGCGGCCGTCGATCGGCTCGGATGCCGGCTGGCGCGGGTGTGGATTCTCGACGAGGAGAGCGGCGAGCTGCGGCTCGGCGCCAGCGCCGGGCTCGACGACGCCGTCGAGCGTCACGTTCTCGGCCCGCTCAGCCAGCAGCTGATCGCGCAGATCGCGACGGAGTGCCGGCCCCATTTCACCAACGAGATCCAGACCGATCCGCGGGTCGACCGCGATTGGGCGGTGCGCGAAGGACTGGTGTCGTTCGCCGGGTTGCCGCTGCTCGTCGGCGAGACCATCGTCGGCGTCGTCGCCGTGTTCTCGGCCCGCGAGGTCAGCGACGTGGACTACGAGAGCCTGGCCGCGCTCGCGCGCAAGCTGTCGCTCGGCATCGCGCGGCAGCGCGGCGTGGACGCGCTGCGGCAGCGCGCCGCCGAGCTGACCCGGTCGACGCGCGCGCTCGAGCGATCGAACCGGGATCTCGATCAGTTCGCCTACATCACCTCGCACGATCTCAAGGCGCCGCTCCGAGGCATCGCCAATCTGGCCGACTGGATCGAGGAGGATCTGGGCGAAATCGCGGATGAAAGCGTGCGCGCGCATCTCGCATTGCTTCGCGGCCGGGTGCTCCGGATGGACCGGCTCATCGACGGCATCCTCGAGTACTCACGCGCCGGCCGCGGCGCCGCGTTCGAGCAGGTGGAGACAGCCGCGCTCGTCGCCGAGGCCATCGATCTGCTGTCGCCGCCGCCGGAGGCGCGTATCGTCGTCGCGCCGGATCTGCCGCCGGTGCGGGCGCCGCGGCTGCCGCTGCAGCAGGTGTTCCTCAACCTCATCGGCAACGCGCTGAAGTACGCGCAGCGGCCCGATCCTCTGGTCGAGGTCAGTGCCGTGCGCGTCCCCGGCGGCGTCCAGTTCCGCGTCGTCGACAACGGTCCGGGAATCGCGCCGCAATACCACGCGCGAATCTGGGGAGTATTTCAGCGGCTGCACGCGCGCGACGATGTCGAGGGCACGGGCATCGGCCTTGCCCTGGTGAAGCGGATCGTCGACGCGGCGGGCGGCGAGGTCGGCATCGACTCGGATGAAGGCCGCGGCGCGACGTTCTACTTCACGTGGCCGCTGTCGCCGGCAGGGGAGGCGCTGCCGTGACCGACCGCATGCTCAACATCCTGCTGGTCGAGGACGACACCGTCGACGTCACCAACGTGCGCCGCGCCTTCGAGCGCAACAAGATTCTGAATCCACTCTACGTCGTCGGCGACGGCGTCGCCGCGCTCGAGCTGCTGCGGTCGTCGGCGATGCCGGAGACGCGCCGGCTGATCCTGCTCGACATCAACATGCCGCGCATGAACGGGATCGAGTTCCTCCGCGAGATTCGCGCCGATCCGAAGCTGGCTCGGACGCCGGTCGTGGTCCTGACCACGTCGAACGACGAACAGGATCGCGTCGAGGCCTACAACCTCAACGTCGCCGGCTATCTCCTGAAGCCGGTGACGTTCAACAACTTCGTGAACGTCATGGCCGCGCTGAACGCGTACTGGTCGCTGGTCGAACTGCCGTGAAGACCATCCACGTCCTCGTCGTGGACGACGATCTCGTCGATCGCCAGGCGTTGAGGCGTGCGTTCGCGGGCACGGTCGTGGCGGTCGACATCGAAGAGGCCGCGAGCGCGGCCGAGGTGTTCGAGCGGCTGTCGCGCGGCGGCTGCGACTGCGTGCTGCTCGACTATGGCCTGCCCGGATTGAACGGACTGGAGACGCTTGCCGAGATCCGCCGGCGCGGCTTCGACGTGCCGGTGATCATGCTCACCGGCAACGGCGATCAGCGCGTCGCCGTCGAGCTGATGAAGGCGGGCGCCGCCGACTACCTGGTCAAACAGGATCTGACGCCGGACCGGCTCGAGCGCAGCGTCAGGCATGCGCTGGCGATGGCCGATCTGGCGCGGCTGCGCGGCCGGCTTCTCGCCTACGAACAAGGCGCCCGCCGTGAAGCGCAGGCCGAGAACGCCGCCAAGGACGAGTTTCTCGCGACGCTCTCACACGAGTTGCGGACGCCGCTGAACGTGATTCTAGGGTGGGCGCGGCTGCTCGCCGGCGACACCGTCGACGAGCGCGATCGGCTGCGCGCCTACGATGCCATCGAACGCAACGCCTCGGCGCTGGCGCGCCACATCGACGACCTGCTCGACGTCTCGCGCATCGTCTCCGGCAACCTGACGCTGACGCCGGAACCGACCGACGTCGTGCCGACGGTGGCGCAGGTCGTCGACTCGCTGCGGCCCGCCGCCGCGGCCAAGCACATCACGCTGACGCAGACGAACCACGGCGCGGCGCGGCTGGTGACCGTCGATCCGGCGCGCCTCAGCCAGATCGTCATGAACCTGGTCTCGAACGCGATCAAGTTCACGCCCGACCGCGGCTACGTCCACGTCGACGTCGCGTTCGAGTCCGAGTCGCTGGTGATCGAGGTGCGCGACACCGGGGTCGGCATCAGCGACGAGTTCCTGCCGCACGTCTTCGCGCGATTCCGGCAGGCCGATCCGAGTCAGTCGCGCCGCCACGGCGGACTCGGACTGGGGCTGTCGATCGTCCAGCAGCTCGTGCACATGCATGCCGGCATGGTGCAGGCCTCGAGCGCCGGTGAAGGCAAGGGATCGCAGTTCCGCGTGACGCTGCCGTACGCGCAAGCCGATACCACGAGACGGGCGCGCCGCGCGCGCAATCCAGGCCACCGCCTGACGGGACTGCGCATCCTCATGGTCGACGACGAGCCGGATGCGTGCGAGCTGGCGACGATCCTGCTCCAGCTCGAGGGCGCGGAAGTGACGACGGCGACGTCGGCGGCCCAAGCCCGCGTGGCGCTCGCCACTCACGAGTACGACGTGCTCCTCTCCGATATCTCGATGCCCGAGGAAGACGGCTACTCGCTGATCGAAACGATTCGGCGCGACGAGCAGCAGACCGAGCGGCCGCGACTGCCCGCTGCCGCCCTGACGGCGCTGGCGCGTCCGATCGAACACCAGCGAGCGATCGAAGCCGGCTACGACGAGTTCCTGTCGAAGCCGTTCACCGCGGCGGCGCTGGTGGCGACGGTAGCGGCGACGGCGGGGCATCGGGCGCATCACTGATGCGCGGGCGCGGCGGCGGGCTGCAGGCGGCCGGCTGCGGGCTGAGACCCAGGCCCGTTCAGCGGGCGGCCAGTACTCGATGAATTTCCTGAAGCAGCTGCGCCGGCTCGCACGGCTTGACGAGGACCGCGTCGAAGCCGGCGTCGTGGGCCTCGGCGATCTCGTTGGGCATCGCGCGGCCGGTGAGCGCGATCAGCGGCACGGCGGCGGTGAGCACGTCGCCGCGCAGCTGGCGGGCGACGTCGAGGCCCGAGACGTCGGGCAGCTGCAGGTCGAGGACGACGATGTCGGGCGTCTCGGCGCGCGCGAGACGCAGCGCGCTGCCGCCGTCAGCCGCCGCCGCGACGTCGAAGCCGACCGCACGCAGGTACAGCGTCCAGACCTCCAGCACATCGGGATAGTCGTCGACGATCAGGATGCGCGTTGGCGGCAAGCCGTTATTCATCCTCGGAAGCATCCGAACCGGTGGCGCCCTTGTACTCGGCCAGCCGGGCGTAGAGCGTCTTCAGGCTGATGCCGAGCGTCTCGGCGGTGCGCGTCTTGTTGCCGCCGAGGCTGGCAAGCGTCGCCAGGACGATGCGGCGCTCGGCGTCGGCGAGCGGGGTGCCGACCTGGACGACGACCGTGTCGCCATCGGCGGGCTGCGGCACGCCGGTGCGCACGTCGAGCGGCAGCACATCCGGCGTGATCTGCTTGTCGGCCAGGACGAAGCCGCTGTAGACGACGTTGCGCAGCTCGCGGACGTTGCCCGGCCAGGCGTGCCGGGCCAGCGCCGCGACCGCGGCCGGGCTGATCGACTTGCTCTCGCCCTCGCGCTCGGCGAACTGGCCCATGAAGTGCTGCACCAGCGGCTCGATGTCCTCGGGTCGCTCGCGCAGCGGCGGCAGCGTGATGTGGAACACCTTCAGGCGGTAGTAGAGATCGTGGCGCAGCTTGCCCTTCTCGACGGCGTCGTCCGCGTTGCGGTTGGTCGCCGCGAAGACGCGGACGTCGACGGTGTCGTTGTCTTCCGACCCCAGCCGCCGCACCAGCCCGCTCTCGAGCACGCGCAGGAACTTGACCTGCAGATCGAGCGGCATCTCGGTGATCTCGTCGAGGAACAGCGTCCCCTGGTGCGCCCGTTCGAACATGCCGCGGTGGCGCCGTTCGGCGCCGGTGAACGCGCCGCGCTCGTGGCCGAAGAGCTCGCTCTCCATCAGCGTCGGCGGAATCGCGCCGCAGTTGACCGCGACGAACGGGCCGCCGCGCCGCCGGCTGTAGTCGTGGAGCGTCCGTGCCACGACCTCCTTGCCGGTGCCGCTCTCGCCGCTCAACAGCACCGAGGCCGAGCTCGGCGCGATGCGCGACACCAGCCGGAAGATCTCCTTCATCGCCGGCGAGACGCCGATGATGTGACCGAAGCGGTTGGTCGCGTCCGCTTCGACCGTCATCTTGCGGATCTCGCTCGCCAGTCCGCTCGACCGCGCGTGCTGGCCGAGGATCGATCGCAGCCGCGTCGTGTCGACGGGCTTGGTCAGATAGTCGGTGACGCCGCGGCGCAGCGCGTTGACCGCCGACTCGAGGCTGGCTTCGCCCGTGATCAGCACGACCGCCGGTGCGTTGACGGGATCGAGCGCGTCGACCAGGCTGAGGCCTTCGCCATCAGGAAGTTTGAGGTCGAGCAGGATCACGTTGACCGGATGGCGCGCCAGATGGGCGCGCGCCGCATCCAGGCTGCTCGACACCGACACCGTGAACCCTTCGGTGC
>DASTCC010000021.1:0-2351 GCA_035711465.1 Vicinamibacterales bacterium
CCTTGATCGCCGCGCAGATCTCGTCGTTCGAGACGCGGACGATTTCGTTGACGGTCGACTGCACGATAGGAAACGTCAGCTCGCCGACTTCGCGGACGGCCACGCCATCCGCGAAGATGCCGACGCGCTCCAGCGCGACCCGTCGGCCGGCCTCGAGCGACTGATACATCGCGTCGGCTTCGTACGGCTCGACCCCGATGACCTTGACCTCCGGCCGAAGCGCCTTCACGTAGCTGGCTATGCCGGAGATCAGGCCCCCGCCACCGACGGGCACGAAGATCGCCGAGACGTCGCCAAGCTGGTGCCGGAGGATCTCGTTGCCGATCGTTCCCTGCCCGGCGATGACCAGCAGGTCGTCGAAGGGGTGCACGAAGATTCTGCCCGTGGTCGTCACCAGTCGGTCGCAGTATTCCTGCGCGTCGGCGTAGCTGTCGCCCGTCAACACGACCTCCGCGCCGAGATCGCGAACCGCGTCGACCTTGATGGCTGGCGTCGTGCTGGGCATCACGATGAGCGCCTGCAGACCGAGATGGCGCGCCGCGTAGGCCACGCCTTGCGCGTGGTTGCCGGCGCTTGCCGCGACGACGCCGCGCGCCCGTTCCGCGTCCGTCATGTGGGCGATGCGGTTGTAGGCGCCCCGCAGCTTGTAGCTGAACACCGGCTGCAGGTCCTCGCGCTTGAGGAGCACCCGGTTGCCGAGCCGGTGCGAGAGCCTCGGGGCGACTTCGAGCGCCGTCTCGTGGGCGACATCGTAGACGCGGCTGTTGAGGATCAGCCGCAGCATCTCGTCGGGGCTGACGATCCGCGGCGCCGTCGTCGTTACGCCGAAACGATGGTTGGTGTGCATCGATCAGGGTGCCGCAAGCGAGTAGATGTCGTTGAGGATGCCTGCGGCGGTGACCTCCGCGCCGGCTCCCGGACCGCTGACGACCAGCGGCTCCGTCCGGTATCGCCGGGTGGTAAACGCAATGAGGTTCCGCGTGCCCTGCAGCGCGCCGATGGGGCTGTCGGCCGGCACGGCGGTGAGCCGCGCCGACACGCTGCGCGGCGTGGCGGTGACGATGTATCGCAGCACGCGTCCGCGCGCGCGCTCCTGCGCCACGCGAGCTGCCCATTCCTCGTCGAAGGCCGAGAGTCGATCGAGGAAGGCTGCGAGAGGCACGTTCTTGAGCGGCCGCGGCACGAGATCGTCCGGCGTCGGCGCAGGCCCGCGATAGCCGAGCAGACGCGCCAGGATCAGCCCCTTCCGCGCCGCGTCGCGGCCGGAGAGATCGTCCCGCGGATCCGGTTCCGCGTAGCCGCGCTCGACCGCCTGCCGGACGGCCTCGGAGAACCGCTGGCCGTTGGACACCGCGGACACCACGAACATCAGCGTTCCGCTCACACACCCCTCGATCCGCAGCACCCGATCGCCCGTCTCCACCAGCTTGTGATAGGTGTCGATGATCGGAAGCCCGGCGCCGACGGTCGCTTCGTAGCGGACGCGAGGCCCGCCGTTGCTGGTGGTCGCGAGAAGTCCGGCGTAGCTGTCCCAGGATCCGGCGAGCGGTTTCTTGTTCGCCAGCACCACGCTGAAGCCGTGCCCGATGGCGGTCCGCAGCAGGTCGCCCGTCTCTTCGCTCGTGACGTCGACGATCACCGGGCGCGAGACCGCGTGGCTCGCCATGAACGTCAGCGCGTCCGCGGCACCGGCCGCGCGTCCGCCGAGCGACGCCAGCAGGGCGCCGGCGTCCTTCTTCTGGGTGAGGTCGAGCAGCCGTTTCCGCGAAAGTCCCCGCGGCTCGAACACATACCCGGATCGATCCAGCAGGCCGACGACGCGCACGCTCGCGTGTCCGTTCGGCAGCGCGATCTGATCGGCCAGCGCCCGCCCGACGCGGCCGAATCCGAGCAGCACGACGTCCGTCCGCGGCGCAGCTTCCGGCCGACCGCCGCCGATTTTCGAGAGCTTGAAGGCGCCGTGAACCGCGCGCGCTGCCTCCGGTGCATCGGACGAGTTGACGGCGAAGGAAATGTTGCGCTCGGACGATCCCTGCGCGATGGCGACGACGTTGATGCGGGCTGCCGCCAGGGCGGAGAACACACGGGCCGCAATGCCCGGCGCACCCGCCATGCCATCGCCGACCACCGCCAGCACGGCGATGCCGCGGCGCGCCGACACGTTGTCGATGAGACCGCTCGCGAGCTCCTCGCGGAACGCGTGGCGGATGCTGTGCACGGCCCGCTCCGCCTCCAGCGCCGGCAGCGTGAAACCGATCGAGCTCTCGGACGAGGCCTGGAAGATGGTGGACACGGACAACTGCTCCGCTTCGACCGCCGCGAACGTCCGGGCGGCGATCCCGTGAACGCCC
>DASTCC010000022.1:0-3739 GCA_035711465.1 Vicinamibacterales bacterium
GTCGGCGGCGGTCGCGGACGCATCGTGCGGCAGCTCCTGGTGCAGGGGTTGCTGCTCGCCGTCGCCGGTGGCGCGGCGGGAATGATTGCGGCGTCGTGGGCGTCGCAGGCGCTCGTGGCCACGATGGCCTCCGTGCTGCCCTTTGCGATTAGCTTCGACGTGTCGGTCGACTACCTGGTGGTGCTGGCGACGTTCACGTTCTGCGCGCTGGCGACCGTCGGCTTCGGCCTGTGGCCGGCGCTGCGGCTCACTCGTCCGGATCTCGTCACCTCGCTGAAGGATCAGGCCGGCGAAATATCAGGACGGCTCACCGGTCGCATCACCGTCCGCGGCGCGCTGGTGACGGCGCAGATCGCGCTGTCGCTCGCGCTGCTGGTGTTGAGCGGCCTGTTCGTGCGCGGCGCCGTCGCCGGTGCGTCGGCGGATCCGGGATTCGCCATCGATCCGCTCGTCGTCGCCGAAATCGATCCGCGGCTGGGCGGCTACGACGTCGCCAAGAGCGCCGAAACGCAGCGTGCGGTGCTCGAGCGGCTGCGCTCGACCCCCGGCATCGAGGCGGCCTCGGCCTCATCGATCCTGCCCTTCGGCGACTATTCGACGAGCGCCGCCGTGCAGCGCGAAGGTCCGCGCCTTCGCAACGAAGACCCGGCCGCACGCGGCAAGCTGGTCTATTCGCAGGAATACACCGTTGGCGCCGATTATTTCCGCACGCTCGGCGTCACGATGCTGCGCGGACGCGAGTTCAGCGCCGCCGACGAGGTCGGGGTCGGCGGGACGCCGCCCGTGATCGTGGACAAAGCGCTCGCCGATAGGCTGTTTTCCAACGAGGACCCCGTCGGGCAAATCCTGCAGTTCGGCGCCGATTCACACGGGGCCGACGCGAAGCCGATGCAGATTATCGGCGTGGCGCCGACCATCCGCCACGACCTGTTCGAGCGCGAACCCGAGCCGCACATCTACCTGCCGTCGGGCGGCAGCCAGGCCACCCGCATGTTCGTCTACGCGCGCGCCGCGGCGCCGCAGAACGGCGACGCTATCGCCGGCAACGTGCGCGAGCAATTGCGCACGGTGGACGCGAACATGCCGGTGAGCTACGTCCGCAGCTTCCGCTCGCAGCATGAGAGCAGCGCGCAAGTGTGGTTACTGCGGTCCGGCGCGAAGATGTTCCTGACGCTCGGCCTCGCGGCCGCATTCGTCGCCGTGGTCGGATTGTACGGCGTCCGCAGCTACCTCGTCTCCCGCCGCACGCGCGAATTCGGCGTCCGGATGGCCATCGGCGCCGCGCCGGCCGACGTGATGCGGCTGGTGATGCGCGAAGCCGCGCAAACGACGATGGTCGGCGTGACCATCGGCCTGGTGCTCGGTGGGCTGCTTGGCATGGGCATGAGCTCGGTGATCTACCAGGTCAGCCCGTTCGATCCGCTGACGCTCGGCACCGCCGCGGGCCTCCTGGCTGTAGCGTCGTTCGTGGCATCGGCGATTCCCGCCCGACGAGCGGCGAGGATCATGCCGATGACGGCGTTGCGGAATGACTAGAGGTGCAGAGGTGCAGAGGTGCAGGGGTGCACGGGCGCAGGGGTGCAGAGGTGCACCTGAGCACCCTGCACCAGAGCACCTATGCACCTATGCACCCCTATTGCTGCGTCGTCAGCGGCTGCTCCATCTTCGAGGGCTTAATCAGATGGAAGCCGGCCGCATCCTGATAGGCCTTCGCTAACGCGAGAATCTCCAACTCACGGAACGGCTGCGCGTAGATCACCGCGTTGGTCGGGCCGCCGGTGTCGGCAAAACCATTCGGCAGGTTGACCGCCGGATAGCCGGCCAGGTTGGCGTAGCCGAAATGCCGCTGTGTCGCCGACTGCTCGCGCTCCGGACGAGGAGCGGGCGGCGGCGTGGCAGGCGCGCCGGCGGCACGCGGGCCGGGTCCGCCGACGCCGGTGTTGTTCGATCCCACGAGGTAGGCGTCCACATGCGACGTCGCCTTCGCCAGCTCCATCATCATCATCATGCGCGCGCGCTGCTGCTGCAGGTACTCAGGCGCCGGAATCAGCCGCGCGCTGGCGCCGGAGTTGCCGGTGCGCGCGCCCTTCAAACGGCCGGCCCGCGCCCACTCGTCGAAGTAGGCGGTGCGTTCGGCGTTGAAGCCGCCGGTGTTCACCGGGAACACGGGCACCTCGATCGGGATGAACTGCGTGACGCCGAGCGACTTGAAGGTCGCCAGCATCTTCTCGGCATTCGCTTTCGCCGACGCGTTGGTGATGCTGTCGAACGAGTCCTGGATGATCCCGACCTTGAGCTTCTTGATGTCGAAGCGCGCGTCCCAGTTGAACGGCACGTCGCTGACGCTCATGTCGCGGCCATCCGGCTTCGCAATCGCCTGCATGACGATGGCGCAGTCTTCGGCGTAGCGGCAGATCGGACCCAGCCGATCCTGCGTCCACGACAGCGCCATCACACCGTACCGGCTGACGCGTCCGAACGTCGGCCGCAGTCCGGGCAAACCGCACCGTGCCGCCGGGCTGAGGATCGATCCGCTGGTCTCGGTGCCGAGGCCGAACGCGATGCACCCGGCCGCCGTCGCCGACGCCGGCCCCGCGGACGATCCGCTGGAGCCCTGCGCGGGATCCCACGGGCTCTTGGTCTGACCGCCGAACCAGTTGTCGCCGCCGGCCAGCTCGCCGGTCGTCACCTTGGCAATCAGCACCGCGCCCGCGTCGCGCAGTTGCTCGACGACGGAGGCGTCGTAGTCGAGAACCTGTTCCTTGAAGGCGTTCGAGCCCCACGTGGTCTTGTAGCCCTTGACCGAGATGATGTCCTTCGCGCCCCACGGGATGCCGTGCAGCGGCCCCTTGTACTTGCCGGCCGCAATCTCCGCATCGGCGCGCTTCGCCTCGGCACGCCCGTAGTCGTCCAGGAACGTGACGACGTTGTTGAGCACCGGGTTGTAGCGATGCAGCCGCGCCAGATACATGTCCGTCAGCTCGAGCGACGTGACCTGCCGCGAGCGGACCAGTTCAGCGAGGTGGCGCAGCGGCCAAAAAGCGACGTCCTCGAGGTTCGCGGGCCGCTTCACCGACGGCGCGGCGCTGAGCCGGAACGGCAGCCGGGCCTTGCTGACGTTCATGCCGGGCACGACCGAGCTGAAGTGGAACGGCGGCGAGACGTCAGGCGGAATGTGAAGCTTGCGGATCTCCTCGTAACCGGTGAGGTTGCGATTCGCGCCCTCGACGAGCGTCTTCTTTTCTTCCTCGCCGATCTCGATGCCCGACAGCTTGAGCGCTTCCTCGATCATCGCGAGCGAGACGCGGCCGTTGGCGCTGTCCTGCACGCGCGCCCACACCACGCCGGGGACGAGCGTGCCGCCGAGGCCGGCGCCGGTGAAAGTGGCCAGAAACCGCCGGCGCGTCGAATCCAGGTTCTTCATGCCGGGAGAATATCGCATAAAATCGAGTCTCTTTGCGCAATCGAATCAACGAGGCCGGCACGCGCATCGCGGTCGCCCTCACCCATCGCAATTTCCGGCTGCTCTGGTTCGGCGCGCTCACGTCGAGCATCGGTACGTGGATGCAGAAGGTGGCGCAAGCCTGGCTCATCGTCACGCTCAGCGGCGCCCAGTCGGCGTTCTACCTCGGCCTCGACAGCTTCGTCGGCGAGGCGCCGATTCTCCTGTTCACGCTGATTGGCGGCGTGGTGGCGGATCGCCGCGATCGGCGGCACATGATGCTCGCGTCACAGCTCA
>DASTCC010000023.1:0-4671 GCA_035711465.1 Vicinamibacterales bacterium
GTTGACGACCATCATCGAGCCGTCGCCCGTCGTGTGATCGCCGAAATCCGCCCAGAGCGAGTGGCAGTCGGCGCCCGAGCCGGCGATGAAGTACGACCCTTCGCCCCAGCAGTCGTCGTTGTACTCGTAGCCGCTGCTGAAGCCCGTCAACCCGAGCGTAAAGGCCCCGTCGGGCAGCAGACTGGCGCCCGAAGCGGGCGCCGCGACTGCCAACGCCAGATATCCAGCCGCTGCGATACGGGCGACTGCCCATCCGGACACACGACGAGCGCGTCGAACAGTTTTGTTGAGGGCCATGGGCTCAAACGTCGAGCAAACTGCGTGCCCCGGTGACCGATCCGCTGGCGCTTACGGGATTCTTTCCCGCGCCGGTCCGGCCGCGACATCCATGTGCTTTCTACCTGCTCAAAAAGACCCGACCGTTGCCTATTGGGCAGATTTGCGCTCCCAGGCCACGATTGCCCGCGATCCGTCGTGACCCCCACGTGGGGCCGAGGACGATCGAGATCTCTTTGCCGTACTGGAGCGATACTAGGCCCGCTGATGTCGCCAGCCCCTTGTCCAGTCCCTCCATGAAGATGCCTCTCGCGCTCCCTCCGATCGGGAGCACCACGGCCGATGTCTTCGCGTTTGGCGAGAGCAGTCTCGACTTCGTCGTGTCCCTGCCGACCGCGCCGCCGGTGGACGGCAAAGTCACGGCGCGCGGCTTCGAGATGCGGGCCGGGGGGCAGGCCGCAACGGTGGCGGTGGGCCTGGCGCGGCAGGGGTGGCGATCGGCCTACGGCGGCGCGCTCGGGGACGACCGCTGGGGCCGGGACGTTCGCGCGGCCCTCGCCGCGGCCTCGGTTCGCGCCGAGATCGTGACCCGTCGCGAAACGCCGAGCCGCACGGCAGTCGTCCTCGTGGACCTGTCGACAGGGCAGCGGACGATCCTCGAGCACCGCGATCCGCGTCTCGATCTTCACGTGGACGACCTGCCGGCAGCCGCGGTGGCCGGCGCGCGCGTTTTGTCGGTGGACGCCACGGATGCCCGCGCGGCGCTTGCGCTCACGCGCGTCGCTCGCGAGCATCGGGTGCCGAGCGTCCTCGACGTCGACCAGGCTTCGGACGCCTCGCGCGCGCTGCTGGCCGAGGTCGACATTGTCGTGGTGGGGCAAGCGATGCTTCGGGAACTCACGGGAACTGCCGACCCCGGCGACGGTCTCGCCCGTCTGGCGCGACTGGTCCCGGCCCCGCTCGTGATTGTGACGCTGGGACCGGACGGGTCGCTGGCCCGGGTTGCCGATCGCGAGATTGGGACGCGTGCGTTCGACGTGGGGTCCGTCAGGGACACGACCGGCGCCGGCGACGCCTTCCGGGCGGGCCTGATCGGCGGATGGCTCGCGGCGGGCGCCGACGCGCAACTCGCAGATGTGCTGAGGTTTGCCAATGTCTGTGCGGCGCTGAACTGCCGTGCCATCGGCGCTCAGACGGGGCTTCCGACCCGGGCGGAAATCCAGGCCCTGTTGTAACCGGAGGACGAGTGGCGGGTCTAATCGATCAGGAGTCCCTGGGCCCGGGGCCGGGAAACGAAGGCCGGTCGACAGGCCCGTGGAGCGGGTCTCATGCGTGTCGGTCCGAGCGGCGTCGTCGTCGGGGAGTGGATGTCACCGCGCAACGTCAGCATGACGCGACCGCGAGCATGGTCCCATCCGCCTCGGCCGGCCGTGGCCGCCGTGCCGGCTGATCCGATGAGCCTGGACACGGCCGACGACCGTGCGCTCGTCGACGCGTTCCTGGCCGGCCATCGCGAGGCGTTCGATCTCATCGTCCGGCGCCATCAGCGGAACGTGTACCACCTCTGCCTGCGGTTCGTCCGCCGGCACGAGGACGCCGCGGACCTGACGCAGGACGTCTTCGTGCGCGCGTTCAAGGGACTGCGGAACTTCAAGGGCGATGCGTCGCTCAGCACCTGGCTGTATCGTGTCGGCGTCAACGTCTGTCTGAACCGGGTCGCCGCGAAGCGGCCGGCGACCGAGCCGATCGACGCCGCGCGGCATCTTGACGCCGGCGGCGAGCACCCGATCGAACGGCTGATGCGCGGGCGCCGGTCGGACGCGGTCCGGGCGGCGATCGATCGCTTGCCGCCGAAGCAGCGCGCCACCGTGCTGCTGCGCGTGTACCAGGACTTGTCGCACGAGGAGATCGCGCGCGTTATGGAAACCACGGTTGGCGCCGTGAAGGCCAATTTCTTTCACGCGCTTGGTAACCTGAAACGGTTGATGCACACCGATGACTCATCTCACTCCTGACCAGTTCGTCGACGCGCTCGACGCGGTGCTGCCGTCGGATCGGCAGGCGCACCTCGACGGCTGCGCGTCGTGCCGCGCGGAGCTTGCCACGCTGCAGGAAGCGATGGCGCTGGCGCGTAAGGACGAGACGGTCGAGCCCTCGCCGCTCTTCTGGAATCATCTCGAGAGCCGCGTCCGCGTCGCCGTCGGTGAAGTCGGCGCGACACCGCGCCCGACGGCGTGGTGGACTGGCTGGCGGCTGGCGTCGGCGGCCGCGGTCGCCGTCGCGGCCGTCGGCTTCGCGATGTGGATGCAGTGGGCTTCGCGACTGCCTGATACGAGCAACCAACTGGGTCCCGGGTTCAACGCCGCGCAGGCGGTACCTGACCGCCTGTCGGCTGCGGCCGCCGGCGAGATCGATCCGGCCTCTTCGTCACCGGGCGAGGCTGTTCCTGGCAGTACACCCGCGGCTCGTGGCAACGCGGCGGCGTGGCAGTCGGTCGTCAAGAGCGCCGCGGGCTTGCCGGACGACCACACGCTCGTCACGCCGCCGGTCACCGGTTCGGCGGTCATGCTCGATGACCTGTCGGAGCGCGAGCTGCGTGAATTCGTCCGGCTGCTCAAAGCCGAGATGGGGGGCATGTGAGTCGCGTTCGTGCGTTCACGGCGGCGGCAATCGCGGGGCTCGCGATCGGCGCGGCCGCGTTGTCGGCCCAGACGTCGCCGCCACCGGCGACGGGCGCGACGACGCCGCGTGTCCAGTCGCCGCAGGAGCAACAGACCGGCCGGGCCACGCCGCCGCAGGGCAGGCAAGGCATGCGTCAGGGCCGCCAGACGCCGCCCCGCGGGCAGCGCGGCGAGCCGAATCCCGACGGTCCGTTGACCGTGCCGCAGGTCGAACAGATGTTCGACAACTACGCCGTCGTGCAGGCGCAGTCCGAGCTGCAGCTCACCGACGAACAGCTGGCCCGCTTCACGCGGCGCTTTCAGGCGCTGCAGACCGTGCGCCGGCGGGCGCAGCGCGAGCGGCAGCTGAAGCTGCGCGAGCTCGGCTCGCTCACCGCCGCGCCCGGTCCGGCCGCCGATCCGAACGCGGTCACCGCCAAGATCAAGGAGCTCGACGACCTCATCGTCCAGAGCGCGCAGGACGTGCGAACGTCGTACGGCGCGATTGACGAGGTGCTGACGCCGAAGCAGCGCGCGCACTTCCGGACGTTCGAGTTCCGGATGGAGCGGAAGAAGCTCGAGTTGCTGGCGCGGGCGCAGGCAGCGGCGCGGGGAGGCCGGCCGGAGTTACGATGAGAGCATGGCCCGTACGCTGACGATTGCCGTCGCCCTCGTCGTCGGGCTGAGTGCGCCGACGGCGCCGCAGGCGCTGAGCCGGGCGGAAGCCGACAGCATGGGCCGCAAGCTCCAGTTGATGATGACCCAGGGCGAGAAGCCGCGGGCCGGCACCGCGGCGCCCGTCCGCACCGCGTTCTCGGAGCGGGAAGTCAACGCCTACTTCAAGCACTACGGTCCGGTGATCATGCCGCCGGGGGTCGTCGATCCGCAGGTCACGATCTTCGACGGCGGCCGCGTCGCCGCGCGCGCCGTGGTCGATCTCGACGCGGTGCGCAAGTCGAAGGAGCGCGGCTGGCTCGATCCGATGGGCTACGTCACCGGATCGCTCGAAGTGAAGATCGCCGGCAAGGTGCTCGGATCGAACGGCGTCGGCGTGCTGGAGATCGAATCGGCCTCGGTCGGCGGCGTGCCGGTCTCGAAGACGGTGATCCGCGAGCTGGTCCTCTTCTACACGAAGACGCCCGAGAATCCCACGGGCTTCGACATCGACAAGCCGTTCGCGATGCCGGTCAACATCCGTTCGTTCGAGACCCGGCTCGGCAACGCCACCGTCGTCCAGTAGCCGCACGCTACAATCGCCGATCGTGGCTTCCGAGTTTCTGGCGACGCCGCTGCAGTACGTGCGCGGCGTCGGACCGAGACGCGCGGCCGATCTCGAGCGCGTCGGTCTGGTCCTCGTCGAAGATCTGCTGCTCCGATTTCCGCTGCGCTACGATGATCGCGCCGCGCTCGTGCCGGTGAGCTCGCTGCGCTCCGGGCAGACGGCGACGATCGCCGGCGAAGTGCTGTCGAGCGGCGTCCGCTCGACGCGGCGCCCCGGCTTCCGCCTCTTCGAGCTCATCGTCCGCGACCGCACCGGTCCGGTGCGCGCGGTGTTTCCCAATCAGGCATTTCTCAAGGACGTCTTCCATCCGCCGCAGATGGTCGTCCTCCACGGTCAAGTCGAGTTCCGTGGCAGCGGCGGCCTGCAGTTCACCAACCCGGAATACGAGGTCGTCCGCGACGCCGACGACGAAGACGCGACGGTGCACACGGGCCGCATCGTGCCGATCTACGA
>DASTCC010000024.1:0-4450 GCA_035711465.1 Vicinamibacterales bacterium
AAACCCATTCAGGTCGCGGCGTTCGATCCAGCATCGGTGACGACGCTGCAGGTTCAGTCAGTGCTGACGGAGGACGTGACGGTCGCCGCCGGCGCCGCGCCGAGCGTGCGCGCCACCCCTGGCGCCGCCTTGACGATGGTGACCGCGCGAGACATCGCGCAACGGACGCCGGCCAATCTGATGCAGGCGGTGGAAAGCGTGCCCGGCGTCAACCAGGTATCCGAAGGGCAGGCCGCGGTGCCGGCCGTGCGCGGCCTCGCGCGCGGCCGCACGTTGATCATGATCGACGGCGGCCGGGTGAGCTCCGAACGCCGTGTCGGTCCGAGCGCGACGTTCATGGATCCGGCGGTGGTCGAAGGCATCGACGTCGCCCGCGGGCCGGGATCGGTGGCCTACGGATCCGACGCGTTCGGCGGCGTGATCTCGGCGCGTACGCTGCGGCCCGCGTACTCGGGCGTGCACTTCTCGGGATCGGGCACGCTCGGCGCCGGCATACCCGATCGTCTCGGCGACTTCACGATCGGCAAGGGCTTCGGCAGCGGCGGCGTGATCGCGGCGGTTCACGGCCGCAGCGCCGACGATTACGACGGTCCCGACGGCGAGGTGCTCAATTCAGGCTGGTCGGACCGCGGCGTCCTGCTGCGCGGCGATCGTCGCGCCGGCCAGGGGCTGTTCTCGGCATCGTGGCAGAGCGACTTCGGGGACGACATCGAGCGGCCGCGCAACAACTCGAACGCCGTCCGCTTTTACTATCCGTTCGAGAACTCGCACCGCTTCAACGCCTCCTACGAGGTGATGGACGTCGCCCGTCTCGACGTGGTCAGCCTGACCGCGTTCTTCGGCAGCATCGAACAGCGGACGGATCAGGACCGGTTTCCGACACCGGCGCGGCCGCGCGAGATCGAGCGCGCCGACGTCTCCGCCAAGGACTTCGAGATTCGCGCCATGGGCGAGAAAACGGTCGGCGCCACCGAGCTCGAATTCGGCGTCCACTTCAACGGGCGCTACGATCTCGAAGCGCACGACATCTTCGTCCAGTACGACGCCGACGGCAGCATCGCCTCGACGCGGGACAACGAGTCGGTCGAGTCGGCGCGCCGCATCGACTCGGCGTTCTTTGCGCAGGCGTCGACGCCGCTCGGCAGCGCGGTCACGGCGACTGGCGGCGTCCGTTTCGATCACGTCGGCAACAAGAATGTTGGCGGGTTCTTCGGCGATCGATCGATCTCGAACAGCGCCGTCGCCGGGTTCGCTGCGATCTCGGCGGTGCTGTCGAACGTCACCGTGACCGGACAGGTCGCTCGCGGCTTCCGCGATCCGACCTTGTCCGATCGTTTCTTCCGCGGGCCGAGCGGCCGCGGCTTCATCACCGGCAACCCCGACCTCGATCCGGAGACGAGCCTCCAGTACGATCTCGGCGCGCGCTACTCGACCGGCGCCGTCCGCTTCGGCACCTACTACTACCACTACACGATTCACGACCTGGTCGAGCGCTACCAGCCCGAGCCGGACTTCTTCTTCTTCCGCAACCGCGGCGAGGCGCGCATCCAGGGCGTCGAGTTCGAGGTGCAGGCGTCGCTGCCGCGGAGCTTCGGCCTCGAGGCGGGTGCCCAGATCAGCCGGGGCACGCTGAAGGACGACGACACCGATCTCGACGACATCTCTCCGGACTCGATGTTCTTGCTCGTCCGCAAGAGCTTCTTCGAGAAGCTGTCGACCTTCGCGCGCGTCGCCTTCTACGCCGAAGACAACCGCCCGGGGCCGAGCGAGATCGCCGCGCCCGGCCACACGAACATCGACATCGGCGCGTCGTGGGCGTTGACGCGCAACGTCGAGCTGCGTGGCGCGATCAACAATCTGCTCGACGACGACTACTACGCCAGCCCCGATCCGCGGTTCGTGCCGGCGCCGGGCATCAACGCGTTCCTGACCTTCGCGGTCAAGTACTGACGGCCTCGACCCGCCGCCGGCCCTGCGGGACCGCACCGGCCCGCCATCCTTCTGGCCGCGGTGGACCTGTGTACAATCGCGTGACATGGGGCGGCGGCGTTGGAGTATGTGATTCGCGAGTACCCCCTCCAGCAAGGGGCGCTGGAAGTGGCGTACATCGAAGAGTTCTTCAGTGAATTTCCCAAGCGCAAGACCGCGGCCGATCTCCTCCACCGGCTGAGCGGACGCGAGTGCCAGCTGCTGATGGCCGAGGCCTCGCTGCCCGAGGATCCGTCGACGCTGGTGCCGGTCTCGTACAAGGTCTCGCATGAGCTGCGCGCCTCCGAGGAGGACCCGGGCCTGGCCGATCTGGTCTCGCGGCTGCGCGACGTCGTCGACTTCGACGGCCGGCGCATCCTCTACAACTGGCTCGGCGCGACGCGGATGGACTGGCGCGGTCAGGGGCATTTCCGCGCGCTGACCGAAGAGCAGGAAGTGTGGGCGGTCGCCTGCGGGTACGACGAAGTCGTGGTCAAGACCAAGAACCGCTACTACGGCATGCGCGGCACGCTCGACAGTCTGGAGTTCAACGTCATCAAGCTCGAGCCGGCGCCCGATCCGCTCGACTCGAAGGTGTACCTCAGCAAGCGGCTCGGTCCGTTCGTGCTCGACGCCCATCGCAGCCGGCGCCAGGTGGTGCGCTGATGACGCGCGCGTCGGTCGTCGCGGCCGGGCTCGTGCTGTCGTCGGCGCTGCTGCAGCAACCGGCGGCCGACACCGACATCTACGTCGCCGGCTACGTCGGCACCGATCGGCTGAACGTCGCGCCGCTCGTCAACGTCAGCAGGAACGACGGCTACGACAATCAGCCGAGTTTCCTGCCGGATGGCACCGCGCTGCTGTTCTCGTCGATGCGCGACGGCACACAGCGCGACATCTATCGCTACGACTTCGCGACCGGGCAGGTGACGCAGGTGACGTCGACCAGCGAGAGCGAGTACTCGCCGCTGGTCACGCCCGACGGACGATCGTTCTCCGTCATCCGCGTCGAGGCGGACAACACGCAGCGGCTGTGGCGATTCGATCTCGAGGGCACGCGCCCGCGCCTGGTGCTCGAGAACGTCAAGCCCGTCGGCTATCACGCCTGTATCGAAGCGACCCATCTCGCGCTGTTCGTGCTCGGCGCCAACGGCCAGCCGAACACGCTGCAGATCGCCGACACGAGGACGGGAACGACCGAAGTCGTCGACTCGCGGATCGGCCGATCGCTGCACGTGCGGCCGGGCGCCGGGACGGTGAGCTACATCAGCAAGCCCCAGGGCGCGCACTGGCTGGTCAAGGAGTTCGATCCGAAGACCCGCGAGACCCGCACGCTCACCGAGACCCCGGACAGCAACCAGACTGAAGACGCCGCCTGGCTGCCGAACGGCATGCTGGTGATGTCGAGCGGATCGAAGCTGATGGTCTGGGTGCCCGGCCAGAACGGCTGGCGGGTGGCGGCCGATCTGTCCGCGTCGGTCGGACGGGTGACGCGTCTGGCGATCGGACCGTCGGGGCCGGCGCTGCCCGGCGCGATGCCGCGGATCGCGGTCGTCGCGGAGCCGCGGGCGCGGTGACGATCGAGTCGGCGCGCCTGGCCGGCGTGCAGACGCCGGTGATTCCCATTGTCAGCCGCTGGATCGCGGAGACGCCCGGCACGCTGTCGCTCGGCCAGGGCATCGTCTCGTACGGGCCGCCCGCCGAAGCGCTCGAGGCGGCGCGACAGCGCGCGATCGGCGGCGCCGATCATCGCTACGGTCCCGTCGAAGGCGAGGCCGATCTGGTCGCCGCCCTCGAAGCGAAGCTCGCTGCCGAGAACCACATCCAGGTCAAGCCTCACAGCCGCGTCGTCGTCACCGCCGGCGGCAACCTCGCGTTCATGAATGCGGTGCTGGCGATTGCCGATCCCGGCGACGAGTTCATCCTGCCGACGCCGTACTACTTCAATCACGAGATGGCGATCACCATGGCGAGCGCGCGCGTCGTCGGCGTCCCGACGCGCGGCGATCGTCAGCTCGATGCCGACGCGATTGCCGCTGCGGTGACGCCGCGAACGCGCGCGGTCGTGACGGTGTCGCCGAATAATCCGACCGGCGCGGTCTATCCTGAATCCGATCTCCGCGCGGTGAACGCGCTCTGCGCGCGGCACGGTCTGGTCCACATCCACGACGAGGCCTACGAGTACTTCCGCTACGACGACGCCGCCCACTTCTCGCCCGGCAGCATCGAAGGCGCCGCCGGCCACACGATTTCGCTCTACTCGTTCTCGAAGGCGTACGGCATGGCCGGCTGGCGCATGGGCTATATGGTCGCGCCAGCCGAGCTCTGGGAGGCGATCAACAAGATCCAGGACACGATCTTGATCTGTCCGCCAGCGGTCTCCCAGGCCGCGGCCCGGGCCGCGATCGCGGGCGGGCCGGCCTACGCGCGAAACGCGCTGCCCACGCTCGACGCGATGCGACGTCTGATGTACGAGAGGCTC
>DASTCC010000025.1:0-20877 GCA_035711465.1 Vicinamibacterales bacterium
ACCGTCAAACAGTTCTGCGTGACGTGTCACAACGACATGATTCAGCGCGGGCAGCTTTCGCTGGCGTCGTTCGATGCGTCGAAGGTCACCGAAAACGCGGCCATCGCGGAGAAGATGATCCGCAAGCTGCGCACCGGGATGATGCCGCCGAAAGAAGCGGCGAAGCAGCCCGACCCGGCGACGCGTCTCGCGCTCGTCACCTCGCTCGAGACGGCGCTCGACAAAGCCGCGCTCACCCATCCCAATCCGGGCCGGCGTCCCTTCCAGCGGCTGAATCGCGCCGAGTACGCGTCGGCGATCAGGACCATCTTCGGGCTCGACATCGACGTCGCGACGTTCCTCCCGTCGGACACGATCAGCGCCAGCTTCGACAACATCGCCGACGTGCAGATGCCGTCGGCCACGGTGATGCAAGGCTATCTGCGCGCGGCGTCGTACGTGAGCCGTCTCGCGGTCGGCGATCCGTCCGCGGACCCGAGCTCGGTCACCTACGAGGTGCCGCGCACGCAGTCGCAGAAGACGCGCGTCGACGGCGCGCCCTTCGGCACCCGCGGCGGCACCGTCGTCACCCACAACTTCCCGGCCGACGGCAAGTACAAGTTCCAGCTGCTGCTCCACGGCGAGCCGACCGGCGCGCTGTTCGGACGCACCGTGCCCGACATCCAGATGGAAGTCGCGATCGACGGCGAGCGCGCGGCGCTGGTCAAGGTCGATCGCTGGATCTCGGAATCGGATCCGGAAGGGCTGACGGTCACGACCGAGCCGATTTCCGTGCGGGCCGGTCCGCACAAGGTCGCGGCGACGTTCATCAAGGAATTCGAAGGCTCCGAAGACGATTTGATCCGGCCGATCGATCACACGCTCGCCGACACGCAGATCGGCGTCGGCTACGGCGTGACGACGCTGCCGCACCTGCGCAATCTGGCGGTGGTTGGCCCGTTCGGCGTCAGCGGCGTCTCGGACAACCCGACGCGGCGGGCGATCTTCCATTGCCGGCCCACGGCCGCGGCTGAAGCGGTGCCGTGCGCGCAGAAGATCCTGACGCGCCTGGGGACGCTGGCCTACCGGCGACCGCTCACCGCCGGCGAGATCAACGAGCTGATGGTGTTCTACAACGAGGGCTCGGCCAAGGGCGGCTTCGAAGCCGGCATCCGCACCGGCATCCAGGCCATGCTCGCCAGCCTGCACTTCATCTTCCGCATGGAAGAGACGCCGTCCGGCGTCGTGCCCGGCAAGATCTACCGCATCAGCGACACCGACCTCGCCTCGCGACTCTCGTTCTTCCTCTGGAACACGATTCCCGATCAGGAACTGGTCGACATCGCCAAGACGAACACGCTGTCGCGGCCGGACGTGTTCGAGAAGCAGGTCCGGCGGATGCTCGCCGATCCGCGGTCGGAAGCCCTGTCGACGCGCTTCGCCGCGCAGTGGCTGCGGCTGCAGGACCTCGACAAGGTCGAGCCCGACGCGCTCGACTATCCGTACTACGACGAGACGCTGACCGAGGCGATGCACCGCGAGACCGAGCTGCTCTTCGATCACCTCCTTCGCGCGGATCGATCGGTGCTCGAGCTGCTGACCGCCGACTACACCTTCGTCAACGAGCGGCTGGCGCGGCACTACGGCATCCCGAACGTGAGCGGCACGAACTTCCGCCGCGTCTCCTATCCGGACGAGACGCGCCGCGGCGTGCTCGGCCACGGCAGCATCCTGACGCTGACGTCGCATGGCAACCGCACCTCGCCGGTGCTGCGCGGCAAGTGGATCATGGAGGTGCTGCTCGGCAGCCCGCCCCCGCCGCCGCCGGCGAACGTGCCCGATCTCGAGGAGACGAAGAACGCGACGGCGGGACGGTTCCTCTCGGTCGCCGAGCAGCTGGCGCAGCATCGCGCCAGCCCGGCCTGCAGCTCGTGCCACAACGTCATCGATCCGCTCGGCATGGCGCTCGACAACTTCGACGTCACCGGCGCGTGGCGAATCAAGGATCGCGGCGTCGCGATCAATCCGGCCGGCGAGCTCTACGACGGCACCCAGCTCAGCGGCGTCGTCGACCTGCGCAAGGCAATCCTGGCGCGGTCGGACGTCATCATCACGCACTTCACAGAAGTGCTCATGTCTTATGCGATCGGGCGACGGGTCGATTACTTCGATATGCCGACCATCCGCCGGATCGTTCGCGAGACCGAGCCTGGCGGCTATCGCCTGTCGTCGCTGGTGCTCGAGGTTGCCAAGAGCGGGGCGTTCCAGACCGCGCTGGCCGAACCGATTGACGCAACCAAGAAGTAGTGAATCCCCGGAGGGATCGACGATGTTTCTGACCGGAAAACAGCTGCCGCGCCGCACGGTTCTGCGAGGGTTAGGGGCCACCATCGCATTGCCGGTTCTGGATTCGATGTTGCCGGGCCGAACGGTCTTCGCCCGCAGCTCGACCGCACGCGCCCTGAGTCCGGTCCGGCTCGTCTGCATCGAGCAGGTGCACGGCGCCGCCGGGTGCAGCGACATCGGCAAGGCGCTGAACCTGTGGAGCCCGGCGGCGGCCGGCAGGAACTTCGACCTGTCGCCGAGCAGCCTCAGCCCGCTCGAACCGTTCCGCGACTACCTGACGATCATCAGCGGCACCGACTGCCGCAACGCCGAGGCGTTCGCGCCGGCCGAGGTCGGCGGCGATCACTTCCGGTCGAGCGCGGTGATGTTCACCCAGGCGCGGCCGAAGCTGACGGAAGGGTCCGACGTGCTCGTCGGCACCTCGATGGATCAGCTCTACGTGCAGAAGTTCGGCAACGACACGCCGATCCCCTCGATGCAGCTCTCGATCGAGCCGGTCGACCAGTCCGGCGGCTGCGCCTACGGCTACGCCTGCGTCTACACCGACACGATCAGCTGGGCGAAGCCCGACACGCCGCTGCCGATGATCCGCGACCCGCGCATGGTCTTCGAGCAGCTCTTCGGCGCCGGCGGCACTCCCGAGCAGCGCGCCGAGCGCCGCGCCACCGACAAGAGCATCCTCGACATGCTCATGGAGCAGATGGCCGGCCTGCAGCGCACGCTCGGCCCGAGCGATCGCGCGCGGCTCAACCAGTACACCGACAACATCCGCGAGATCGAGCAGCGCATCCAGAAGATCGAAGAGCGCAACCGCAGCGGCGAGGCCCGCGAGCTGCCGGCGGCGCCGGCCGGCGTGCCCGATTCGTTCGACGAGCACGTCAAGCTGATGTTCGATCTGCAGCTGCTGGCGTTCCAGTCCGACACCACCCGCGTCTTCTCGTTCAAGTTCGGCCGCGACGGCTCGGGCCGTGTCTACCCGGGTAGCGGCGTCGATCAGGGCTTCCACAACGCGTCGCACTTCGGCGCCGCCGAAGCGCGGATCAAGGAATACAGCCTGCTCAACCGCTACCACGTCTCGCTGCTGCCGTACTTCACCGAGAAGCTCAAGTCGACGATGGAAGGCGAGGCCAACCTGCTCGACAAGACGCTCGTCCTCTACGGCTCGCCGATGGCCAACAGCAACAACCACAACCATCGCGACTGCCCGCTCATCCTGCTCGGCAAGGGCGGCGGCATCCTCGAGGGCGGCGTGCACATCAAGGCGGAGGAAGGCACGCCGATGGCCAACGTCATGCTGAGCCTGATGCACAAGCTCGGACTCGAGGACCTCGAGACGTTCGGCGACAGCAGCGGCGAGTTCTCCTTCTCGGTTCAGGCGTAGAGCGGAGGCGAAGATGCGCAATCGTCGACATCTACCGTTCGTCGCCCCGGGCGCGGCGCTCGCGCTCGTACTGGTCCTCGGACCGACGTCGCCAGGCGTCGGCGCGGCGGCCATGCCCGTCGACCTGGCGCCGATCGCCGAGCCGGCGGCCGCGCCGGTCGCCGATGCGGCCATGAAGGGCAACCTCGACGCCGTGCGCGCGCTCCTGCGCGACGGCGCCGACGTCAACGCGCCGCAGGGCGACGGCATGACGGCGCTCCACTGGGCGTCGCTCAACGGCAACGCCGACCTGATCGACGTGCTGCTCGTCGCCGGCGCCAGCACGCAGGCGACGACGCGGCTCGGCGCCTACACGCCGCTCCACCTGGCGAGCTCGACCGGCCAGGCCAGGGCCGTGGCACGGCTGCTCGACGCCGGCGCCAGCGCCGCGGCGGTCACGACCACCGGCGTGCAGCCGCTGCACCTCGCGGCGCAGTCGGGCAGCGCCGAAGCGGTGAAGGCGCTCCTCGCCAAGGGCGCGGAGATCGAAGCGAAGGACGCCACCCACGGACGTACGGCGCTCGTGTTCGCGGCCTCCGAGAACCGCATCGACGCGATGAAGGCGCTGCTCGCGGCTGGCGCGGATCTCACGGCGACGACCAACGTGATCGACTACGGCCAGCGGCAGGCACGCGACGGCCAGGCGCGTCAGGCGCGCGAGCGGCTGGTCGCGGCGGCGAGCGGCCGGACGACCGGACGCGGCGGCGATCCCGCGGCGGGCGGTGCGGGCGGACGCGGCGCGCAGGCCGGACGCGGCGCACAGGCCGCCGGCGCCGCAGCGCCGCAGTTCGATCCGAACGATCCCGACGTGATTCGTCCGGCGCGCGGCGGCGGCCAGGGCGGCCAGCAGCCGGGCCAGGAGTACACGAACGATCCGATCGGACGGCAGGGCGGCTTCAGCGCGTTGCACTATGCCGCGCGCGACGGCTACGCCGACGCCGCGATGCTGCTGGTCGATTCGGGTCTCGACGTGAACATCCGCACCGCAGGCGATCACGCGACGCCGATGCTGGTGGCGATCACCAACGGCAACTACGACATCGCCGCGGCCCTGCTGAAGAAGGGCGCCAGCCCGAACCTCGCGAGCGACGACGGCGCCACGCCGCTGTTCGCGGTCCTCAACAATTACTGGGCGCTGCGCACGTGGTACCCGCAGCCGACCGCCTACAAGCAGCAGCAGACCTCCTATCTGCAGATGATGGAGGAGCTGCTGAAGGCCGGCGCGGACCCGAACGCGCGTGCGCGCGCCCACATCTGGCACGCCGCCTACAACGCCGGCCGCATGGGCGTCGACTACGTCGGCGCGACCGCGTTCTGGCGCGCCGCCTACTCGCTCGACGTCGACGCGATGCGTCTGCTCGTGAAGTACGGCGCCGATCCCAGCATCCCGACGCTCCGTGGCGCCGGCGGCCGCGGCCGCGGCGGACGTGGTGGCGGCGGCGCCGCCGGCGGCACCGATCCCTCGGGCCTGCCGCCGACGCCTCCGGGTGGACCGCACGTGCCGCCCTTCCACGCCGCCAGCGGCGTGGGCTACGGCACCTCGCGCGTCGCCCAGCAGCATCGCACCGTACCCGACGGCTGGATGCCGGCGGCGAAATACTTCATCGAGGAGCTGAAGGTCGACATCAACATGCGCGACGCCGACGGTTACACCGCGCTCCATCACGCCGCGGCGCGCGGCGACAACGAGATGATTCTGTATCTCGTGTCGAAGGGCGCCGACGTCATGGCGGTGTCCCGCTCGGGCCAGACCACGGTCGACATGGCCAACAGCCCCGAGCAGCGCACGCAGCCCTTCCCCGAGACGATCAAGCTCCTCGAGGGCATGGGCGCGAAGAACAACCACAACTGCCAGGCCTGCAAGTAATCGCAGCTGGCGCGAGCTCGACAGACGGGGTCAGGCCTCAGGGTCTGACCCCGTTTTTGTCTTCAGGTGTCAGCGCACCGCGGACCAGGATCGTCCATCCCACTGCCAGAAGCCGGCGACGGTTTCGCCGCCGTTCGTTCCCAGCAGCAGCACGCGCCGGCTGGTCGAGTCGTAGACCAGTCCCGGCTTCGCACCGTAGTCTGCCGGGCCGCTCGCGGCGATCACGGTCCAGCGCCGTCCGTCAAATGACCAGAGATCACGCTGCCCGGCTTCATCTTTGAAGTTCCAGCCGCCGAAGAGCACGACCTTCTGGAGATCGGGCGCGTACGTCATCGCGTGATGATCGCGCGGACCCGGCGCGGCATCCGCTTCAAGGCGCCAGTCGCGTCCATCGAACGCCCACGTCTCGGTACTGGCGGGACGGCCGCCGAACGCGATCGTGCGCGACCGCGCCTCGTCAAACGCCATGGCATGCAGGCTGCTGCCCGTGGGGTGTGCCGTCGTCGCGACTCGCGTCCACTCGGCGCCGTTCCACTCCCAGGTATCCTGGAGGTCAGGCTGACGAACGCCGCCGCTGCCACCATACAGGACGGTCCGGCCGCGGCGGCGGTCGTAGGCCATCGCATGGGACGCGCGCGGCGGCGGTCCACTCGTCGACACCTGCTTCCAGGCGATTCCGTCGTATTCCCAGGTATCGCCGAGCGCCACCCCACCCGGACCGCCACCACCGAACAGAACGACTTTGCGACGGGCGCGGTCGTAGACCATCGCGTGGAAGTTGCGACGAGACGGACCGGGGCCGTCAAGGCGCCGCCAGCCTCGACCGTCGTACTCCCAGGTCATCTCACTCATGCCCGCGCCGAAGCCGCCGCCGAAGCTGACGGTGCGCTGCCGTGCCTCATCGAAAACCAGTCCCGGCGCTTCGATTCGTGGCCGGTCGCCGCCCGCGGCAAGCCCCAGGGCCGCCGACGCCGTCATGGCAACGAACGCTCGGCGGAGAGAGTGCTCCATCACTGCCGCGCGGTCGGCGTGGCCGTAGAGAACTGCGTCAATGCCGTCGGACGACATCTGAAGGCGGACGGGGTCACGCCGAACGTCTGACGAAACACGCTGCTGTAGTGAGCATGACTGCAGAAACCATGCAGGGTTGCAATCTCGCCGAGTGATGCCCTGGACTCCACAAGCGCCGACACGCTCGCCAGGAGTCTCAGCCGAAGATGATGTCGAGCCAGGGTCTGGCCAGTGACCTTCCGAAACGTGCGGCAGAGATGGAACGCCGATACACCCGCCGCCCGGCTGATCATCGGCAGCGTGGCGCGCCCGGGAGGCAGCCGGCTCAGCGCCTCGGCGGCACGATCGGCGATGTCCAGTTCGTTTCGAGTGATCGCGCGTGAGCCACCGGAAGACTGAACCTGACACGCGCGCCGGAGGACTCGATCGAGAATGTGGAGCACGGCTTCGGCGACTTCCAAATCGTCCGGCGCCGTGCCCGACTCGAGCCGCCGAACCACGGCGCGTTGAGCCAGATACGCAGCGGCGTCGGTCGGCCGATGTGTGAACCTGAACGGCGAGACGACCTCGGCCGCCGCTGGATCGTACCGCCGCAGCAGTTCGCGAAGATCCGCTTCGTTGATTCGATACCAGTACGTGCTGTCGCCTCTCGGGTCGAGAGGCCGACGACAAAACTCATCGCCGTCGTTGTAGAACTCGACGATGCTGGGATCGGACACGTACGGGCGCGAACGGCAAGTTCGAATCCAGACACTCTGGCAGGGGAAGACGACGCGAAATCCGCCGACCGCCGTGGGGGCGGTGAACAACGGATCGTCGACGCGGCAGCGGTCATAGCCAACCGCGATCATATCGGTGGCGAACAATTCCCGCTCGGTCGAGGAAGCAACGCGCTGTGCTGTGATCGTGTCCGCCACGGGTGTCTTCCGGCGCCGATCGCCCGACGCCGGGCGGTATCCGCTCGGGCCAGTTTACGGCGGAGACGGTTCGTCAGTCCGGAGCAGGCAAAGAAAAGCAAGATTCTGAAAGTGTGGAGCGGCCCGTGCGGCGGACCATGAGCCAGAATGATGGCAAGCCGATATCCGGTCGACCAGCATCGAGTCAGGCCGATCAGCAAGGAATGAGGAATGCCCTCGGGTGATCGCGCCTTTCGCTACAGGCCATTCCATTTCCGGGCGGTAACGAGCGACGCCGGGATGGAGCTGGCTGGGCAACGGCTGAAGGTGTATCGAGTCACCCAGATGGCGGTGCCGTTCGACGCTTCACGATTCACCGAGCTGCCGCGATTGCTGCGATCGGCGCTGCGACGCAACACCTCGCCCGAGGCGGGCCGGCCCGGTGTCGGATTCGTCATCACGCACCAGGCTGCGACTTGCGACTACATCGTGCTCGTTTGGTGGGATCGCGAGAACGAGCTGCCGATGCGTGTCTGGGGCCGCGATGACGGACGGTGGCGTGACGCGCGCGGCGGGGAATCAGTCTGCGTGTGGGACCTGGAGGTTATCTGGCACGAACGAAATGCGGGGGTCGAAACGGCTTTGTCCGGGATGCGGATCGGAACCGCGGTCGAGGACTACATGACACGCCAGTTTCGCTCGGTGTCTCGCTCTTGACTGGAATCGCGCTCATGGTGGTGACCGATGCTTCGTGATTTGCGACTGGCGGCGCGCGCCCTGATGGACCGCCCGATTTTCCTGCTCTCCGCGGTGCTCACGCTCGCGCTCGGCCTTGGCGCGGCGGTGACGACGTTCGGCGTCGTCGATCGTCTGCTGCTGCGGCCGCTCAGCTATCACGGCCCGGAACGGCTGATCTTCGTCACCGGCGTGCTGCCCGGCGACGCCGGTCCCGGCGCCAGCCTGTCGTTCCTCGAGTTCCACGACATCCGCGCCCGCGCCAGGACGATCGCGAGCATCGCCGGCTACGCGGACTCGCGCCCGATCGAGGTCGCGGCCGACAGCGGCCCGCGCGCCGCGCGCGTTAACTTCGTCAACACTGCCTACTTCGACATTCTCGGTGCTCGCGCCGCGGCCGGCCGGCTGCTCGACGGCAACGACGAGCGGGCGCCGGGCGCGCATCAGGTCGCGGTGGTGAGCGACGCCTTCTGGCGCGCGCACCTCGGCGGGCGCGCCGACGTCCTCGGGTCGACCATGCGCATCGGCGACCTGCCCTACACCGTCGTCGGGGTGATGACGCCGTCGTTCCGCGATCTGTCATTCGAGATCGACGGTCAGGCGACGGACATCTGGCTGTCGTCGATGATGAGCCTGCCCGCCTACGGGCCGACGTTTCTGAATAGCCGCGCCTCGCGGGTGTCGTGGGCGGTGGCGCGTCTCGCCGACGGCGTCACGCTCGAGCAGGCCCGGGCCGAGCTGTCGAGCATCGCCGCCGATCTCGAGCGCCAGTTTCCCGACACCAACCGCCGCATTGGTCTCCATGCCGAGCGGCTCGATCTCTGGCTCTTCCGCGACGCGCGGACGCCGTTCTTCGTCGTCTTCACCGGCGCGTTCGTGCTGCTCGCGGTGGCGGCGCTCAACGTCACCGGACTGCTGGTCGTGCGCATGGCCGAGCGCTCGCGCGATCTCGTCGTCCGCCGCTCGCTCGGCGCGACGACGTCGCAACTGGTAAGGCCGGCGCTCGCCGAAGGCGTCGTCATCGCCGGTCTGGCCGCAATCGTCGGCAGCGGCGTCGCCGCCGGCCTGCTCGCGGCGGTGCGGACGAGCGCGCCGTACGTATTCCCGCGCCTGCAGACGCTCTCGCTCGACGCCCGGGCGCTGATCGTGCTGGTGGCGTTGTCGTCGGTCGCCGTCGCCGCCATGGCCGCCGCCAGTCTGTTGCTGGTGCGCTGGCGCGGCCACAGCTGGGCCAGCGCGGCGCGGTCTGTGGTCGCCGATCGGCTGACCGTTCGGCTGCAGCGCGTGCTCGTCGCCGGCGAGGTCGGCTTCGCGGTCGTGCTCCTCGCCGCCAGCGTGCTGGTAGTGCGCGGGCTTGGCGCGCTCGAAAGCGCGCCGCTCGGCTTCAATCCCGATCGATTGACGACGACGCGGATGGAGCTGCGCGCCGATCGCTACCGCGACGACGCGCGCGTGATCGCGTTCGGCCAGGCGCTGCTCGCCGAAGCGCGCGCCGTGCCGGGAGTCGAGCAGGCATTTCTGTGGGGACCGGGACGGCCCGGGCGCGACACCTGGATCTCGTATCCGCTCACCGAAGTGGCGGTGACGCAGCCGGATCCGGATCGCGTCATGGTGTGGCGCCACAACATCAGCGCCGGCGCGCTCGCGCAAGCGGGCATCCCGCTGGTGCGCGGCCGCGAGTTCACCGCCGCCGATCGCAGCGCGTCGCCGTTCGTCGCCATCGTCAGCCAGAGCATGGCGCAGCGCTTCTGGCCCGGTGAGGACGCGATCGGCAAGCGCTTCACCTTCGTCACGCCGGTGACGCCGCGCCCCTGGTTTCAGATCGTCGGCATCGCCGCGGACGCCGCCAACCGGCAGCGGATCTACAGCGGCCGCCTGCCCGAGTACGACTACTACCAGTTCTTCGATCAACGTCCGGAGCGGACGCTGACGCTGATCACCAGATCGGCGCCGGCATCGGACGCGTCGGACGGCCTCCGCCGGGCGGTGGCGCGCGCCGACTCGGCGCTGCCGATTCGCGAGATGCGGACCATGGCGGATCTGCTCGACGAGGAGGAGCAGGCGTTCCGCTTCGCTGCCGCGCTCCTGTCCGGCTTCTCGGCGCTGACGTTCCTGCTCTCGGCGGCGGGACTCTACGCGCTCATCGGCTATGTGATCGCGCTGCGCACGCGCGAGCTCGCGCTTCGATCGGCGCTCGGCGCGACGCGGGCGCGGCTGTTCCAGTCGCTGCTCTGGACCGGTCTCAAGCTCGGTCTCGCCGGCATCGTCGCCGGCGTCGTGCTCGCGCGCGGCGGCGCGTCGTGGCTCGGCAGTCTGCTCTATGGCGTCGATCCCGCCGCGCTCGACTCCTATATCGTGACCGCAGCGATCATGGCGGCGATCGTCGTCGCGGCGACCTCGATTCCGGCGGCTCGGGTGCGCGGCATCGATCCGTCGCGGGCGCTCAGGGATTAGCGGGTGACGACGGGTCACGGCGGGTGACGGCGGGTGACGACGGGTCACAGCGGGTGACGACGGGTCACGGTGGGTGACGGCGGGTCACGACGGGTCACGGCAGATCACGGCGAGTCACGACGGGTAAGTGGACGGCGGGGGCTTGAAAGCGGGCTGCCGCGTACGGCAACGTGGCGGCTCACGCCATGTCCACGATCCTTCGTTCGATTGTCGTCGTCACGTTCCTCGCCGCGTCAGTCGCGTGCCGCTCCGCGTCGGCGCCGCCGGCGGCACCGCCGCCGACTGCGGCCGTTGCAACGACGACGCCGAAGGCGGATCCGGACAGCATTCGCTGGGTTCGCGAGTCGGCGGAGTACGTCGCCGTGGTGCTGCAGACCTATGCGCTGGCGACGTCGCGCGTCGAACAGGCCGCAACCGGACGCGCGGCCGGCACCTGGGCCGTCGTGCTCGATGCCGACGAGACCGTGATCGCCAACGTCACCTACCAGGCCGAGCGCGCCCGCGCCGGGCTCGGCTACTCGCCCGAGAGCTGGAACGCCTGGGTCAGGCGGCGCGAGTCGACGGCGCTTCCCGGCGCGGCCGCGTTCCTCGCGCGCGTGCGCGCGCTCGGCGGCCGGATCGCGATCGTCACCAACCGCCTGCAGTCCGAGTGCGCCGACACCGAGGCGGTCTTCGCGCGCGAACGGCTCGTCTTCGACGTGATGCTGTGCCGCCCCGATGGATCGCCGTCCGACAAGAATCCGCGCTTCGACGCGGTGGCGAATGGCTCGACGCCCATCGGCGGACCACCGCTCGCCGTGGTCGCGTTCGTCGGCGACAACATCCTCGATTTCCCGATGCTCAGTCAGGCCGCCAAAGCGCAGGGCGAGGCCGCCTTCGCGGCATTCGGCACGAGGTACTTCCTTATTCCCAATCCGATGTACGGAAGCTGGCAGTAGCGTGCCTGGTGCTCGGTGCGCCGTGCGAGGTGCGGTGCAACCCTACTCCGACCCTACTCTGACCCTTCTCCGCCCCCCCTCCGACCCCGCTCCGTACGTTGACTGAAGCTTGACGCGAGCCCGGCCCAAGGCCCAAGGCCCAAGCCCCAGGGTCACGCTATCTGCGCGTCACCTCATCCTTCCCAATCAACACGCCATTCAACACCCAGCTGACGACGCTGACGACGAGGGCGCCGAAGACGGCTGGCCAGAAGCCGCTGATCGAGAAGCCGGGCACGAGCCAGGCCGCGAGCGCGAGGCAGGCGGCGTTGAGCACGAAGATGAACAGTCCGAGCGTCACCAGCGTCAGCGGCAGGGTGAGGATGAACAGGACCGGCCGGATGATCGCGTTGACGAATCCGAGAATGGCGCCGGCGGCGAGAGCCGACGGCGGACCGGCGAGCTCGAGTCCCGGGACGAAGTACGCGGCGACAATGATCGCGACGCCGTTCAGGAGCAGCCTGGCGAGGAAACGCATGAGCGTCAGCGGCGCGACAGCTGATGATGCGGCGACGTCGCGTAGTGCTCGGCGAGCAAATCGCGGCCGAAGTCGCCGTTGAAGTCACGCCACACCGTGTGCTGGTGATTGGCGTTGTTCTGCGTGTTGTCGAACTCGATCAGGAAGCTCGAGCCCTGGATGCGGAAGTAATGCGCCTTGCCTGGCCCGCGCTCGATCGCACCCATCCACGTGAAGCGGACGTCGTCGAGTCCGGCGGACGTGACCTTGGCCATGCGCTCGGCGGCGAGCATGCCCGGCTGCGTCGACGCGAACTCCTGGATGACCTTGAGCAACGCGTCCTTCTGCGCCTGATTGAGTGAGCTGCCGCGGATGCCGCTGTCCTCGATCCGCGCCGCCTGCTTCGAGTCGCCGGAGATGATGTCGCGCGGCGCGGTCGCGGAGACGATCGCTTCCTTGCGCTGCGCTTCGCTCAGCGACATCAGGAAGGCGCGGCCCAGATCCTCTTCCTGACCGAGGGGACGGGAGCCGCGCATCGGGCCGTCGAGCACTTCGGCGGGATTGGCGCCCATGAACGCCGGCGTCGTCCCGACCGCGCGGCCGTTGGCAATGGTCCAATTCTGCGACAGGTGATGGCCCTCGTAACGCCAGCCCCACTTGGCGTCGCCCGGCTTGCCGAAGATCGTAAAGAAGTAGAGCTCCTTGTCGCGGACGATCGAGCCGCGCTCGGTTGCCGCGAGCACGTCCTCGAGCTGCCGGATCGCCTCCGCCTTCGTGAAGCCCGATGCGCTCAGCCCGGTGCGGAGCAGCGCGACGGCCGCTTCACGTTGCGACGGCGTCATCTGTTTCAGCGGCAGCCCCTTGCGCGCAATCGGCACGAAGTGCCAGTTGACGCGTTCGTCGGCATCGAACGGAAACGAGATCGCCTCGCGCTGCGTCGCGTCCAGCCGATCGATGAGCGTCCGAGCCGCCCGCTCCATCAACGCCTCTGGACGAGTCGTCTGTGCGTACGCCGCCGACAGCGCGGCGATGCCAAGAACCGCAGCCAGTCCGGAACGCGTCATGCGAACCTCCGGTGAGGAGCGGCGATCCTATCATTCTGCGGGCTGCCCGCAGCCCGCAGCCCGCAGCCCGCAGCCCGCAGCCCGCCGTTAACCTCTTACCTTGACGATATGTATCTACTTGTAGAAAATATGACCATGTCAAAGGGCCAGTTCCTTGCCGAGTTCGAGCTCTACGTCATGAGTGCCCTGGCGCGATTGGGCGACGAGGCCTACGGCATGACGATCCGCCAGGAAATCGAGGCACGGTGCGGACGGCCGGTGGCCATCGGCGCCGTCTACGCCACGCTCGGGCGGATGAGCGCGAAGGGCTACGTCACGTTTCAAGTCTCCGACCCGCGCCCCATGCAGGGCGGCCGCTCGCGCAAGTACGTCCGGCTCACGCCGGCCGGCCGGCGCGCGCTCCAGCACTCCGCCGAAATGCTGCGCCGAATCCTTCCCGATCCCGTTCCCGCGTCGGGAGGACGGCGATGACCCCAAGGCCGCCTCGCCTTGCGGCCTGGCTCCTTCGACGCCTCGCAGGCCGTGAAGAGGCGCCGTGGGTCGCCGGCGACGCTCTCGAAGAATTCGAGAAGCTCGCGCGAACCCTCGGGCGCCGCCGCGCCCGGCGCTGGTACTGGGGGCAGACGATGCGGTCCGCGGCGCCGCTGATATCTGCGCGCCACGAACGCCGCCGCAGTCGCGTCGCGCCGGCGCCGTCCAGGCTGCTGCCGCACGTGAACCTGCGACAGACGCGGCGAATGCTCAGGACGTCGCCCGGCCTCACCACGGTGATCGTCCTCACCCTCGCTCTCGGCATCGGCGCGAACACGGCGGTCTTCAGCGTGATCGATGCGGTGTTGATCCAGCGCCTTCCTTACGCGGATCCCGATCGCATCGTCGCGATCTGGGAATCCTCGCCGCGCTCGCCCCGCCTGAGCGTCGCGCCCGGTGATCTGCTGGACTTCAAGCGCGATGCGACGTCCCTCGAGGATCTCGCCGGCTATACGCCGACGACGCGAACGCTGATGCGGTCGGGCCCGCCGGAGCAGCTCGCCGGCGAGGTCGTCACGTGGAACCTGTTCGCGGTGCTGGGCACGCCGCCGGCGATCGGCCGTGTCTTTCGCGCCTCCGATCAAGAGCCTGGCGCCGAGCGCGTGGTCATTCTCTCGGACGGGATCTGGCGCCGCCGTTTCGGCGCCGACCCTGGCGTGGTTGGCCGCTCGATCGTGCTCGATACGTCCAGCGTCGTCGTCGTCGGCGTCATGCCGCCGGGCTTCCGCGCGATGACGGCGAGCGCCAACCCGTCGTTCTTCGTGCCCGCTGCGTTCGACAGCGAGGCCTGGAGCTCGCGCGATCACGATCTGCTGACCGTCGGACGGCTGCGGGAGGGGGTCACGCCGGCGCAGGCGCAGGCAGACCTCGACCGGGTGATGGCGTCGATCGACGCCGCGTTTCCCGATCGCGGCGTCCGCGTTCATCTGGCGCCGCTGGCCCGCGACGTCGTCCGAACCATTCGGCCGTCGTTGCTGGTGCTGTTCGGCGCCGCCGCTTTGATCGTCCTGATCGCCTGCGCCAACGTCGCCAGCCTGCTGCTCGTCTGGTCGACCGGGAGGCGTCAGGAGGTCGCGGTGCGGACGGCGCTTGGCGCCAGGCGCGCGGACATCGTCGCGCAGTTCCTCGCGACCGGCCTCGCGCTGGCCGCGATTGGAGGCGTGGCCGGCCTCGCGCTCGGTCTCTGGACGCGCGACGTGCTGGTCAGTCTCGCGCCGGCATCGCTCCCGAGGCTTCGCGAGGTGTCGCTCAACGCGCGCATTCTGATCATGGCGTCGGTCGTGACCCTGGCCGCCGGCATGGTCGCGGGTCTGGTGCCCGCGCTGCAACTGCTCCGAGGGCGCGTCACGCCAGCGCTCGGCGACAACGCGCGCGGCGCATCCGGATCGCGATCGCTGCTGCGCTGGCGGGGCGCGTTGCTCGGCGTCGAAGTGGCCGCGGCGGTGGTGCTCGCGCTTGGCGCCGGACTGCTGGCTCGCAGCCTCTGGCTGCTCAACGCGGTCGATCTCGGCTTCGAGACCGACAAGGTGCTGGCCATGACCGTTCGGCTCCCTCCCGCCAGGTATCCCGGTCCCGATGCGCGGCTGCGTTTCTTCGAAGCCATGCGCGAGCGCGTCCACGCGCTTCCCGGCGTCGGGTCAGCGGCCTTCGCCAATCAGCTGCCGATGCGCGGCGGCTGGGGCGGCGACATCCAGGTGATGGGGGCTGCCGGCGCGATCGACGGCGAGGCCGACCTGCAGAGCGTGAGTCCGGAGTACTTCGAGACGCTGGGCATGCCAATCACGCGCGGGCGGTCGCTCACGCGCGCCGATCGGGACGGCGCGCCGCCGGTGGCGGTGGTGAGCCAGACGTTCGTCGATCGCTGGGCCCAGGGCCGCGATCCGATCGGGATCCAGTTCAGGCGCGATCCGTCATCATCGCTGGTGACCGTCGTCGGCGTCGTCGGCGAAGTGCGCCGCGACGGCAAGTTCGGCGAGGTGATGCCGCAGGTCTATTTCTCCGCGCATCAGACCGGGCTCGCCAGGGCGGAGCTCGCGGCGGTCGCGGTCCGAGCGGCGGGCGATCCCGGAAACCTCGTCGAACCGATTCGACAAGTCGTGGCCGCGCTCGACGCCGAGCTCACGATCACGAACGTCCGCACGCTCGACGAGATTCTCGCGGCGTCGGTCGCGACGCGCCGGTTCAACGCCTGGCTGCTGTTCGCGTTCGCGATGCTGGCGGTGACGCTGGCGATGATCGGCGTCTACGGCGTCGTCTCGCATGTCGTCACGCAGCGGACCCGTGAGATCGGCATCCGGATCGCGATGGGCGCGGCACGGCGTCATGTCATCGGGTTGGTGATGCGCGGCAGCCTCGGCTGGGCCGCGGCCGGCATGGCCGCCGGCGTGGGCCTGGCGCTGGCGCTCTCGAGCCTGCTGACGTCGATGCTGTTCGCGACGGCGCCGAACGATCCGGCGACCTTCACCGCGGTGGTCGCGGTGCTGATGGTGATCGCGATCGTCGCGAGCTACGTGCCGGCCCGCCGCGCCGCGGCCGGCAACCCGCTCGCGGCGTTGCGAGGAGCGTGAGGTAACGATGACACGAATCGTCGACGTCGTGGTCAGCGTCGCGTTGGCGGTCGTTCTGACCGGCGCCGTGCAAGCGCAGACGAGTCCGAGAACGCCCGTCGAGGCGGCATACGCAGTGATGGCCGCGGGCATCAAGGCCCGCGACGCCGCGAGAATCGCCAGCATCTATGGCGCCGACGCCATCTTCACGAAGCCTGGCGATCGGGTCCGGACGCGCGAGGGTATCGCCCGGATGTGGCAGGAGCAGCTCGACAAGGGAATCACCGAGTTCCTGCCGACCATTGGCGACGTCGATCTGAAAGACGACGTCATCACCGAAACCGGCACCTGGGTGATGAAAGGACCGGGCGGCAAGGTCATCGGCTCAGGGACGTATGCGAACCGCTGGCAGCGGCAGGGCGGCGCCTGGAAGCTCGTCGAGAACGCAGTCAAATAGGTGCGGTCGGGTGCGACGGGTGCGGGCGGGTGCCTGAGGCGCGGCCCCCGGCAGGGTTGGTCGGAACCAGTAAATAAAGGATGATAAATTTCAGAGTTCCAGAGCACCTGCCGGCGGCCGTCGTACCTGCCGGCACCCAACCGCGCCTTTCTATGCCCTTACTTGAAGCGATCGAGATCAAACGCAAGATGTATTTCGAGTTCGAGAACGCGCCGTACCACTGTCTGGACGTCGAGGTCTCGAAGCCGACCGCGCGTGGCGGCCAGACGCTGGTCCGGCTCAAGATGCGCAACCTGATCACGCGCGCGGTGTTCGATCGCACGTTCAAGGCGGGAGAAAAGTTCGCCGAGCCGGACCTGGTCAAGGTCGAGGCGGTGTACCAGTACTCAGGCCCCGACGGCGTTCACTTCATGGATCAGGAGTCGTTCGACACGATCACGCTCACCGCGGACCAGCTCGGCGACGATCGCCTGCTGCTCGCCGACAACGTCGTCGTGCAGATCCAGAAATACAATGGCAATCCCATCGGCCTGCAGTTTCCTCCCCACGTGGAGCTGACCGTCGTCCGCTCGGAGCCTGGCGCCCGCGGCGACACCGCCAGCGGCAGCGTCACCAAGGTGGCGACGCTCGAAACCGGCATGGAGATCCGCGTGCCGCTGTTCATCAAGGACGGCGAGAAGGTCAAGGTCCACACCGAGACGCGGGAGTTCGCCGGCCGGGCTTGATCGCCGTCGCCTGCGGTCCTGCCGGCGGCGTGATCCCGGACTGCTCCGTGCGTTGTATAGACTGGACGTGGGATGGGTTCCGCGCGTGACGCGGCTGCGCCGAACGCGCGCGGCCGTCTGCTGATCGTGTCGAATCGCCTGCCGGTCAGCATTCGCGAGGCCGACAGCGGTTTCGAATCCGTGTCGTCGAGCGGCGGCGTCGCCGTCGGACTGCACGGCTTCTATCGCACCTTCGGCGCCACCTGGATCGGCTGGCCGGGCCTTGCGGTGGAGACCGAGTCGCGGCGCCGCAAGCTCGCGGCCTCGCTGGCGCGCGATCAGCTCGTGCCCGTCTTCCTCACCGCCCGCGAAGTCAGCCGCTACTACGACGGGTTCTGCAACGGCGTCATCTGGCCGCTGTTCCACTACATGCTCGATCGCGTCCCGCTCGACAGCCAGGACTGGGAGGCCTATCGCGAGGCCAACGTCGCCTTCGCGGACGCGATTGCCGCGCACTACCACGCCGGCGATCTCGTCTGGGTGCACGACTATCACCTGATGCTGCTCCCCGGGCTGCTCCGCCAGCGCCTCCCCGACGCTCGCATCGGTTTCTTCCTGCACATTCCGTTTCCGGCGTACGAGGTGTTCCGGATCCTGCCGTGGCGCCGGCCGCTGCTCGAGGGCCTGCTCGGCAGCGACGTCATCGGATTGCACACGCAGTCGTACGTGCGTCACATCGTCACCGCCCTACGCCAGGAGTACGACCTGGAGGCCCGCGCCGACGGCACGCTGCCGTTCGGCGGGCGCGACGTGCGTATCAGCAGCTTCCCGATGGCCGCCGACGTCGACCGGTTCAGGGCGCTGGCCTCGCAGCCCGAAGTGCAGGCGGAAGCGGCGCGCATTCGCGCGGACGCCGCCGGGCGCGCCATCCTGCTCGGCGTCGATCGCCTCGATTACACCAAGGGCATTCCCCGGCGCCTGGTCGCCTTTCAGCGTCTGCTCGATCGCAATCCCAATCTGCGCGACCGCGTCCGCCTGATTCAGGTCGCCGTGCCCTCTCGCGAGACGACGCCGTCGTACGACGGATTCCGCCGCCAGGTCGAAGCGCTGGTCGGCAAGATCGGCGGCAGCGTCACGACGCTGGCGTCGACGCCGGTCCATTACCTGCATCGCGCCCTCGAGCCCGGGCAATTGGCGGCGCTCTACCTGGCCGCCGACGTGATGGTCGTGACGCCGCTGCGCGACGGCATGAACCTCGTCGCCAAGGAGTTCATCGCCTGCCGCGAGGACGAGAACGGCGTGCTGATCCTCAGCGAGCTCGCCGGCGCCGCCGAAGAACTGAACGAAGCGGTGATCGTCAATCCGTTCGACGTCGAGGGCATCGCGACCGAGATGCAGCGCGCGCTCGACATGGACGTCGACGAGCGCCGCCGGCGCATGCGGGCGCTGCGCCATCGCGTCCTTGGCCACGACGTCGGCCGCTGGGCGGAGACGATGGTCAACGCGATTAGCGCGGCGACGCCGGTGACGCTGACGCGCGGGTCGATCGTGCCGAGCCTGAGCGTGCGGAAGATCCTCGACCGGCTCGCCAGCGTGCCGCAGCTCGTCCTGCTGCTCGACTACGACGGCACGCTCGTGCCGTTCCAGGAACAGCCCGAGCTCGCCGTGCCAAGCCAGACGCTGCTCGGACTGCTGCGCGATCTCGCGGCGCATCCCGGCCACACCGTGCATCTGGTCAGCGGCCGGACGCGCGAAACGCTCGATCGATGGTTCGGCGACGTGCCGATCGCGCTCTGGGCCGAACATGGCCTGTGGCGCCGGCCCAACGGCAGCGCGCCTTGGGAGCTGATCACCCAGGCGCCCCGCGACTGGATGCCCGGCGTCCGCGAGCTCTTGAGCAAGGCCGTCGCGTCGACGCCGGGGTCGATGCTCGAAGAGAAGACCGCGTCGATCGCCTGGCACTACCGGCTGGTCACGCCGCCGCTTGCCCAGACGCGCCGCACCGAGCTGCGTCAAGCGCTGCTCGCGCAGCTCGCGGCACAGCCGGTCGAGATCCTCGAGGGCCATCTCGTGCTCGAGGTCCGGCCCTCGAGCATCAACAAAGGCTCGATCGTGAAAGCGGCGATGGCCGATGCACCGGCCGACGCGGTCCTCCTCGCCATCGGCGACGACCGCACCGACGAGGACATGTTCGCCGCATTGCCCGAGGGCAGCGTCGCCGTCCGTGTCGGCGATGGCGACACCCGCGCTCACTACCGGCTGCTCGGGCCGGCCGCGGTGCTGTCGCTGCTCCAGCTCCTCGCCGATCGACCCTGACGTCGGGCCGGCGCTACGACCAGGCGCGGAATCGCGCCGCTCGCGCCTCCAGCAGCTCGCCGATCGTGATCGCCGCGTGGATCAACCCGACGTGCGTGTAGGCCTGCGGGAAGTTCCCGGTCAGCAGGCCGGTCGCCGGATCGACGTCCTCGGAGAACAGACCGAGCGGGTTGGCGTAGGCGACGATGCGATTGAAGACTTCGATGGCACGCTCGAGCTCGCCCATCATCGCCAGCGCTTCCGCCCACCAGAACGAACAGATCGTGAACGCGCTCGTCGTCTCGCCGAAGTCGTCGGGATTGCGATAACGCTGCATCAGCCCGCCGCTCACCAGCAGCTCCTCGTAGCGGCGCACCGTCGAGATGAAGCGGGGGTCGCCCGGATCGACGAAACCGACGGTGGGAAACAGCAGGTTCGCCGCGTCCGGATGCTCGCCGTCGAGCGCCTGGGTGAAGTAGCCGAGCTTGTCGTTGTAGCTGCGATTGAGCAGGTCGGCGTGTTGCGCCTCGGCCCACTGCTCCCAGCGATCGGCCAGGCTGGTGCGCTCGTGCCGCCGCGCCAGCCGCGCGCCGCGCGTCGCCGCCACCCATCCCAGCACTTTGGAAAACGTGTAATGACGGAGCTTGGTGCGAAACTCCCAGATCCCGGTGTCCATGGTCGGCGCCGACTCGATCGCGTCCTCGACCAGCCGCTCGACGAGATGCAGCAGCCGGGTCGGGTTCTCCCACACGATCCGCTCGTCGGACATCGTCGTCTCGAGACAGAGAATCAGCTCGCCGGTGAGATCGTTCTGCTTCTGCAGATACGCGGCATTGCCGATGCGCACGTGACCGTTGCCGGCGAACCCGGCGAGATGCTCGAGGCGGTGCTCGGTCAGGTCGCGCTCGCCGCCGACGCCATACACCGGCTGCAGCGGCCCGCTTTCGGCGACGTTCCTGAGAAAGCGCACGAAGGCCTCGCCCTCGCCGAGATGGCTCAACCGCCGCAGCGCTTCGACGATGAACGCGGCGTCGCGAAGCCAGCAGTAGCGGTAGTCCCAGGTGCGCTCGGTGCCGAGCGCCTCGGGAATACTGGTGGTCGTCGCCGCGATCACCGCGCCGGTATCCGAGTACACGTG
>DASTCC010000026.1:0-4430 GCA_035711465.1 Vicinamibacterales bacterium
GATCCGACACATCCGCCAGTTCCTGCGGCGGACCGCCGGCGGTGGCGATCTTCATCAACTTGTCGCGGCGGAAGAAACCGATCCAGCGCCCGTCGGGCGACAAGAATGGCAGATGGCCGCCTTCGGTGCCGGCGAGCGGCCGTGCCTCCAGTTCGGAGAGGGTGCGCACGTACAGCACGGACATGGCGTCCTCCTGGCTGCGTTGCGCACCGAACACCAGCAGCGACCCGTCGCTCGAGAGCGCGGCCACGCCGCCAAACTGCGACTGCGTGGGACCGAGCAGCGTGCCGGCGCCAAGGTCGATCGACATCCGGACCGGCAACACTGGTGCGGGCGCCGGGCCGAGCGCCGGCGCGAACGCCAGGGCGACGCCGATGGCAGCCACGCCAGCCAGCGCGGCAGCCGGCCAGAGGCGGCGCCACGATCGAGGCGCGGCGCCGCCAGCGGGTTCGCCGGTGAGCGAGTTGCTGCTCAGGAACTCGAGGCCGAACGCAAGGTCGCGTGCGGACTGAAAGCGCGCTTCGCGTGTCTTCTCCAGGCAGCGCGAAATGATCCGCTCGATGCCCGGCGGCATCGCCGGCGCGAACTCCGGGTGAGGGTGCAGGATCGCCGCCATCGTCTCCACCGAGGTGGCGCGCGCGAACGGCGAGCGGCCGGCGATCATCTCGTAGAAGATCGTGCCGAAGCTGAAGAGGTCCGACCGCGCGTCCACCGGCTCGCCGCGCACCTGTTCCGGCGACATGTAGCCGGCGGTGCCGAGGATGGTGCCGGGCTCGGTGTCCTGGCCCACGGCGGTGATGGTCGCCTGGTCGACGGGGCGCGTCAGCTTGGCGAGGCCGAAGTCGAGAATCTTGATGCGTCCGTCGTTGGTCACGAAGAGGTTATCGGGCTTCAGGTCGCGGTGGACGATCGCCTTCTCGTGCGCGGCGGCCAGGCCCTCTGCGATCTGCCGCGCGTAGTCGATCGCCTTGCGCAGCGGCAGCGGGCCGCTCCGGAGCCGATCGCGCAGCGACGATCCTTCCAGCAGCTCCGAGACGATGAAGGGGCGGCCCTGGCTGATGCCCGTGTCGTGGACGGCGAGGATGTTCGGATGATTGAGTTGTCCCGCCGCGCGCGCTTCCTGTTCGAAGCGCTGCACGCGGCCGTCGTCGGAGGCGAACGCTTCGCCGATCACCTTGAGCGCCACATCGCGCCCAAGCCGCGGATCGCGCGCGCGATAGACCTCGCCCATTCCGCCGGCGCCGATCCAGCCGGTGATCTCGTAGGGGCCGACGGTGGTCCCGTTAGCGAGTGCCATGTCGGTCAGCCGGCGAATGCCACGGTCTTCGTCGATGAACCGGCGCCGGGCGCGCGGTAGGTGACGAGCAGGTCGCCGATGCGAATCGCGTCGCCGTCGGCGAGCGTGCGCGGGGCCACCACGCGTTCCTCGCCGATGAACGTGCCGTTCTTGCTGCCGAAATCTTCCAGCACCGTCTGCGCTGCGCTGACGAGCAACCGCGCATGGCGGCGCGACACCGTCGTCGAGTCGAGCCGCACACCCGCGTCCGGATCGCGGCCGATCACGTGCTCGCCGGGCGGGAGCGGGAATCGCTGCTGGCCCCATTCAATCCAGCAGCTGACGCGTCCGACTTTGGATTCCGGCGCCGGAAAATCCTCCTTTACGTCGCCGCAGAAGGCGTAGCCGCGGCGATGGGCCGTGCGGAGGTACTTCGGCGTGCGCCCGCGATCGTCGAGCCCGGCGCGGAGCTCGCCGACCAGGTTCGAGAGGTTGGCTTCGACGACGAAGGTGCCCGGCCAGAGATGGTCGAGGAGCTCGGCCTTCGTCACGACGCCCGGCCGACGGGCAACGAGCAGCGCGAGCAGGTCGAACGCCTTCGGCGACAGGTGCACGGCGCCTGCCGGCCGCGTCAGCTGACGGGCGTCGAGGTCGAGTGTGAATTCGTCGAAGCGCAACGGCACTGCGGCTTCGTATGCTAGCGCACAAACCGCACGGCACTCCTGGCTACCGGCTACTGGCTACCGGCTACTACTGGCCAACCTCCGCAACTCGTCGAAGAAGTTGAAAATCAGCACGATCCTGTCCGATGGCGGCGCACTCACGGGCGGCGATGGCGGCGTGAGCACCACGCGGGCGCCGTCGGGGTGCAGATCGAACATGCGGTTCGGTCCACGAAATGCGTAGCGGCCGGGGGACCATGGCGCCGGCGCCGCCGCCTGGAACGATCCGTTGCGGGCCACGTAGGGCACGACCATGATCTGCCCGTCGAGGCCATACAGCAGCTCGGGCCGCGTGCGCGACCAGCTGGGCAGGACGCCGCCTCCGGTCGAGACCTGCCACTTGCCGCCGGGGCCGGGGTAGGGGCGCACGTAGATCTCGGCGCGCCCTGATTCCGCGGACGCATACGCGAGCCAGCGCCCGTCGGGCGAGAACGCCGGATCCCATTGCCGCTCGCGATCGTTCACGAACACCGACGGCGTGCCGGGCGTCCACCCCGCGCTGTCGCTGCCGTCGATCGGCAGCAGCATCAGGTCGCCGCTGGTGTCGGGAGCGACTTCCTCGAAGACCAGCACCTTGCCATCCGGATGCCACGAGCCCGGTTGCTGCGCATTCGCGCTCGTCGTCAGACGCGTTGCGGCGCCGGTGCCGTCCGCTGACTGCCAATACAGGTTTCCCGATGCCGCGTTGTCGCGCGTCGACGCAAACACGATGCGCCGGCCGTCCGGTGTCCACGCCGGCTTGTAGTCTGCCGCCGGATCCGTCGTCAGCCGCGCCAGCGTGCCGCGCGCGATCTCGTGAATCCAGATGTCGGCGGGCGCGTCGCGGAACTCCATGGCCACCCGGCCGCCGTCGGGTGCGAACGAGATGTTGAACCAGTTGGCCGCCGCCATCTTCATCGGCGTGGTCTGTCCCTCGCGGTTCATCCAGTGCGGAATGCTGCCGGCGCCGACGCTCGGGCCGGGGAAGTAGGCCAGCATCCCGGAGTCGGAGATCGAGAACTGCGCCCCCGCGGTGATCGAGTTCGATCGCACGCCCTCGAGCACGGGAACGGGCTGCGATGTCACTTCGAGCCGCTCGAGATCGAACCGTGTCGCGAACAACGTTCCCTCGTGGATGTAGACGAGGTGTCCGCTCGGCAGATATCGGCCGTGGTAGCCGCCGCGCTGCACGACCTTCCGGGCGCCGTCGGGCAACGGCTGCACGACGAGATCGGCGTCGGCGAAAGAACCCGGCGTGTTGGCGCTGGTGTAGAGCACGCCGCGTCCTCCGGGCAGCACCTGCGGCCAGACTTCAAGGCTGTCGTCGTGCGGTCCGGCCCTGAGCGGCGTCGCCTCTCCGCCGCCGGCCGCCACCCGCATCAGTCGAGTGCCGGGCCGGCGATCAGGTGAGAACACGATCGTGTCGTCGGCGGCCCACCACCCGCCGCGCTGTTCGGGCGCGTCGGCAAGCGTCAGCGCGGCGCCGCCCGTCACCGGGATCCGCTTCAGCTTGCGGCCGCTGAAGAAGGCAATCGACTGGCCGTCGGGCGAGAAGAACGGGATGACCGCGTTCGTCGTGCCGGGCAGCGCCACCGCCTCGTCGCGATCGAGGCGGCGGATGTAGAGCTGCGGGACGCTGTCGGCGGTTGGCCGCGCCGCGAAGGCGATGGTGCTGCCGTCGGGCGACAGCACGGCCGCGGCGCCGAACTGCAGGTTGATCGGCGCTACGGGCAGGCCGGCGCCGAGATCGACGGTGAGTCGATAAGACGGGGATGCCGGCGTGACGCCGGGCGCCGCCGGCAGCATCAGCGCCGCAAGGACGAGGACCAGTACCGCGGCCGAGGCCCAGCGCCACCACGCAATGCCGCCGCCGCGCGAGGCGCGAACGGACGTGCCGCTCGATGTCGAATCGGCGAGTTGCTGCAGCGTGAAGGCGAGATCGCGCGCGGATTGAAAGCGCGCCTCCGGGTTCTTCTCGAGGCAGCGCAACATGACGCGCTCGAGCGCTGGTGGCGTCTCCGGCGAGAAGGGCGTGGCCGGATCCTCTTTCAGAATCGCCGCCATGGTTTCGGCGGCGCTGCCGCGGGTGAACGCCGGGCGGCCGGCCGCCATCTCGTACAGAATCGCGCCGGCACTGAAGATGTCGGATCGATGATCGGCGGGTTCGCCGCGTGCCTGTTCCGGCGACATGTAGCCCGCCGTCCCCAGCACGACGCCGGCCTGGGTATCAGTGGGATCGGCGGCGCGCGTCGGGTCGATTTCCGGCGGCTGTATGAGCTGGGCTAGGCCGAAGTCGAGGATCTTGATGCGCCCGTCGCGGCTGACGAACAGGTTGTCCGGTTTCAGATCGCGATGGACGATTCCCTTGTCGTGAGCGGCGGCAAGCGCCTCCGCGATCTGCCGCGCGAAGTCGAGGGTCCGGCGCGCCGAGACGCCAGTGCGGAGCGCGCTTC
>DASTCC010000027.1:0-13271 GCA_035711465.1 Vicinamibacterales bacterium
CATTCGCCCTATCGACCTCTGTCCCCGGATCGCGAGATTCTGTGGAAAAGGGCTCCGTCCCCCTTCGGCGCCCCCTACGGCCCCCGGGGCCCTACGCTCGCTTACTGGACCGGGCCACCGCCAGTGCGAGCACGACCGCGCCCCAGCCGGCCAGGGCGGCAAGCTGCGGCCAGAGCACGTCGAGGCCGACGCCCTTGAGGAAGATGCCCCGGACGATGATCAGGAAGTAGCGCAGCGGAATCGCGTAGGTGATCCACTGAATCGGCTGCGGCATGTTCTCGATCGGGAAGATGAATCCTGACAGGTAGATCATCGGCACCATGAAGAAGAAGATCGCCGTCATCATCGCCTGCTGCTGCGTCGACGCCGTCGTCGAGATGAACAGCCCGAGGCCCAGCGTGCACAGCAGGTAGATCATCGACGCGCCGAGCAGCAGCGCGACGCTGCCGCGCAGCGGCACCGCGAACCAGAGCACGGCGACGGCGAGGACGAGCAGGACGTCGACGAAGCCGACGAGCCCGTACGGCAGCAGCTTGCCGAGCACCAGCTCCCAGCGGCTGAGGGGCGTAACGTTCAGCTGATCGAGCGTGCCCAGCTCGCGCTCGCGGACGATGGCCATCGAGGCAAGGTTCGTCGTAACCAGCATCAGCAGCAGCGCCAGCACGCCGGGGACCATGAAGTTGCGGCTGACCAACTCGGCGTTGAACCAGATCCGCACCTGGCCGCGGACCGCCGCGCCGGCGCCGGGGCCGGCCTCCGCCGCCCTGTTGGCGTTGAACTCGGCGACGAGCCCCTGCACGTACGACAACGCGACGCCGGACGAATTCGCATCGGTGCCGTCGGCGATGACCTGAATCGTCCGCGCGCTGTCGGAACCGCTGCCGTCGAGCGCGTCACCCAGGCCTGCCGGAATCGTGATCGCGAGCCATGCCACTCCGCGCGCCAGGTGGTCGTCGATCGCCCGCGGATGCTGCTCATCGGCGACGATGCGGAAGTAGCGCGAGTTGGCGATCCGGCCGATGAGCTCGCGGCTCGCCGCCGATCGATCCGCGTCGACGACGACGACCGGCACGTCGGCGATGTCGGTCGTTGCCGCGTACCCGAGCATCCCCAGCTGGACCACCGGCGCGACGAGGATGAGCCGGAGCAGCTGCGGCATCCGCCGCAATTCCAGGAACTCCTTGACGATGAGCGTGCGCACGCGTTTCATCGCCGTGCGAGCCTCACCGACGAGAGCGCGAGCACCACCGTCGCATAGCCCATGAGCGCCGCGATCGGCATCACGAGATCCGCCAGCCCGAGTCCCTTGAGCACCATGCCGCGTAAGGCGACCAGGAAGTACTTCGCCGGCACGACGGTCGTCAGGTATTGCAGCGGCAGCGGCATCGACGAGATCGGAAAGATGAACCCCGAGAGGATCAGCGTCGGCAGCAGCGCGATCAGCGCCGCCGCCTGAAAGGCGACCTGCTGCGTCTCGGCGACGGTCGACACCAGCAGCCCCGTCCCGAGCGCGCCGACGAGGAAGATCGCGACCACCAGCGAGAGCGAGAGCCAGTTGGCGTGCATCGGCAGGTCGAAGAGCGCAATCGCGGCGATGAGGATGAGCGTCGCGCCGATCTGCGAGAGCACGAGGTACGGCACCGTCTTGCCGACGATGAAGGCCGGCGTCGAGATTGGCGCCATCCGCACCTGCTCCATCGTCCCGCTCTCCTTCTCGCGGACGATCGAGAGCGCCGTCGAGATCACGGCCGTGATCATCGCGATGAACGCGATCAGGCCCGGGACCAGAAACACGGTGCTGCGCAGCTCGGGGTTGTACCAGATGCGCGGCTCGACGCGCGCGGCCCGCGCCGCCGGCGCCGGCGTCATGGCTCTGAGCACGCCGTTCACGTAGCCCAGCACCGTCGTTGCGGTGTTGGCGTTGTCGCCGTCGAGCAGCACCTGGACGTCGGCGACCTCGCCGCGGCGCAGCGTCTCGGCGTAGTCCTCGGGAATCTTCAGCACCACCCGGGCAGTGCCCCGATCGATCAGCCGGTCCGCCTCGGCGTCCGCGGTCAGCGAGCCGACGACGTCGAAATACGTCGAACGTTCGAACGCGGCGACGAGCGCGCGGCTCTCGGCTGTGCCATCCCGATCCTCGACGGCCATGGCGACATGGCGGATGTCGAAGTTGAGCGCATAGCCGTAGAGGAACAGAAAGAAGGCCGGGACGAAGATCAGGATGACGAGCGTCCGCGCGTCGCGCCGGATCTGGCGCAGCTCCTTGACCGCGACCGCCCAGGTGCGCATCTAGGCCGTCTCCGCGACCGCGTGATCGACGACGTCGAGGAACACGTCCTCGAGCGACGGCACGACCTCGACAAGGCTGGTGACAGGCAACGTCGCGCCGGAGAGGGCGGCGCGGACGTCCGCGCCCGACGTCGCGCTCGATCGAAGCACGACGTGGACTGCGGTGCCGAAGAGGCTGGTCTTCTCGACGAAGGGCGCGCGATCGAGCCAGGACATCACCGCCACCGGCTGCGGCGATCGGATCTCGAGGATCGGTCGTCCGGCAAACCGCGCCTTGAGCTCACGCGTCGTCCCGAGCGCGGCCAGCTTGCCGGCATGGATGATCGCCACGCGATCGCAGCGCTCGGCTTCGTCGAGATAATGCGTGGTCACGAGCACCGTGGTGCCGCGGTGCGCCAGGTCGTCGATGAGCCGCCAGAAGTCGCGGCGCGACACCGGATCGACGCCGCCCGTCGGTTCGTCGAGAAACAGGATCGGCGGCTCGTGCAGCAGCGCGCAGCCGAGCGCCAGACGCTGGCGCCAGCCGCCGGACAGATCGCGGGCGAGCGCATCCTCGCGTCCGGCGAGACCGCTCATCTCGAGCGCGAACGCACGCCGCGATTCGAGCGCGCTGCCGGCAAGCCCGTACAGCCCGCCGTAGAGCCGGATATTCTGATCGACCGTCAGCAGCTCGTAGAGCGAGAAGCGCTGCGACATGTAGCCGATGCGCCGCTTCACGCCCTCGGGATCGCGGCCGACGTCGATGCCGTCGACGAGCGCGCGTCCTGACGTCGGCGTCAGCAGCCCGCAGAGCATCCGGATCGTCGTCGACTTGCCGGCGCCGTTGCTTCCGAGGAAGCCGAACACTTCGCCGCGGCGGACGGTGAAGCTCATCTCATCGACGGCCTTGAACTTGCCGAAGGTCCGCGACAGCCGGTCGACTTCGATCGCGGCCGTGGTGTCCATCACAGCCCACCCACCGCCCGGACGAGCCGCGCCTCGTCGACGCGCAGACCAGCGAGGAGCTGGGTGCGCTCGAGCTCTGCTTCGATCAGCTTCAGCTGCGCGTCCAGCACTTCCGTGCTTGTGGCCACGCCGACGCTGAAGCGCTCCTCGACGACGCGGCGTGCTTCGGCGGCCGCGGCGACCGCCTGGTCCGACGCGTCGAGCGCCGCGCGCGACGCTTCCACGTCGAGGACGCGCTGGCGGACGTCGATTGAGAGCGCGGCGTCGAACTCACGGATGCGATGGGTGACCGCCTCGGCCTGTGCGAGCGCCTGCGCCGAGGTGGCGCGGGCGCGGCCGCCGTCCCAGAGCGGCCAGCTCAGCGTGCCGCCGATGTCCCACCCCAACCGCCATTCGTCGGTTCGCGGGACGAAGCGCGTGTTGGGCCGCGACGGCTCGACCGAGGCCAGCGCGTCGAACCGCGGCTTGAGGTTCGCCAGCGAGGCTTGGGCGCTGATCCGATAGCTGTCCTGGCGCTGCAGCAGGCCGCGCCGCTCCGGTCTGATTTCGCGGGCGCGGGCGACCAGCGTCGGCACCGGCTGCGCGATCAAGTCGGCGGCGCCCGGGGTCGGCTGCGACACCGGCGTCGTCGGCGTGATCGGCGTGTCGGGGGGAAGTCCGAGGAGACGCCCGAGCGTAACCTCCGCCATGACCGCGTCACGGCGGGCTTGAATGAGCTGCACCGATTGCCGGGCCCGCTGTGCCTGCGCGGACAGCAGCTCGTTCGGCGGCACCACACCGGCGTCGAGGCGCGCGCGCACGTCGTTGACGACGGCATCGGCCCGGACGAGTGCCTGCTCGAGCACCGCGACGCGCTCCCGCGAAGTCACCAGTCCCCAGTACGCGCGCGTGAGATCGAGCGTGACTTCGTCTTCGACGGCCTCGCGATCCGCGGTCACCGCCAGCTCTTCGCGTTCGGCGGAACGCACCTGCGCATCGACGCGGCCGCCGGTGTAGATCGGGACGGTGACCTGCGCGCGGACCCGATAGTTGTTGGGCACGTCGGGAAAGATCACGAGCGTCGAGCCGTCGGGCTGGCGGACGCCGAAGTCCTCGACGTGGTTGGTGCGCAGATACGACGCGAGCGCGGTGACGTCCGGCTTCTCCTGCACCTTGCGCGCGGTCACCGCCGCGGCCGCGCCGGTTTCCTTCGCGCGCGCCTCGGCGACCCGCGGCGACTGCTCGAGCCCGCGGGTGATGGCCTCGCCAATCGAGAGCTGCAGCGGCGCTGGCTGCGTCGCGTTCTGCGCGCTCGCCGTCGCCGCGAGGGCCGCGCAGGCAAGCGCGGACACGGTCGTTGTCAGGACTCTCATCGCGCCTCCACACCGCGGGCCGCGGTCGAGTGGGCGGTGGCCGTCCGCGCCACTTGCGCCATCCGTTGAATGAAGACGTCCTCGAGGCTGGGAGGGACCTCACGGACGCTGGCGACCGTCAATCCGGCCGCCTCGAGCTGACGCGTCAGCACGTCGGCCGATCCGGCATCGCTCGATCGCACGTGCAACCGATCGCCGAAGAGCTGCACGTCGTCCACCATCGCGGCGGTTCTGGCCACCTCCAGGGCGCGTCGTGCGGGCGTGACCACGACCTCGAGCATGACGCCCGGTGACGCGGCCTGAAGCGCGGCCGGCTCGTCGAGCGCGATGACGAGGCCGTCGATGACGAGCGCGACGCGATGGCAGCGCTCGGCTTCGTCGAGATACGGCGTCGCCAGCACGATCGTCAGGCCGGAGGCGAGGAAATCGGCGAGCAGCTTCCAGAACTCGCGGCGCGAGACCGGATCGACGCCGGTCGTCGGCTCGTCGAGCACGAGCAGGCGCGGCTCGTGCACCAGCGTGCATGCGAGCGCGAGCTTCTGCTTCATGCCGCCCGACAGCCGGTCGGCGAGACGATGGCGGAACGGCAGCAGCCCGGTGAGCTCGAGGAGCCGCGTGCGGCGATCGGCGAAGTGCGGCACGCCATGGATGCGCGCGAAGAACTCGATGTTCTCGTCGATCGACAGATCGCCGTAGAGGCTGAATCGCTGCGACAGGTACCCGATCGCTTCGGCCGCCTTGGTCCGGGCGCGAAACGGATCGTCGCCGAAGAGGCGCACCTCGCCCTTGTCGGGGCGCAGCAGGCCGCAGATCAGCCTGAGCAGCGTCGTCTTGCCGGCGCCGTCCGGGCCGATGACGCCGAACATCTCGCCGCGGCGCACCTCGCACGAGACTCCGGCCACCGCCCGCGTCGAGCCGAAAGACTTCTCGATGCCGGCAAGGCCGACGACCGTCTCCGAGGTGGCCGTCACCGTTCGCCTCCCGCGAACGTCACCTCGACCGGCATGCCGGGCTTGAGCACGCCCTTGCTGTTGTCGACCGCGATCTTGACGCGATAGACGAGCTTGGCGCGCTCGCTCGCCGTCTGGACGTTGCGCGGCGTGAACTCCGCTCGCGAGGCGATGAACGAGATGCGGCCGGGGAGCGCGTCGCCGGCGTCGGTGGTCACGGTCGCCTGGCCGTCGATGCGCAGCGTCGGCACGATGGGCTCCTCGACGAACGCGTTGGCCCACGCATGATCGAGGTCGATGATCACGACGAGCGGCTGACCGGAGGCGACGAGCTCGCCGGGCTCGACGAGCCGGCTGGAGACGACGCCCGCCGAAGGCGCGACGATCAGCGCTTCGGCGCGGTCGTGCTCGAGCGACGCGATCTGGGCGGTGACGGCGGCAACGCGTGCGCGCGCCGCCGACAGTTCCTCGGGCCGCGCGCCGGCCTGGAGACGCGACAAGGCGGCGACGGACGCGCGCCGCCGATCCTCGGCGGCGGCGAGCTTCGCCTCGGCGAGCTCGCGCCGCGCCACGGCGTCGTCGCGCTGCTTCGCTGTGCCGGCGCGGCTGCGGAGCAGCTGCTCGTAGCGCGCCTCGTCGGTCCTCGCGGCGTCGAGCTCGGCCTGGGCCGCGGCCTTCTCCGACGCCGCGGTGGCGACGTTCGCTTCGCCCTGGCGGATGTCTTCGACGCGGCTGCCGGCGAGGAGCAGCGCCAGCTGCGCCTCGGCCTGCGCCCGATCGGCTTCGGCGCGGCGGATGGCCAGATCGATTTCGGTCGTCGCCAGCGCGACCAGGGTCGCGCCCGCCTCGACGCGCTGCCCTTCGACGGCGGCGACCTCGGCGACGCGGCCGGGGACGCGCGACGCGATGCGCACCTCGGTCGCTTCGACGAATCCGCTCGCGCGCGGCGGCGAGGGCGCTTCGCCGCCGCGGCACGCGGCGACGCCGATGATCGCGACAGCACACAGGATCAGGCCAGCACGGCGAGTCATGAACGGCCTCTCTGGGATCGACGAGCGTCGGTCGGGCGGGCGGACGCGCGCAGCGCGGCCAGCGTCGCCGACTCGACGTGGGCGACGGCCATCTCGCGGGTGACGTGCGTGAGCTGCGGGACGGCAGCGGAGACGCGCTCGCGGACCGCCGCGGTCGCGCTCAGGAACAGGAGCGGCGAGACGATGCTGATCTGGATGACCAGCGGATGCGCCTCGCCGAAGACACCGGCGCGCTGCCCGTCGCCGAGGATGCCCGTCAGCACGGCGAGCACGCGCTTGAGCATCAGCATCACGCCCGGATCGAGATGGCGGCCGCCATCGGCGAGCTCGCGCAGCCAGATGCCGGGAAAGTCGGGCCGCTCGGCCGCGCGCGCGGCGATGGCGCGGATGTAGCGTCGCAGCTGTTCTTCGGGCTCTCCGCCGCCGGCCCGAGCCGTCTCGACGGCGACGGCGAGACTGTCGAACAGCTCGCGCAGGATCTCGTGGTAGAGCCCGGCCTTGCTGCGGAAATGGTAGTAGAGCATCGCCTTGTTGACGCGCGCCGTGGCGGCGATGCGATCGACCTTGGCGCCGTCGAAGCCGCGGGCGGAGAACTCGGCGCTGGCGGCGGTGAGCAACCGGGCCCGGGTGGAGTCGGCGACAGGGGAGCGGGTAGGCATGGGTACTTGACTAAACGTTTAGTTAAACTGACCAGATAGTTAAGCACGGCGAGGCCCGGTTGTCCAGCGGCCCGCTATAAGAGCTCTTGAAGCCGCTGATACCCGGACCGGCTGACCGGCAGCTTCGTGCCGTCGCCGAGGACCGCGACCCGGCTGTCCTTCGCGTAGAGTTCGACCCGCGCCAGCCGCTCGATGTTGAGGAGATACGAACGGTGGATGCGCACGAAGCGGCGGCGATCGAGCTGCGCTTCGAGATCAGACAGCGTCTGCTCCTTGAGCAGCGTCCGGCCGCCGCTGCGGATGCCGACGTAGTCGTCCTGCGCCTCGACGTAGTCAATCTTCCCGACCGGCACCACGTGCACCTGCGCGCCGTCGCGAATCACCACCCGCTCGAGCGGCGTCCCCGGCGGCCGCGCTGCCGCCCGCAGCGTCACCGCCGGCGGCCGGTCGCTCCCCTGCCGCTCCCGCACGCGCGTCAACGCCTGGCTCAGCCGATCGCGGCTGAACGGCTTGAGCAGGTAGTCGACCGCGTGGATGTCGAAGGCGCGAATCGCGAACTCCTCGTAGGCGGTGATGAAGATGACCGGCACATCCGGTTCGATCAGCTCGAGCACCTCGAAGCCGTCGAGCTTCGGCATCTGGATGTCGAGCAGGATCGCGTCCGGCCGCGTCTCCCCCACCACCTTGACCGCGTCGAAGCCGTTGGCGCATTCGCCGACGATCTCGATGCCGCCGAGCGCCTCGAGGTCGTGCCGGACCGCCAGTCTCGCTGGCTCCTCGTCGTCGACGATGACGACGCGCAGCGGAGTGTCTTCAGTCATGTCGGGGGTCCTCGATCGGCAGCGTCACCGTGACGCGGTACGCATCCGGCGTCGGCTCGATCGCGAGCGCGGCCGCGTCGCCGAACGACGCGCGCAGACGACGACGGACGATGTCCAGGCCGAAGCCGGTGCCGCGCCGGCCGCCGTCTTCGTCCCGCGGGTTGGTGACCGTCACGACGGCGCGCGCCCCGGCCTGGCGCGCGACGATCTCGATCCGTCCGCCCTCGAGCCGCGTCGCCACGCCATGCCGCCCGGCGTTCTCGACCAGCGGCTGCAGCAGCAGCGGCGGCACCGGCACGCGATCGCTCGGCGGCAGCACCTCCGTGCGCACGTCCAGCCGCTGCCCGAACCGGATCTGCTCGATCTTCAGGTACTGCTCGGCCAGCGCCACCTCGCGTGCCAGCGGAATCCGCGGCGACGTCCCGAGCGTCAGGCTGTCGCGCAGGAAATCGCCGAGCAACTGACACATCACGCGCGCGCGATCGGGCGCGCCGCCAATCAGGCCGGAGATGCTGTTGAGGCTGTTGAAGAGGAAATGCGGATCGAGCTGCGCCCGGAGCGCGCGAAGCTCGGCGTCGCGATGGGCGACCTGCGCCTCGAGCGCGTGGCGCTCGGCCACCGCCGACACCTCGAACGCGACGATCACGTAGTGCACGGTGAGCGTCAGCAGATAGGCCAGCGCGCCGAGGCCGACGAGCAGGGCGACGAGGCCCGGCGGACGGCTCGGCACGCCGAACCCGACCGCCTGCAGTGCCGCCCACCACAAGCGGCCGACCGCGGCCCACAGGCCGGCGGTCACGATCGCCGCGCCGAGCGCCGTCATCACCAGCCGCACGGCGCCCGCGGTCCGGATCGGCGTCGCGCGCGTCACGTACCACGCCGACAGCGAGAAGGGCGCCGTCGCCAGGCCCATCGGCAGGCCGAACGCGAACGACGCGCTCCAAGGCGTGCCGAGCAGCGCATGGACGAAGACGCCGAGCATCATCCCGACGAGGCTCCAGGCGACCAGATGCAGAACGAGTCGCTGACGATCGGCGAGGATCGGGTGCACGGTCTAAGTCTTGACCTCGACGCCGCCCATCACCACGAAGCCGCGCAGCACCAGCCGGTGGCGCGCCCCCTGCGACCCCGAGCTCTTGTCCTCGGCGCCGCCGAGAATCGGCGTGATCCGATTCGACACTTCCCAGTCGGGCGGCACGGTGATCTCGATGCCGCCCCACAGCGCGAAGACGTCGATCACCGCCTCGCCGTTGGCGGTCCCGGCCCCGCGCAGATCGATCTCGATGCCGCCCATGATCGCCGTCAGGTCGCCGCCCTTGAAGGACGCCGACGTGATCCGGCGCTTCACCCCCGACCAGAATGCGAAATCGGAAATGACCTGATCGCCCGTCGCCGCGGCGCTGACCGGAGAGGCCGGCGACATCGGAATCGGATCGACGCCGGGAATCTTCCGGCTGGTCTGAGGCCCCTGCAGGGCGCGCAGCACCACGAGGGCGCCGATGGCGACGAGGATCAGCGGCCAGAGCGCGTCGAACCCCTGAAAAGCGTTGGCGGCGCCAAAGAACATCAGCACGACGCCGAAGACCTGCCCCGACCGGTTATCCGTCTGGACGACCTTCAGCGCGCCGATCACGATGAACAGCACCGGCCAGAAGCGCCACAGCCGATCCGCCTCGATCCACCCCAGGTTGTCGGCGGTGATCGCGAGCCCGGCGCCGATCAGCAGGAGCCCGATGATGACCTGCGGCGTGATCCGCAGCATGGAGGGACGCCGCTCGATCATCGGCGCTCTCCCTCGTTCCGGTTCGACGGCAGACATTCGGAAAGCACCGCGAAGCCGCCCCAGACGATGAACAGCGGCCACGACTGGCGAAGCGACATGAGGTGATGAGTGTGCATCAGGAAGATGCCCGCCAGAAAGAGGAACAGCGCGCCGCTGGCGATCCGCTGCAGGTCGGTCGAGAAGAAGCGGCCGACGCCCACGACGACGAAGACCAGCGGCCACAGCCGGGCGATGGACCAGCCGGGCGTGACGTCCCACTGATCGCCGAGAAAGATCAGCCCGATCGTCATGATGAGCACGCCTTTCGTGACCTGGGCCGCGACCTCGTCGCGCCGGGCCATGGTCAGAATCCGCTGGGGAGCAACCGGGCCAGCGCCACCGGCTCGGTCAGGAAGGTCCACATCAGCCAGGAGGCCGCGAGCGCCGCCAGAGCCCCGATCACGGCCGCCCCTGTCATCCACGTTTCCCACCAGGTCATCGTCATGTCCTCGTCCTCTGACAGTCCGAGGATACGAACCTGTCGCTGGCGGCACCCGGGTGTTCCGGCCAGCTGCGGTCGATGGCCGGTAAATGGCGCGCGCCGGTGGGTCCGGGTGGGGTCAGATCTTGAATCTTGGCGTTTGGTGCCAGGTCTTGCATCTCGCCCCTGGTCGACGGCGGTCACTCGACGTTCAAGACCTGGCGTTTGATGCCAGGTCCTGAATCTCGCCCCGGCCGACGGCGGTCACTCGACGTTCAAGACCTGGCACCAAACGCCAAGATTCAAGATCTGACCCCACCACCGGTTACAATCGTCTGCAAGGAGTCTCGATGGCGTTCTTTTCCCGAAGCTCGAGTCAACCCGCGTCCGCGCCCGCGCCTGTCTCCGCCGACTTCGAACCCGGCCCGGCCGAGGCGCTCGTCTCGATGCGCAATCTCGAGAAGTCGTATGCGCACGGCACGAGCCGCACCTGGGTCCTGCGGCGCGTGTCGCTCGACATCAAGGACGGCGAGTTCGTGTCGATCATGGGACCGTCCGGCGCCGGCAAGTCGACGCTGCTCCACATCATCGGGATGCATGACAGCGCCTGGACGGGCGACTACTACTTCGGCGGCCAGCCGGTGCACCGACTCAGCCCCAAGGATCGCGCCCGGCTGCACAAGCAGCACATCGGCTTCGTGTTCCAGAGCTATCACCTGCTCGACCACCTGACGGTCTACGAGAACCTCGACGTGCCGCTGTCCTATCGCGACATCAAGAAGTCCGAGCGCGACAGCATGGTCTGCGACATCCTCGACCGCTTCAGCATCGTCGGCAAGAAGGACCTCTATCCGAATCAGCTGTCCGGCGGCCAGCAGCAGCTCGTCGCCGTGGCCCGCGCGGTGATCGCGAATCCGAAAGTGATCCTCGCCGACGAGCCGACCGGCAACCTGCACTCGAGCCAGGGCCGCGAGATCATGGAGCTGTTCAAGAAGCTCAACGACGCCGGCACGACGATCGTGCAGGTGACGCACTCGGAGACCAACGCCGGCTACGGATCGCGGGTCATCGAGCTCAAGGACGGATGGATCGTCTGAGACATGCGTAACGTGCTCTCCGCGGCGGCACTCGCCGCGGTCGCGGCCGCCGCGTGCGCGCGCGGTGAGGCGCCGAAACGGTACGAGCTCACCGGCCAGGTCCTGGCGGTGCGCGCCGATCGCCAGCAGATCACGATCAAGCACGAGGACATCGTCGGCTACATGCCGGCGATGACGATGAGCTTCGCGGTCGCACGGCCGGACCTGCTCACCGGCCGCGAGCCCGGCGAACTGGTGAAGGCGACGCTCGAAGTCCAGGACATGATCGGCCGGCTGGTCGAGATCACGCGCACCGGCACGGCGCCGCTGCCCGACCTGACCAACGAAGCCGAGCTGGCCGCGGGTCTGCTGGAGGTCGGCGACGAGGTCCCCGACGCCGCGTTCATCGATCAGACCGATCGGCGGCGCAGCTTCTCCGAGTGGCGCGGCGGAGACGTGCTGGTCACGTTCATCTACACGCAGTGCCCCCTGCCCAACTTCTGCCCGCTGATGGATCAGAACTTCGCGACGCTGCAGGATGCGATCGGCGAAGACGCCGCGCTCCGCGGCCGGGTGACGCTCGTGACCATCTCGTTCGATCCGGCGCACGACACGCCGGCGGTGCTGGCCGCGCACGCCAGGCGGCGGCGCGCCGATCCGGCGGTGTGGACGTTCCTCACCGGCGATCGCGTCACCGTCGATCGGTTCGCGGCGCGGCTCGGCGTCGGCGTCGTCCGGCCCGGCAACGACAGCAACGTGATCACGCACAACCTGCGCACCATTCACGTCGGCCCGGACGGCCGCATCGCGAAGATCTACTCGGGCAACGAGTGGATCCCGTCGCAGGTCCTGACCGATCTGCGCGCCGCCGTTCGCCAGCCGTGATCGCGGGCGGCGCCGTCGAGCTGCCGTTCACGGCTGCCGAGCGCCGTCTGATCGCGCGGCTCGACACGCCGGCGAAGGTCCAGGCCTATCTCAACCTGCTGCCGTACAACACCGAGCCGCCTCCGGCACGCGCGATGCTGCGAACGTTCCGACCGGTGGTCCGGACGCGCACGGCGCACTGCCTCGAGGCGGCGCTCACGGCCGCGGTCGTACTCGACCAGCACGGCTACCCGCCGCTGGTCATGAGCCTCGCCTCGATCGACGGGCTCGACCATGTCGTCTTCGTCTATCGGGCGCGCGGCCGATGGGGATCCGTGGCGCGCTCGCGCGATCCGGGCCTGCACGGCCGGCGGCCGGTCTTTCGATCGCTCGGCGATCTGGCACGGAGCTACTTCGATCCGTTCATCGATCGGACGGGATGCCTGCGCGCCTACGGCTGGGTCGATCTGCGCGTGCTCGACCGATACGACTGGCGCCTCGCGGAGGGCAACGTCTGGAAGGTGGAGCGTCTGCTCTTCGAAATTCCGCACCGGCCGATCAAGTCGTCGGCCGCGCGTGTGGAACGGCTGCGGCGGAAGTACTTCCGCTTCATGGACGCGTATCCCGATCGCCGGCCGCAATACTACGACCGGCGGACCTGGTCGGCCGTGCCGAAAGCCTTCGGTCCGGTCATCGACATCCGCTGAGCCGCGGCGGCTAGTCCAGATCGAAATCGCGCGACGGCTTGGTGACCGGCTCGTCCTTCGCCTGCTTGAGCGCTTCCTCGAACCGACGCGACAGCGCATCGCCGCGCGTCTTCTCGGACTGGACGGCGAGATCGAACAGCGCGTCGCGGCGCGCCTTCTCCTCGGCGAGGATGCGGTGGGCGTCGTCCAGCTTCGGCCGATCGGCGCGCTCGGGCTCGACGTGGCGCACGACGCGCCGCAGGCCTTCGTCGATGACGAGCGTGGCCTGACAGCACGGACAGGTGAGTTCGTATTCCGTTCTGAGTGTGCCCATGCGGCGATGCCTCCGATCGCG
>DASTCC010000028.1:0-2806 GCA_035711465.1 Vicinamibacterales bacterium
AGTCCCGCCTTCTCGCGCGCGATCACCGCGTCCGGCCGCCGGACGTAGATCGGCCGGATTGCGTGCGGGCCGACGGCACGCTCCGGATGTCGCGCGGCGATCGCGGCGGCGGCCAAAGCGAGCGGCATGGACACGTCGGCGAAGGTCGCGCCCGGGCTTGCGGCCGCGATCGCGTCCCGATATCGCGTCGCGCCGCTGCCAATCCATCGTGCCGACGCGCCACCCTGCGTCGCCGCGACTTCGCCCGCGAGCTCGGCAGGAACGCCAACCGTCGCCGGCAGTCTCGGACGGGCGGCGTCGATCGTCCGCGCACCGTCCACGTCGAACGCCGCGGCGAAGACGTCGCCCCGCTGGCCATCGAGACACGCGACGACGAGGCCGCGCGGATCGGAGGTCGTGGTCAGCCAGCTCTCGACCAGAGCGTCCAGCGTGCCGACCGGGACGATGAGCTTGCCGAGGGCCATCGCCCACCCCTGGACCGTGGCGATGCCAACACGCAGTCCCGTGAACGAGCCGGGGCCGGCGACGATCGCGAAGCGATCGACGTCCTGAAGCCGGAGTCCCGCGCGAGCGAGCCAGTCGGTCGCTTCGGTCGGCAGCCGCACGCCGTGCGTCGTCGAGGGATCGCCATCGCGACCGTCGACGTGTCCGTCGATCCAGAGCGCCAGGCTGCCGGCTCTGGTGACGGTTTCGATCCCGAGGACGACCATCGCGGGATGTTATACTCCGACGGATGCCGGCGGCATCGCCGTCGCGCATGCGTGCAGCCGCTCTTCCCGCCTGTGACCGCATCCTCGTCGCCATCACTCGCCGCGCAGCACACGGCCACGCCGGCGATGCGCCAGTACTTCGACGTCAAGCGGCAGCACCGCGACGCGATCGTGTTCTTCCGGATGGGCGACTTCTACGAGATGTTCTACGAGGATGCGATCACCGCATCGCGCGTGCTCGAGCTCACGCTCACGTCTCGCGCCAAGGACGGCAGCGGCGGCGCGATTCCGATGTGCGGCGTGCCGCACCACGCGATGGACACCTATCTGGCGCGGCTCGTCCGCAAGGGCTATCGCGTCGCCATCTGCGATCAAGTCGAGGATCCGCGCAAGGCCAAGGGCATCGTCAAGCGCGAAGTGACGCGCGTCGTCTCCCCCGGCACGTTCACGGATGCGGCCTATCTCGAGGCGCGGGAACCGGCGTTTCTCGCGGCGATCGCGCCGGCGCGCACCGGCGTCGACGGCTGGGGCCTGGCATTTCTGGACGTCTCGACGGGCGAATTCGCTGCCGCCGAGTTCCGCGGCGCCGCCGCCCGCGACGCGATCGTCGCCGAGCTCGCGGTGCTGCGGCCGAAGGAAATACTCGCCGCCGACGACGCCGACCTGGAGGCGTTCGGCGATCTCGCTGGCGCGCGGCTGACGCGCGTCGCCTCCTGGCTTCTCGATCCGGCCGGCGCCCGCGACTCGCTCTGCCAGCAGCTTGGCGTCGCGTCGCTCGTCGGCCACGGACTCGAGGACGCCGCCTGCGCCACCGCGGCGGCCGGCGCGATCGTCAGCTATCTCCGCGACACGCAGCGCAGCGAGCTCACCCACGTCAAGACCATCGCGCTCCGGCTGACGCAGGACGCGCTGCTCGTCGATCCGATCACGCTGAGGCACCTCAACGTGGTCACCGGCGTCGATGGCGGCCGCGCCGGGTCGCTGCTCGACGCCATCGATCGCACGGTGACGGCGATGGGCGGCCGGCTGCTGCGGCAGTGGCTGGTGCGTCCGCTGGTGACGCTCGCCCGCATTCACGACCGCCTGGACGCCGTCGAAGACTTCGCGTTCCGGACGATGGAGCGCGGCAAGGCGCGCGAGGTGCTCGGCGGCATCCACGATCTGGAGCGCCTGATCGCGCGCATCTCGCTCGGCACCGCCGGCCCGCGCGATCTGGCGGCGTTGGCGCAGTCGCTCGCGGAGCTGCCTCGCCTCCTCGAGGCGGTCAAGGCGCTGCAGTCGCCGCTGGTGGCGAGCCTCACCTCCGAGATCGACGTCCTCGCGGACGTCCAGACGGCGATCGCGTCGACGCTCGCCGCCGAGCCGCCGGCCCTGGCGCGCGATGGCGACGTGATCCGGGACGGCGTCGACGCCGAGCTGGATCGGCTGCGAACGATCAGCCGCGGCGGCAAGACCTCGATCGCGGCGCTCGAGGAAGCCGAACGCGCGCGCACCGGGATCACGTCGCTGAAGCTGCGATACAACCGGGTCTTCGGCTACTACATCGAGATCTCGAAATCGAATCTGGGCAACGTGCCGCCCGACTATCACCGCAAGCAGACGATCGCCGGCGGAGAGCGGTTCGTCACGCCGGCACTGAAGGAGTACGAAGAGAAGGTCCTCGGCGCCGACGAGCGCATCACGGCCCGCGAAGTCGAGCTCTTCGAGCGGCTGCGCGGACGCGTGGCCGCCGAAGCCCCGCGGATCCAGGACACGGCGCGCGGCATCGCGGCGCTCGACGTGCTGTCGGCGCTTGCCGAGACCGCCTCGATCGCCAACTACACCAAGCCGCAGATGCATGCGGGCGACGAGCTCGTCGCGACCGAGGCGCGGCACCCCGTCGTCGAACGGTACGCGCCGGATGCGTTCGTGCCGAACGACGTCACACTCGATGCCGCTGCGCACCAGCTGGTGATCCTCACCGGGCCGAACATGGGGGGCAAATCGACCTTCATGCGGCAGACGGCGCTCATCGTCCTGCTTGCCCACGTGGGCAGCTACGTGCCCGCGGAACGCGCGGTCATCGGCCCTGTCGATCGTATCTTTACCCGGATCGG
>DASTCC010000029.1:0-6101 GCA_035711465.1 Vicinamibacterales bacterium
TGCTCCGACCCTGCTCCGACCCTCCTCCGACCCTGCTCCGACCCCAGCTGTTAGAATTGTCATTTGGGCGCTGCGGCGTGGGGCTGGCTTGGGGGCTGGGTCTGCCGGACGGCGTCTGGAAGGCTCATGTCACACGACTGGATCGCGGTACGCGGCGCGCGCGTCCATAACCTCCGCAACATCGACGTCGACCTCCCACGCGACCGTCTGGTCGTCATCACCGGTCTCTCCGGCTCGGGCAAGTCCTCGCTCGCCTTCGACACCATCTACGCCGAGGGGCAGCGGCGGTATGTCGAGTCCCTCTCGGCCTACGCGCGGCAGTTCCTCGAGCAGATGGAGAAGCCCGACGTCGATCTGATCGACGGACTGTCGCCGGCGATCTCGATCGAGCAGAAGACGACGGCCTCGAATCCGCGATCGACGGTCGGCACGGTGACCGAGATCTACGACTACCTGCGGCTGCTGTTCGCCAACATCGGCGTGCCGCACTGCCCGAACTGCGACCGGGAGATCTCCTCGCAGTCGCTCGAGCGCATCCTCGACATGGTGATGCTCTACCCGCCGGACGAGCGCATCAACGTGCTGGCGCCGGTGGTGCGCGGCCGCAAGGGCGAGTTCAAGAAGGAGCTGGCCGGTCTGCGCACGCGCGGGTTCACGCGGGCCCGGATCGACGGCCAGTTCGTCGCGCTCGAGAACGTCGCCGCGCTCGATCGCCGCAAGAACCACACGATCGAAGTGCTCGTCGATCGCCTGATCGTCAAGAGCGGCATCGAACGCCGGCTGGCCGAGTCGATCGACCTCGCCCTCAAGCTCGCCGACGACATCGTCGTCATCAACACGCTGGAGGGCGGCGATCGGCTGTTCTCGCGCCGCATGGCCTGCCCGACGTGCGGGATCAGCATTCCCGAGATGACGCCGCGCGCGTTCTCGTTCAACTCGCCGCACGGCGCCTGCCCCGACTGTCAGGGCCTCGGCGCGATCTACGACTTCGATCCGGCGCGCCTGGTCCCGGACGACACCAAGTCGCTTCGCGACGGCGCGATGGCGCCGTGGAGCAAGGGCGACAAGCGGCTGATCGGGGAAATGCTCGACGGGCTGCAGAAGACGTTCGGCATCGACCCGGCGGTGCCGTTCGGCAAGCTGCCGAAGAAGCTGCGCGACGTCGTGCTGTTCGGCGCGCCGGGCCGCCGCGCCGCGGATCGCGCGCGCAGCGGCAAGGCGGAGCGATCGAAAGGCGCGAAGACGGCCAGGGACCCGTTCGGCGTCGACTACGAGGGCGTCATTCCGAACCTGCGTCGCCGCTTCGAAGACGGGACGTGGACGGATCAGGAAGCGCTCGAGCCCTATCGCGCGCTGCAGCCGTGTCCGGCGTGCGGCGGCGATCGGCTCAAGCCGGAAAGCCGCGCGGTGCGCGTCAAGGGCCGCCGCATCGGCGACTACGTCCACCTGCCGATCGCCGACGCGCTGCCGGCGTTCGAAGCGCTCGAGCTCACCGAACGTGAGTTTCTCATCGCCGGCCGCGTCCTCCGCGAGATTCGCGATCGGCTCCGGTTCCTCGCCGACGTCGGCGTCGGCTATCTCACGCTGGCGCGCAGCGCGGCCTCGCTGTCGGGCGGGGAAGGGCAGCGCATCCGCCTGGCCACGCAGATCGGGTCGCAGCTCACCGGCGTGCTCTACGTGCTCGACGAGCCTTCGATCGGGCTGCATCAGCGCGATAACCGGCGTCTGCTCGCCACGCTCTGCCGGCTGCGCAATCTCGGCAACACCGTGCTCGTCGTCGAGCACGACGAGGAGACGATTCGGACCGCGGACTTTCTCATCGATCTCGGGCCGGGCGCGGGCGAGCACGGCGGCCGGGTCATGTTCCAGGGTCAGCCGCAGCAGCTGCTGGCGGCGCCGAGCGAATCGCTCACCGGTCAGTACCTGCGCGGCGATCGGCGCATCGAGACGCCGGCGAAGCGGCGGCCGCGCGATCGCGGCGACATCGTCGTGCGCGGCGCGCAGGCCAACAACCTCAAGCATATCGACGTCGCGTTCCCGCTCGGCACCTTCATCGCCGTCACCGGCGTCAGCGGCTCGGGCAAATCGACGCTGGTCAACGAAATCCTCTATCGCGCGCTGGCGCGAACGCTCTATCGCGCCGCCGACGAGCCCGGCGCGCACGACGGCATCGACGGCATCGACCTCGTCGACAAGGTCATCCAGATCGACCAGTCGCCGATCGGACGCACGCCGCGTTCGAACCCCGCGACCTACACCGGCCTGTTCACCTTCATCCGCGAGCTGTTCGCGATGCTGCCCGACGCCCGGGCCCGCGGCTATCGCGCCGGCCGCTTCTCCTTCAACGTCAAGGGCGGCCGCTGCGAGACCTGCCAGGGCGACGGCGTGATCGCGATCGAGATGCACTTCCTGCCGGATGTGTACGTGACGTGCGAAGAGTGTAAGGGCCGGCGCTACAACAAAGAGACGCTCGAGATCCGCTATCGGGGCAAGTCGATTGCCGAGGTACTCGACCTGACCGTCGACCAGGCGCTGCCGCTGATGGAGAATTTTCCTGCCATCGCCTGGAAGCTGTCGACGCTCAAGGACGTTGGACTCGGCTACATCAAGCTCGGGCAGTCGGCGACGACGCTTTCGGGCGGCGAGGCGCAGCGCGTGAAGCTGGCCAAGGAACTGGCGCGGCGCAGCACCGGCCGGACGATCTACATGCTCGACGAGCCGACGACCGGACTCCACTTCGAAGACGTGCGGCGATTGCTCGATGTGCTAGGAAAACTGGTCGATCAGGGCAACACGATCATCGTCATCGAGCACAACCTCGACGTCGTCAAAGCGGCCGACTGGGTGATCGATCTGGGGCCCGAAGGCGGCGCCGGCGGCGGCCGCGTCGTCGCGTCCGGCACGCCTGAAGCCGTCGCGCGATCGCGCGCGTCATCAACGGGAGAATTCCTCGCCGCGGCCCTTGGCCTCACCCCAGCAGCGAAGCCCGCGGCCTCCTAGTGTGGCCGTCGTGACACGGTAAACCTTGTCCGTGTGTGGTTGTTCTGACACGGTACGTAAGCGCCGAGACTGTGGTGGTCGCGAAATACCCATCTTTAACTTGAACTGACTGAAGCTCTTAAGGCACGATACCGCGGGCCCGGAAGCCCTGGCAGGCGCTTTGCTATATAGCGGGCGGCTGGACGACTCATTGATGGCGGCACAACGCACACTACGTCGAGCGGTTCCTTGCGCAGGGATTGGCCTTCATTCCGGACGCAAAGTGAGCCTGTCCCTCAAGCCCGCCCCCGCCGATTCCGGCATTCGATTCAGACGCACAGACCTCAACGGCATCGAGATTCCGGCCCACGTTTCACACCTGGGCGCGCGTCAGACGCTGCAGACCGGGCTGGTGAACGACCAGGCGTCGGTCGAGACCGTCGAGCACCTGCTGGCGGCGCTTCGCAGCCTCGGTGTGGACAACGCGACGATCGATCTGGACCATCCGGAAGTGCCGATCATGGACGGCAGTTCGGCGCCGTGGGTCTACCTGATCCAGGACGCGGGCGTGCGCGAGCTCAACGTGCCGCGCAAGACCATCCGGGTGACGCGGCCGATGCAGGTCCAGCACGGCGACAAGCGCATCGCGCTCTATCCGGCCGACTCGTTCCGGATCACTTACACGATCAGCTTCGATCATCCGATGCTGCGTCATCAGCAGCGCACGATCGATCTCGACGAGGCAACGTTCGTCGACGAGATCGCGCCGGCGCGGACGTTCGGGTTCCTGAAGGAAGTCGAGATGCTGCGTCAGCGCGGCCTGGCGCTGGGCGGATCGCTCGAGAATGCGATCGTGCTCGGTGAGACCGGCGTACTGAACCCGCTGCGCTTCGACGACGAGTTCGTCCGCCACAAGATTCTCGACGTCATCGGCGACATGGCGCTGGTCGGCCACCCCATCGTCGGCCACCTCGTCGTCCATCGTGGCGGCCATGCCCTGCACACGGCGCTCGCCGCCGAGCTGCTGCGGCAGACCGATGCGTGGCAGTTCGTCGACGAGACCGATCTGGTCGGGTTGCGCGGCATGCGCCCGGCGCCGGCCGGTCAGCCGGCCCGCTGACGGCCGTCGGCCGCCCTTACTCCTCGCGCGCCTCGTTCGCTTTCTCGACCACCGCCATCAGCCGGTCGTTCTCGAAACGGTTGAAGCTCATGAACAGGCTTTCCTTCAGGTAGACGCGCAGCTCGTCCTCGTTCATCTGCGCGACCAGATGCTGGATTTCACGGTCGACGTCCTCGAAGCCGTAGTCGAGCTCGCGGCGGCGGGCGAGATCGCGCGAGATCGTCTCGATGACGTTGAGCGCGTCGCCGTCGAGCTCGACCTGAGTGCCGGACGTCGTCTGGATCGTCCGCATGTCTAGCCTCCGAAGCTGGCGAGCGCCGCGGCCTGATCCGCATGCACCTCGAGGAAGTTGTGCGCGCCGGTCATCGTCAGCATCGTCTCGACCCGCTTCTGCACGCCGGCGAGCTTGACCGAGCCGCCGGCCGCCGTCGCCTGGCGGTAGAGATCCATCAGGCAGCCGATGGTGGCGCTGTCCACGTACCCGACCGTCGACAGATCGACGAGGATTTTGCGCTCGCCGTTGCCGATCAGATTCGTGACGGTCGTCGCGAAGTCCGAGAGGATGGGATAGGTCAGCCGCGGTTCGCTGACCGTGACGACAACCACCCCTTCGATGGTCGAGGTCGTGACGTTCATGTGGTTCCTCCACGCGGGGCGGATCGGGTGCCCGACCCCTGTGATTGCAGACGACGAATCTGACGGGCGAGCTCGAGCCGCCCGCGGTTGATGCGCGACTTGACCGTGCCCTCGGGCAGCTGCAGCTTGTCGGCGATCTCCTGGTACGAGTACTCCTGCAGATCGCGCATCGTCACGGCTTCGGCGAGGGCCGGCGGCAGCGCGGCGAGCGCTTCCTTGATCAGCCGGCGCAGGTCGACCTGTTCGACGTGGCCGTGCGGGCTGCGCTCCTTCGAGACCGGCATCAGGTCGGCGGCATCGACCTCGCGCGCCATGGTCTCGCGTTCCTTGCGCACGCTGCGGTAATGATCGATGCAGAGGTTCCGGCTGATGCTGATCAGCCAGGTCTGGAAGTTGGCGCGGCGATCGAACGTGTGCAGCGCCTTGAAGATCTTCAGGAAGATGTCCTGGGTCAGATCCTCGGCCTCGTCGTGGCGGCCGACGAATTTGTAGGCGAGGTTGAAGACCTTCCGCCAGTGCTGGCGGACGATCTGCTCCCATGCCGCCTGATCGCCCCGCAGGCAGCGCTCGATCAGCGCATCCATTTCGGGTGCCGACGTGAACTGGGGATCGGTGGGCATCGCGGCGTTGATCGAGGGCGCGGCGATCATAACAAAGTCCGGCGCACCGGCCCGTGGACGCGGGCCGGCCGGCGCTTGCAGATAGAATGTCCCGTCCGGATGATCGGATTCGATTTGCGCGACGGCTCCCTGGCCTCTGACGGCGTCCCCCTCGGCGAGATTGCGCGGCAGACCGGCACCCCCGTTCACGTCTACAGCGGCGCGTTGATCGACGCGCGCTACCGGGCGCTCGACCAGGCCTTTGCGGCGCGGCCGCACGGCCTGCACTACGCGATCAAGGCGAACGCGACGCTGGCGGTCGTCCGCCGGCTGCGCGAGCTTGGCGCCTCGGCCGACGCGAACTCCGGCGGCGAGATCGAGGTCGCGCTCGGCGCCGGCTATGCGCCGTCCGACATCGTGTTCACCGGCGTCGGCAAGACGCGCGCGGAGCTCGAGCGCGCGGTGACGCTCGGCGTTCGCGCCATCAACGTCGAGTCGCCGGGCGAGGCGGATCGGATCGCCGCCATCGCCGCGGCTCACGACCGGCGCGCGCGGATCGCCGTGCGCATCAACCCCGATATCGACGCCCGCAGCCACCCGCACATCTCGACCGGCAGCCGCGTCAACAAGTTCGGCATGTCGATCGACGCGGCCCGGACGATGATCCGCGAGATGGCGCGGCGGCCGTCGCTCGCCGTCGTCGGGCTGCACGTCCACATCGGCTCGCAGGTCACGCAGATCGATCCGCTGGCGCGGGCCGCTCGAGC
>DASTCC010000030.1:0-33129 GCA_035711465.1 Vicinamibacterales bacterium
TCACGGCACAGGATCGAATCGTTTATATTAGGCCGGCCAGAACACATCGACAACCCACGGCTCCCGTTGGTTGCGGAGGAGGTCGCATGCTCGCGGTCCGGTCCGTAATCGTCCTGTCTCTCGTCGTACCGCTCGGGTTGACGACGGTCGAAGCCCGCCAGTCGCCGGCAGCTGCCGCCTCGCCGCAGGCGCCGCCGGCACAGGGGCAGAATCCGCCGAACCCGCAGAATCCGCCGCAGCCACCGCCGACGCCGCCGGAGCTGGGCTTCAAGGAAACCGTCGTGGTCTCGGCCTCCAAGACCGAACAGCAGCTCGTCGACGCGCCGGCGACGATGACCGTCATCGGTCCCCGGGCCCTCCAGGTGACGCCGGCGCACAACTACGCCGATCTGCTGCGCGTCGTGCCCGGACTGAACGTCACGCAGATTTCGGCGCGCGACATCAACATCACCAGCCGCGGCGCGACCGGATCGCTCGCGAACTCGCAGCTGGCGGTGGTCGACGGCCGCAGCATCTACCAGGATTTCTACGGCTTCACGATGTTCGACTTCATGCCGTCGAACCTCGACGAGATCAAGCGCATCGAAGCGATTCGCGGTCCGGCGTCGGCCGTCTGGGGCGCCAACGCGCTCAACGGCGTCGTCAACGTGATCACGAAGTCGCCGCGCGAGCTGGCCGGCTCGTCGATCACGCTCGGCGTCGGCACCTTCAATCGCGAAGTCGACGACGACGGCACGGGGAACGGATCGATCTTCTATCTGCAGGGCACGCACGCGCAGGCCGTGAACGAGCGCTGGTCGTACAAGCTCTCGGCCGGCGGCTACACCCAGGACGGATTCGCGCGGCCGACCGGCACGATTCCGGGCGGCTCGGCGAGCTATCCGTCGTACGCCAACACCGGCACGACGCAGCCGAAGTTCGATACGCGCGTCGACTACGACTTTCCCGACGGCCAGCGCAAGCTGCAGTTCTCGGGCGGCCTGGCCGGCACTGACGGCATCATGCACACCGGCATCGGCCCGTTCGACATCGACGAAGGCACGATGCTCGGCTACTGGAAGGTCAACTACGAGAAGCAGGCGTTCCGCATCCAGGCGTTCATGAACATCCTGAACGGGGAAGCCACCAACCTGGTGAGCATCGACACGTCCGGCAACCCCGTGCTGCTCGATTTCGATACCAAGACGTTCGACGTCGAGCTCGGCGACACGCGCGTCGTGCACGCGAAGCACGTGCTGACCTACGGCGGCAACCTTCGCTACAACGACTTCGATCTGACGATTGCGCCCGGCGAGGATTCCCGGACCGAGGGCGGCGCCTACATCCAGGATGAGTTCCTGATGCACGAGCGGGCGCGCATCGTCGCCGGCGTCCGCGTCGACAAGTTCAGCTCGATCGACGATCCGGTGTGGTCGCCGCGTGTCGCGCTGGTGCTGAAGCCCCGTGCCGATCAATCGGTGCGGGTGTCCTACAACCGCGCGTTCCGGGCGCCGTCGCTGGTCAACAACAACCTCGACATCACCATCGCGACGCCGCTGCCGCTCAACCTGTTCCACCCGGCGTACGGCAACGCCACCTACCTGCTGCCGACCGAGGCCGTGGGCAACCCGGACCTGACCGAAGAGCACCTCGACACGTTCGAAGTCGCGTTCACGGGCAATATCCGCGACCGCGCCACGGCGTCGATCGCGTACTACTACAACGACTTCTCCAACCAGATCTTCTTCACGCAGAGCGCCGCGTACCCGGTGGCGCCGCCGCCACCCGGGTTCCCGAGCATTCCCGGGCTGCCGGGCAGCGCCGGCCTGGTATGGGCGGGCGCCTACGCGACCGGCGTGCGCTTCCCGAGCGAGTTCACCTACCTGAACCTCGGCAAGGTCAAGAGCCAGGGCCTCGAGCTCGGCCTCAACGGCGCGCTCACCAGCGACGTCAACGCGTTCGTGTCGTACGCCTATCAGCCGGATCCGGATCCGGATTTCCCGGGCTTCACGGAAGAAGAGGCGTTGCGCGAAATCAACATCCCTTCGCATCATCTCTTCAACATCGGCGCCTCGTACGTCGGCCCCCGCGCCTTCGGATCGCTTTCGATCAATCACGCCTCGGAAGCGTTCTGGCAGGACGTGCTCGACAGCCGCTTCAGCGGCATCACCGAGCCCTACACGATGGTGAACCTCACCGTGGGGATGAAGTTCCAGAACGGCCGCTACTCCGCGGCGGTGAAGATCACCAATCTCGCCAACCAGGAGATTCAGCAGCACGTCTTCGGCGACATCATTAAGAGATCGATCGTTGGGGAGTTCAAAGTGAACTTGCCGAGATAGCGGCTGGTGACGACGGGTGACGACGGGTGACGACGGGTGACGGCGGGTGACGGCTGGTCACGACGGGTGACGACGGGTGACTTGGGTAACGACGGGTGACGGCGCGCTCCCCATTCGGGGGGCGCGCCGTTTGCCTTTTTGCGTCACAGTCGGAAAAGACGGAGAATTCCAGGGAGAGTCTCGTCACCCGTCGTCACCCGTCGTGACCCATCCGTCACCCGTCGTCACCTGTCGTGACCCGTCGTAACCTGTCGTTACCTGTCTGATGTCTGACGCACCCAAAAAGAAGATCCGCTGGACTGCCGCGTGGGAAGAGGCGCGGGCGCTGATTTGGGCGCGGCGCGGCAGGCTGTCGTTCGGCCTGGCGTTGATGCTGGTCAACCGTCTCGCGGGTCTGGTGCCACCGATTCTCTCCAAGCAGCTCATCGACGACGTCATCGGCCGCGGCCAGACGCACATCCTCGGGCGGCTGGCGTGGTATGCGGGCATTGCCACGCTGATCCAGGCGGTGACGTCGTTCGGGCTGTCGCAGATTCTCGGCGTCGCGGCGCAGAAGGCGATCACCGACATGCGCCGCCGCGTCGAGGAGCACGTGATGCGCCTGCCGGTGCGCTACTTCGACAAGACCCAGACCGGCGTGCTGATCTCGCGGGTGATGAACGACGCCGAGGGCATTCGCAATCTCGTCGGTACCGGCCTCGTCCAGCTCACGGGCAGTCTGGTCACCGCGATCCTGGCGCTCGGCATCCTGCTCTACATCAACTGGCAGCTGACGGCGATGACGATCGTCGTGCTCGCCGCCTTCGGCGGCGCCATGGGCTACGCCTTCAAGAAGCTGCGGCCGCTGTTCCGCGAACGCGGCAAGATTCAGGCGGACGTGACCGGCCGGCTCAACCAGGCGCTCGGCGGCGTGCGCGTGGTCAAGACCTACACCGCCGAGCGGCGCGAAGATCTGGTGTTCACGAAGGGCGCGCACAAGCTGTTCCGGAACATCGCCAAGTCGATGACCGGCGTCTCGGCGACGACGGCGTTCTCGAGCGTCGTCATCGGCGCGATCAGCATCGTCATGATCCTCGTCGGCGGCAACGCGATCCTGGCCGGGACGATGACCACCGGCGACCTGTTCATGTACATCTTCCTGACCGGGTTGATGGCGATGCCGATCGTCCAGATCGCGTCGATCGGCACGCAGATCACCGAAGCCTTTGCCGGGCTCGACCGCATCCACGAAATCCTCGACACGCCGCGCGAGGACGCCGACGATGCCAACCGGGCGCCGCTCGAGGACATCAGCGGCGACATCGAGTTCGACGATGTCTCGTTCGAGTACAACCCGGGCACGCCGGTGCTGAAGCACGTCTCGTTCCGGGCGCGGGCGGGCACGACGACGGCGCTGGTCGGCTCTTCCGGATCGGGCAAGAGCACGCTCATCAGCCTGGTGATGGCGTTCAACCGGCCGACGACGGGCGTGGTCAGGGTCGACGGCCGCGACCTGATGTCATTGCGGCTGATCGAGTACCGGCGGCATCTCGGCGTCGTCCTGCAGGACAACTTCCTGTTCGACGGCACCGTCGCCGAGAACATCGCCTACGGCACGCCGCACGCGACGCGGGCCGACATCGAGCGGGTGAGCCGCATCGCCCACGCCGACGAGTTCATCCGCGGCTTCGAGAAGGGCTACGACACGGTCGTCGGCGAGCGCGGCGTCCGGCTCTCCGGCGGCCAGCGCCAGCGCGTCGCGATTGCGCGCGCGATCCTCGCCAACCCGCGCATCCTGCTGCTCGACGAAGCGACCTCGAGCCTGGACAGCGAAAGCGAGGCCTACATCCAGGACGGGCTGCGTTCGCTGCGCCAGGGCCGCACGACCTTCGTCATCGCGCACCGCCTGTCGACCATCCGCAGCGCCGATCAGATCCTCGTGCTCGAAGGCGGCGAGATCATCGAGAGCGGGACCCACGATGCGCTCCTCGCGCAGAACGGACGATACCGCCAGCTCTACGACAAGCAGTACAACTTCGAGCGCGATCGGTTCATCAACCCGGGCGAAGAGATCGCTGCCACCGAGCGGTAGCGGCGTCGATCCCGGACGTCGGCTGTCCGAATCCGGCCGCCGCAAGACTGGTCGGCGCCGTCGCCGCCAACCGGTCTGGCCAACCGGCGCAAAGCGGCGTCTAATCGGTCCGTGGCCGACATCCTTCTCGCGCTGCGGCGCCTTCGTCACGATGCCGGGTTCTCGGCGATCGTGCTGATCACGCTTGCCGTCGCCATCGGGGCGAACACGGCGATGTTCACGGTCTACGACCGGCTGATTCGACGGCCGGTGACGCTGCCGGAGCCCGAAACGCTCGTCGCGGTCTGGTTCAACAACCCGCAGCGCAACGTGCAGTCGCCGTCGATCTCCGTGCCGCGCTACAACGAGCTGCGCGCGGCGACGACGCAGTTCGCCAGCCTGGGGCTGTCGGCGTTCGACAGCTTCACGCTCACCGGCGCCGGGGACGCGGTGCAGCTGAACGGGCTGCGGGTCGACGCGGATTTCCTGCGCACGCTCGGCGTGCTGCCGGCGCGCGGCCGCAATTTCCGCGCGGAAGAGGACGTGCCCAACGGTCCCGCGGTGTGCATCCTCAGCCACGAGCTCTGGATGAGCCGCTTCGGCGGCCGTGAGAGCCTGCTGGGCGAGCGCATCACGCTGAACGGGACGTCATGGGAAGTCGTCGGCGTGATGCCGGCGCGGCTTTCGATACCGTTCGGCCAGGTGCAGGTGTTCACGCCGCGCGTCTTCGAGACCGGCGGGCTCACGGCCCAGCAGATTCAAATGGGCGCCACGTTCGCGCAGGCGATCGGGCGGCTCGCGCCGGGCGCGTCGCTCGAACGCGTGCGCGCCGACCTGGCCTCGTTCAGCGACGGCTATCGCCAGCGCCATCCCGCGAGCATCGACGCCAACAACGTCAGCGAGCCGCGCTTCTTCGTCGAGTCGCTGGTCAGCGGTCTTGCGCCGACGATGTACACGCTGCTCGGCGCGGTCGCGTGCGTGCTGCTGATCGCCTGCGCCAACGTCAGCGCGCTGTTCCTGGCGCGCCTGCTGCGCCGCCAGACCGAGATCGCGGTTCGTCTGTCGATCGGCGCGAGTCGCGGGCACATCATCCGCCAGTGCCTGATCGAGACGCTCGTGATCGCCGCGGCCGCCGGGGCGTGCGGCATGCTGATCGCGGCCGGGGCGCTCCGCGCGCTGCAGGCGCTGATCGCGACGCAAGTGCCGCCGAATACCGAGCTGACGCTGAACTGGACGACGCTGGCGTTCGCGGTGGCGGTGACGATCGGCACGTCGCTCCTGATCGGGCTGCTGCCGTCGCTGCAGGCGTCACGCGCCAGCCTGACGTCGGTGCTCAACGACGCCGCGCGCGGCTCGTCGTCGGGGCGCGGCGGGCGACTGCGGCAGGGTCTGATCGTCGCCGAGGTTTCTCTTTCGGTGGTGCTGCTCGTCAGCGCGGTGTTGCTGCTCGTCAGCTTCGTGCGGCTGCAGCGCGAGGCGCCGGGGTTCGAGGCTCGCGGCGTCGCCAGCGCCTTCGTCGGCCTCACCGCGGACCGGTACCAGTCGCCGGCGGCACAGACCGAGTTCTTCGATCGCGTCGAGGAGGAGTTGCGGGCGCGGCCCGGAGTCGTGGACACGGCCGTCGCCTTCGGTCTGCCGCTCTCCGGCACGGCTCGCACCAGCTACGGGGTCGTCGGACAACCGCTGCCGCCGCTGCCGGAGCGGCCGCTGACGAGCTTCAACATGGTCAGCGAAGACTACTTCCGCGTGCTCTCGGTGCCGCTCGTCGAGGGTCGCGCCTTCACGACCGACGATCGTGCCGGCGGCCCGCGGGTGTGCGTGATCAACGAGACGCTGGCGCGCAAGCTCTTCGCCGGGAGGAGCCCGATCGGCCAGTCGCTGATCATCGGCCGCGACGGCACCCCGCCGGTCGCCATCGTCGGCGTGATTCGCGACGTGAAGAGCGCCGGCGTCAACCAGCCGACGCCCGACGAGGTCTACGTCCCCGCGCGTCAGCTGCCGCGGATCGGTTTGAATGTCGTCGCCAGAACCACCGGCGACGCCAACGCGCTGCAGGCGGCGATCGGCAGCGCCGTCGCCGCCGTCGATCCGGCGCAGGCGATCGCGTTCTTTGCGACGATGGAGACGACGCTCTCGCAGAGCCTCGGCACGCAGCAGCTGGTCGCGGCGCTGACCGCGATCTTCGGCGCGGTGGCATTCGGGCTCTCGCTGACCGGGTTGTACTCGGTGCTGGCCTACTTCGTGTCGCAGCGGACGCCGGAGATCGGCATCCGCATGGCGCTCGGCGCCAGCCGGCGGCGCGTGGTCGCCATGGTGATGCGGAGCGGACTGCTGCTCGTCGCGATCGGGCTGGCCGTCGGACTGGCGGCATCGGCGGCAGCGGCCAGCCTGATTCGGCAGCTGCTGTTCGGCATCGATCCGCTGAACGCGATGGTCTACGCGGCCGTTGCGACGATCTTCGCGGCCATCGCGGCGCTGGCATGTCTCGGCCCATCGCTGCGGGCGTCGCGAATCGATCCGGTGAAGGCGATCGCCCGGTAGCCTGGCCCGCGGCGATTAGCGCTGGTGCCGCTTCGGATGCGATGACGCGTCGGCGTCACGCGCGGACGGGCCGCCCGGCTCGCGTCCGAACGCTCCCGCGACCTTGCGCGACGGCGGCGTCGAGCGATCCGGATAGCGGCTGCCGTCTTCTTTCTGCGCCACTGACTTGCTGCCGGCCTTGTGGGCGGTGTGGCCGTCGCGATGCCGCTCGCGCGGCTCCTCGCCGACGTCGCCGCCGGCGTCCACGGGCTCGGGCCGTCCGCCTTCGATTGGCGGATGCTCCTTGCGTTCGCGCCGTTCTTCGGCCGCCGATTCACGATTGCTGATGCCCTGACGCTCATCGCTGCGGATGGATCGTGTCGTTCGCTTGGACATGGTTGCCTTGGATTCAACACCGATGCCACTTGCTGGCGGCCCGGGGCTCGGGACTCGGGGCTCGGGGCCTGATGTGGCGCTTCCGAAACGCTCACCGGCCTCGGCACGCCTTGGCAGCGCGCGGCCTTGATTTCCCTGGCGAGGTGATCCTCGAGCCCGCGCGGCCCCGAGCCGCGAGCCCGAGCCCCGAGCCGTGGCGCAGCCACAAACTATTTCCTCCCTTAGAACGTCTAAGGGAGACATGCCCTCCGACCAGCTGCACGGAACGCTCGACCTATTGGTCCTCAAAGCCCTCCAGCACGAGCCTCAGCACGGCTATGGCATCGCCATCCGGCTGCAGCAGCTCTCGGCAGACGTGCTCAAGGTCGAAGAGGGATCGCTCTACCCGGCGCTCTACAGGATGGAGCAGCGCGGCTGGATCAAGTCGTCGCTGGGGCTGTCCGAAAACAACCGCCGCGCCCGCTTCTACCGGCTGACGCCGGCCGGGCGCAAACAGCTCGAGTCCGAGCTGGCGAGCTGGCGCCGGCTCTCGGGCGCGATCGCGCGGGTCATCGAGGCCTGATCCCACCACGATGCGCGCGCTTCGCGTTCTTCGAGATCGAATCCGGGCGCTCGTCGCGCGCGATCGCGTCGTCGACGAGATCGGCGACGAGCTCGAGCACCACCGCGCGCTGATCGTGGAGCACCTGCGCCGCGACGGGCGATCGCTCGAAGAGGCGCTGCAGGAAGCCGATCGCCGGCTCGGGAATTTCGCGGCGCTGCGTGACCGCGGCTACGACGTTCGTGGAGGAGGCGTGATGGAGACGATCTGGCAGGACCTGAAGTACGCCGTGCGGCTGCTCTGGCGGAGCCCGGCGTTCAGCCTCACGACGATCGCGGCCCTGGCGCTCGGCATCGGCGCGAACACGGCGATCTTCAGCGTCGCCAGCGGCGTGCTGCTCCGGCCGCTGCCGTATCCGAACGCGCACGAGCTGGCCATGATCTGGATGGACAACTCGCGCATCAACATCCACGAGGACTGGCACTCGTACCCGGACTACACCTCGTACAGCACCGAGAACGGGACGTTCGCCTCGGTCGCGGTCTTCAACGCCACGTCGCGCACGTTGACCGGACAGGGCAGTCCCGAGCGCGTCGCCGGGGCGTACAGCACGGAGACGCTGTTCGACGTGCTCGGCGTCAAGCCGGCGATGGGGCGCACCTACACCGAAGCAGAAAACCGCGAGGGCGCGCCGGCGGTGATCGTGCTGTCGCATCGTTTCTGGCAGCGGCGGATGGGCGGCCGCGCGGACGTGCTCGGACTGAAGGTCGAGCTCAACGGCCGCGCCAACGACGTGATCGGCGTGATGCCGGAGGGCTTCGCGTTTCCGACCGCCGAGTCGGAGTTCTGGGTGCCCATCGCGCCGTCCGAGCAGCTGCGAAACACCGCCGGCTCGCTCTGGCTGCAGATGATCGGACGCCGCAAGGCGGGCACGACCGTCGCGCAGGCCCAGGCCGATCTCGAGCGCGTGAACAACGCGCTTCTCGCCGCGCGGCCGGGCCGGAAAGGGTACGGCGTCTGGGTGCGTGATTACCGCGAGCAGATCGTCGGCAACGTCCGGCCGGCGATTCTCGTGCTCACCGGCGCGGTGGGGTTCGTCCTGCTCATCGCCTGCACCAACGTCGCCAACCTGCTGCTCTCGCGATCGGCGGTTCGCGAGCGCGAGCTGGCGCTGCGCGCGGCGATTGGCGCCGGACGCCGGCGGCTGGTGCGGCAGCTCCTGACCGAGAGCGTCGTGCTGGCTGCGATCGGCGGCGGCCTGGGGTTGGCGCTCGCCTGGCTGGGCCTCCAGGCGCTCCTCGGCGCCGCGCCGGCAGATCTCCCGCGACTCGAATCCATCGGCATCAACGGCGGCGTGCTCGCGTTCACCCTCGGCTTGTCCTTGATCACCGGTCTCGTGTTCGGGGCAGTGCCGGCCTGGCAGCTCGCGTGGACCGATCCGAGCCACGCGCTCAAGGAAGGCTCGCGCGGATCGAGCGCGCTCGGACGCTCACTCCGTCGCGGTCTCGTCGTCGTCGAAGTGGCGCTGGCGATCGTGCTGCTCGTCGGCGCCGGGCTGATGCTGCGAAGCTTCGCGCGGCTGCAGCACGTCGATCTCGGCTTCCGTACCGATCGGCTGCTCAGCGGACGCGTCAGCCTGTGGGGCCCGCGATACCGCGATCCGGCGCCGCGCGTCGACTTCTTCAGTCGCGTCGTCAACGGCCTCGAAGCGCAGCCGGGCGTCGAGGCCGCGGCGGCGATTGGCGCGCTCTTTCTCTCGTCGACGCCCAACTCGACGAACTTCAGCATCGAGGGCCGTCCCGACTTCGCGCCCGAAGAGGCCGTCGAGGTGCCGACCGACGCAATCACGCCCAACTACTTCAAGGTGATGGGCATCCCGCTCCGCCGCGGCCGAGCCTTCGACGATCGCGACAGCGCCACGGCGGAGACCGTCGCCATCATCAACGAGACGATGGCGCGCCAGTTCTGGGGCGACAAAGATCCGCTCGGTCAGCGAATCAAGTACGGGCAAGTGGCGTCGCAAGCGCCGTGGATGACGATCGTCGGCGTCGTCGGCGACACGCGCCGGACCGGGTACGACGCGCCGGTGCGGCCGGAGGTGTACCAGCCGCTGGCGCAACGGCCGGATTCGTCGCTGCTCGTGCTCGTCCGCACGGCCGCCGATCCGCGTCAGGCATCCAACCTGCTGCGCGGTCAGGTCCAGGCCGCCGACGCCTCGATTGCCGTGCATGCGGTCCAGACCGTCGACGAGGCGCTGCACGAGATGACGGCGCAGCGTCGTCTCAACACGCTGCTGCTCTCCGTCTTCGGCGTGGTCGCGGCGCTGCTCGCCGCCGTCGGGATCTACGGCGTCATGGCGCACGCCGTGGCCCAGCGCACGCGCGAGCTCGGCGTCCGCGTCGCGCTCGGCGCGTCGCACGCCAGCATCCTGCGGCTCGTGCTCGTCGAAGGTCTCTCGCTCGCCGGCATCGGGCTGGCGATCGGCCTCGCCGCCGCGCTCGCCCTGAGCCGGACGATGTCGACGATGCTCTACGACGTCAGCGCGACCGACCCGACCACATTCGCCGCGATCGCGGCCGCCGCCGTCCTCGTCGCGATCCTCGCGACCGTGGTGCCGGCGATGCGGGCGATTCGCGTCGATCCGGTGACGGCGCTGCGAACCGAGTAGCGGCTCGGTGTGAGTCCCGGAGTCGGCTCACCGCGGCGGCTTGAGCCGCAGCGCAGGCCGTGGGTCGTCGGCGGGCATCGGGACCGGTCCGTGCTCCGGGATCGGCGGCACCATCGTCGGTTCGCCGGCCGGCGGCGGACCGGACAACTGATAGATCGTGATCGGCGACGAGCCGCGATACGTGACGATCAGTCGCGCCGGCAGCTCGGCTGCCAGACGTTCGCCCTTGAAGCGCAGCTCGAACTGATGGCGCTCGACGTCCTCCAGCATCGCGTAGACCGGCACGCCGCGCGAGACCAGCCACGTGACCGCTTCGTCCAGCGCGTCTGCGTCGAGCTCGTCGTAGCGCAGCGCCGTCCGGCCTCCGTAGTACTGCAGTGCGCCGCTGAACTGCCTCGACAGCACGACGGCCTCCGGCGGGGTGGCGTTCCGCAGCGCGATCGCCGCGCCGGCGTAGTGCCGCTCGTCCCGGGCGCTCGAAAAGACGAACTCCCGCGAGGCGAACGAGATCTGCTCCACGAAGATCAGGCCAACCGCGAGCACGCTCACCAGGCGGACGGTCGGGTGGGGAACCACGAGCAACGCACGCACGACGAGCGCGGCTGCGATCATCACGAGTGGATAGGTCGGCAGGAGGAATCGCAGGTAGGACCAGTGATCGAAGACGAGATACGCGAGGTATTGCATCCATACGGCAGCGGTGAATACCGCAGCCAGCGCGGCGAACCCGCGCGCCGCAGGCGGTTGCCACAGTCGGCGCAACGGCAGTGCGAGCGCCGCCAGTCCGACGAGCGCCACCGGCGTCGCCGTCCACGTCCAGTTGAGATATCTCCAGAGATTGGGTCCCAGGTGGGAGACCGAGAAGATCTGATCGATCCTGCCGTAGCCCGATTCGGCCGCCGACCCGAAGAGATAGCGATTGAACGCCGCGACGACGACGGCGCCTCCGATGGCGCCGATCGAGAACGTCGCGCCGCGCTGGAGCGCGAGCCAGCCTCGCGCGCGGCGGCGCGTGGCGTCGACGACGAACCACAGACCGAGAACGATCGAGAGATAGATGAGGTTGGGGCGAACCAGCGTCGCAAGACCTGCTGCGAGACCGGCGACGAGCGCGGTGCCAGTGCCGGCCGAGATGACGCCGAGCGCGGCGAGACTCCAGAACGCGGCCGCCGGCACGTCGGACATCGGCACGACCAGCTGTGACAGGAATGGCGGGCTCGTCGCGACGAGCGCGGCTGCCAGCAGCGCGAACCACGGCGTCGTGACGCGAAGGCCAAGCCGATACGTACACCAGACCATCGCGGCGCCAAGCAGCGGCACGACGACGAACATCGCCGCCTGCCCGCCGGCAAGCTTGGCCGCCGCCATGAGCAGCGGCAGACCTGGCGAGTAGGTCGGGACCACCGCACGGTCTCCGGCTTCGCCCACCGGCCGGTAGCCGAGCTCCGCGAACGTCCATGGCGCGTTGTTCCACGGCACCTCGTCGACCCAGGGCTGCTCGATGCGGAGGTCCCTCTTCAGCCACAGGTCGGCTTGCGAGACATAGCCGTACTCGTCGGCCGCAGCGGCCGTCGTCGAGGTCCAGCGCAAGCCGACGAGCAGCGTGACGATGGTCAGCAGCACGGCGAGCCGATCGGCGCGGAGCCAGCTGCCGACGACCTGCGAGAGACCGGCTGGAATCCGACGCCGCAGGCGATCCAGCCGCAGGCGCCACGGATCGACGCCCGTCAACCAGACGTGCATCGCCGCAGCCAGCGCCCCGGCGTAAAAAGGACGGCGCGGCTCGTTGCTGGTGATGGTCAACCCACCGAGCGTGAGATCGATGCCGCCGAGCACGATGAGCATGAGGGCCCACCCGATGCCCAGCGCGGCCAGCATCGCAAGACCGCGCAGCAGCAGTGGCGACGGTTCCCGGGACACCGCACCTAGTAGAGCACGGCGAGCGCGACCGCACGCAGCACGTCGGCGACGCCGTGCCGCCCGTCACAACGACCATGTACAATCGGTGGCTGCATGCCGTCGTTCATCTACACCATGAAAGGGTTGGGCAAGATCTACCCGCCCGACTCGGTCGTCTTCAAGGACATCTGGCTCTCGTTCTACTACGGCGCGAAGATCGGCGTCATCGGCGCCAACGGGACCGGCAAGTCGACGCTGCTGAAGATCATGGCCGGCCTCGATCAGGATTTTCAGGGCGAGGCCGTGCTCTCGCCCGGCTACAGCGTCGGCTATCTCGCCCAGGAGCCGCAGCTCGACCCGGCCAAGACGGTGGTCGGCAACGTCGAGGAGGGCGTCGCCGCGACGCGGGCGCTGCTGACGCGCTTCGACGAGATCAACGCGAAGTTCGCCGAGGAGCTCTCGCCGGACGAGATGGAAAAGGTCCTGGAAGAGCAGGCCAAGGTGCAGGACGCGATCGAAGCCGCCGGCGCCTGGGATCTCGACTCGAAGCTCGAGCACGCGATGGACGCGCTGCGGCTGCCGCCCGGCGACGCCGACGTCACCAGGCTCTCCGGCGGCGAACGCCGCCGCGTCGCGCTCTGTCGGCTGCTCCTGCAGTCGCCGGATCTGCTGCTCCTCGACGAGCCGACCAACCACCTCGATGCCGAGTCGGTCGCCTGGCTCGAGCACTTCCTGCACGAGTACAAAGGATCGGTCGTCGCCATCACGCACGATCGCTACTTCCTCGACAACGTCGCCAGCTGGATTCTCGAGCTCGATCGGACGCGGGCGTATCCGTGGGAAGGCAACTACTCGTCGTGGCTCGATCAGAAGCAGCAGCGGCTGTCGCAGGAAGAGAAGCAGGAGACCAAGCGCCAGCGGACGCTGCAGCGCGAGCTCGAGTGGATCCGGATGTCGCCGCGCGCCCGCCAGGCGAAGGGCAAGGCGCGCCTCAACGCCTACGAGCAGCTGCTCGCCGAGGACACCGCCGAGAAGATCGAGCGGGTCGAGATCTACATTCCGCCCGGGCCGCGGCTCGGCGACGTCGTCGTCGAAGCGCGCGACGTGCGCAAGGGCTACGGCGATCTCCTGCTCATCGACGACCTGGACTTCACGCTGCCGCGCGGCGGCATCGTCGGCGTGATCGGACCCAACGGCGCGGGCAAGACGACGCTGTTCCGGATGCTGGTGGGGCAGGAGACGGCTGACGCCGGCACGCTGCGCATCGGCGAGACGGTGCAGATCGGCTACGTCGATCAGTCGCGCGAAGCGCTGAATCCGAACAAGACGGTCTGGGAAGAGATCTCCGGCGGCGAGGACGAGATTCAGCTCGGCAAGAAGGCCGTGAACTCGCGCGCTTACGTGTCCTGGTTCAACTTCCGCGGCCGCGATCAGCAGCGCAAGGTCGGCACGCTCTCGGGCGGCGAGCGCAATCGCCTGCACCTCGCCAAGCTGCTGCAGCGCGGCTGCAACCTTCTGCTGCTCGACGAGCCGACCAACGACCTCGACGTCGACACGCTGCGCGCGCTCGAAGAGGCGCTGCTTGACTTCGCCGGCTGCGCGGTCGTGATCTCGCACGACCGCTGGTTTCTCGATCGCATCGCCACCCACATCCTCGCGTTCGAGGGCGACAGCCACGTCGAGTGGTTCGAAGGGAACTACCAGGAGTACGAGGCCGACAAGAAGCGCCGGCTCGGCGCCGACGCCGATCAGCCGCACCGCATCAAGTACCGGAAGCTGATGCGATGACCGGCCGCGTCCTGCTGGTGCTGCTCCTCTCCGCCGCCGCGGCGTGCGGCGGCAGCTCGGAGACGGCGCGCCCGGCGACGCGATTCCTGTCGATCGGGACCGGCGGCACCGGAGGCGTCTACTACCCGTACGGCGGCGCGATCGCGCGCGTCGTCACCGCCGGCATTCCCGGCGTGCAGGTGACTGCGGAGGTCACGGCGGCCTCGGTCGACAATCTGAAACTGATGCAGCTCGGCAAGGTGGATCTGGCTCTGACGACGGCCGACACGCTCGCCGAGGCGCAGGCGGGCACCGGGCCGTTCGCCGCCAGCAGCATCGGGTCGATCCGGACCGTCGCCACGCTCTACACGAACTTCACCCACGTCGTCGTCCTGCGCTCGGCCGGCTTTCGCACGGTGGCGGATCTCAAGGGCAAGATCGTCTCGGTCGGCGCGCCCGGCAGCGGCACCGAGCTCATCGCCGATCGCGTGCTCGAAGCCGCCGGCCTCGATCCGCGCAAGGACATCGTCCGCCATTCGCTCGGCGTCAGCGAGTCGGCCGGCGCGATGAAGGACGGCAAGCTCGACGCGTTCATCTGGAGCGGCGGCGTGCCGACGCCGGCGGTGCAGGACCTGGCGGCGACGCCGGGGATGACGATCGCGCTGCTGCCGCAGGCGGACCTGCTGCCGGCGCTCGAGCAGAAGTACACGCGCCAGATCTACCGCATGGCGTTCCTGCCGCCCGGCGCCTACCGCGGCGTCGACGCGGAGATTCCCGTCGTCGGCGTGACGAATTTCCTGGTCGCGTCGTCACAGCTCGACGAGCCGCTCGTCTACGACATCGTCCGCATCCTGTTCGCGCAGCAGGCCGCGCTCATCGCCGCGCACCCCGAGGCGCGCCATCTCGCGGTGCCGACCGGCCCGGACGTCTCGCCGGCGCCGTTCCATCCCGGCGCGATCCGGTACTACAAAGAACACGGCTGGTAACGCCCACACGTGGCTGGTGTGTTCTGTTTCCTGTTGAGCGCCCTGTCGCTGATCTGGGTGCTCACGGTGATCAGTCCGCAGATCTATCGCCCGTTGATGCTGTTCGTCGGCGTCTGGGCGACGTTCAGGTTCAAGCCGACGAAGGGGCGTTACGGTCAGGCGGTCGATCTCCTCTGGGTCGTCGCCGCGATCGTCGGCCTCGGTTGGCCGCTCGCCGTCGGCCCTGATTTTCTCTACCGCGCCGCCAATCCCACCGGCGGGGACATGCTCGCCGGCGTGCTCGCGATGGCGGTCGTGCTGGAAGCGGCGCGGCGCACGACCGGCTGGATTCTGCCGACCTCGGCGGCGGCGTTTCTCGCCTATGCCGTTGGCGGCCCCTGGCTCGTCTCGATCGGCCTCACCGGCATCGCGCATCGCGGCTACGACCTGTCGCGCCTCGTCGGCAACCTGTACATGACTCTCGAGGGTATTTACGGCGTCCCGCTCGACGTCGCGGTCACCTACATCATCCTGTTCAGCATCTACGGAGCGGTGCTCGAGGCGTCGGGCGCCGGGCATTTCTTCCTCGATTTCTCGATGGCGCTCTCGCGCGGCAACACCGCCGCGGCGGCCGGGCGTTCGGTGACGCTGGCAGGGTTTCTGCTCGGCACCGTGTCGGGCAGCGGCGTCGCCACGACCGTGACACTCGGATCGGTCGCCTGGCCGGTGTTGAAGCGCGTCGGCTACGTCGCGGAGACGGCCGGCGCGATGCTCGCGGCTTCAGGGATCGGCGCGCTGCTCTCGCCGCCAACGCTCGGCGCGGCCGCATTTCTGATCGCCGAGTACCTCCGCATCTCGTACCTGCACGTGCTGGTGATGGCGACGATTCCGACGCTGCTCTATTACCTCTCGATCCTGCTGATGATCGAAGGCGAAAAGCCGCGGCGGCCGTCGCCGGGCCATGACAACGACGATCGTGCCGCCGCCGAGGAACGCGGTGCGAGCGATGCTGCGGTCCGGCCGCGGCTCGGCGCGCGCGCCTTTCACTTCACGTCGCTCGTCATCGTCGGGGTCATGATGGCGGTGGGATTCTCGGCGTTTCGAGCCGTGTTCTGGGCGACGATTGCCGCGGTCGGTCTCAGTTTTCTCGGTCCGCCGGAGGAGCGGCTCAAACCGCGGCGCGTGTCGAAGGCGCTCATCGCCGGCGGCGAGGACGTGCTCCCCGTGCTCGCGACCACCGCCGTCGCCGGCATCATCGTCGGCGTCGTGACGCTGACCGGGCTCGGGCTCAAGGCGGCCGGTCTGATCGTCGATCTGGCCGGCGGCTCGCTGCCGTTGACGATCCTCTTTGGCGCCGTGGCAGTGTGGATTCTCGGACTCGCCGTCCCGGTGACGGCCTCCTACATCATCTCGGCGGTGATGGTCGTGCCGGCGCTGACCACCGTCGGGGTTGCCCCCGTCGCCGCGCACATGTTCATCTTCTATTACGCCGTGCTCTCCGAAGTCAGTCCGCCGACCGCGCTCGCGCCTTTTGCGGCGGCGGCGATCACCGGCGGGCGTCCTTTCCCGACGATGGTCCGGACCTGGAAGTACGCGCTGCCGGCGTTTCTCGTGCCCTTTGCGTTCACGCTCGATCCCCGCGGGCTCGGCATTCTGATGGAAGCACCCTGGGCGGACGTGCTGCTGAGCAGCGCTACCGCGGCTGCCGGCGTAATTGGATTGGCCATGGCGTTCGGCGCCTGGCTGATGCGGCCCGACGCGCGCCTGCTACGAGCGGCGGCCGGAGTTGGCGGGATGCTGCTGTTCCATCCGGCGCCGCTCGCCGACGTCGCCGGCCTGGTCTTCGTCGCTGGCGGGTGGGCGTTCGGTCGGGGCGATCGTTGAGCTTTCTGCTATCGTTGACGCGTTTCCGGAGGGGAGCAATGCGAAGACACCGTACACACCTCGTCCTGGTCACCCTGCTGGCCACGGCCGTGGTCGGCGTGATGCCCATCGCCGGGCAGGCGCCCGCGCTGGCGCCTGAGGCCGGGCAGGTCACGTCGCCCAAACAGGAGTGGAACCACAACATCGGCGACGACTACTTCCTGGCCAACTACCAGCAGCTGATGGCCTACTGGCGCAAGCTGGACCAGGAATCCGATCGGATGCAGGTGGTCGAGATCGGCCGCACCGCGCTCGATCGGCCGCAGCTGCAGGCGATCATCACCTCGCCGGCCAACTTCGCGAAGCTCGCCCGCTACAAGGACATCTCGCGTCAGCTCTCGCTCGCCCAGGGCCTGAACGACGACCAGGCGCGGGCGCTCGCCCGCGAGGGCAAGGCGGTGGTCTGGATCGACGGCGGGCTGCACGCGAGCGAGACGCTTGGCGCGCAGCAGCTGATGGAGCTCGTCTATCAGCTGGTGTCGCGCAACGACGAGGAGACGCGCCGGATCCTGAACGACGTCATCGTCCTGGCGACGCACGCCAACCCCGACGGGCACGACCTGATCGCCGACAACTACATGAAGTACTACGGCGACGGCGGGCCGCCGGTGCTCTACAACCACTACGCGGGCCACGATAACAACCGTGACTCGTTCATGAACGCGACGCCCGAGACGACGAACATGAGCCGGGTGATGTACCGCGAGTGGTTCCCGCAGATCATGTACAACCACCACCAGAGCGGCCCCGGCGGCAGCGTCATGTTCGCGCCGCCGTTCCGCGATCCGCACAACTACAACTTCCATCCGCTGGTGCCGGCCGGCATCGAGATGGTCGCGTCGGCGATGCACACGCGGTTCATCGCCGAAGGCAAGCCCGGCGTGGTGTCGCAGCAGGGCGCGAGCTACTCGACGTGGTGGAACGGCGGCCTGCGGACGACGGCGTACTTCCACAACCAGATCGGAATCCTGACCGAGACGATCGGCTCGCCGACGCCGGGCCAGCAGATCCCGTTCAACGCGCGCTTCCAGGTCGCCAACTCGAGCAGCTTCTTCCCGATTCCGCCGCAGGAGTGGAAGTTCCGCTACTCGATCGACTACTCGATCACCGCCAACTACGCGATCCTCGATCTCGCCTCGCGCTATCGCGAGACGCTGCTGTACCGCATCTACCGGATGGGCGCGGACAACATCAAGTGGGGCAGCGAGGATCACTGGACGTTCACGCCGCACGAGGTGGCGCGCATCGAAGCGTCGCTCGCGGCGGCCGGCGGTGGCGCGGCGGCCGCTGCACCCGCCGGGCGCGGCGCCGGTGGCGGTGGCGGCGGGGGACGCGGCGGCCGTGGCGGCAGCGGCGTCAACCCGGCCGCGGTCTATGCCGAGCTGAAGAAGCCGGAGTATCGCAACCCGCGCGGCTTCATCATGCCGGCCGGCCATCCTGATTTCGGCACCACCGTCCGGTTCGTCAACGCGCTGATCAAGTCGGGCATCCAGGTGCACCGCGCTACGGCGCCGTTCACCGTCGCCGGCAAGCAGTACCCGGCCGAGTCGCTGGTGATCAAGACCGCGCAGGCGTTCCGGCCGCACGTGATGGACATGTTCGAGCCGCAGGATCATCCGGACGACATCCCATATCCGGGCGCGCCTCCGACCGCGCCGTACGACGTCGCCGGTTATACGCTCGCCTACACCATGGGCGTGCAGTTCGATCGCGTGCTCGACGCCTTCGACGGCCCGTTCCAGGCGCTCACCGACTTCGCCAAGGTGCCGGCCGGATCGATCCGCGGCGCCCAGTCGGCGCCCGGCTACTACTTCAGCCACACGTCGAACGACAGCTTCATCGCCATCAACCGTCTGCTCGCGGCCAACGAGGAAGTGACCTGGCTCACCGACGGCCCGATGGGTCGCGGCACGTTCTACGTCGGCGCCAAGCCGACGACGCGCGCGATCCTGCAGAAGGCGGCGACGGATCTGGGCGTCAACTTCGAGGCGGCAACGGCGGCGCCCACCGGTGGATCGAAGCTGAAGAAGCTGCGCATCGGCCTCTACGACACCTACGGCGGAGGCATGCCGTCCGGCTGGACGCGGCTCGTCTTCGACAACTTCGAGTTCCCCTACGAAGTCGTGTTCCCCCCGATGCTGGACGCCGGCAACCTGAGGTCGAAGTACGACGTGCTCGTCTTCAACGACTCCGGCCTTGCGGCCGGCGGCGGGCGTGGTGGCGGCGGTGGCCGCGGCGGCGGTGGCGGTGGCGGCCGGGGCGCCGGAGCGGGCCAGCAGGCGAAGGACCCGCGCGACGATCGGCCGCCCTCGCAGCCCTACCCGGAGGAATATGCACGGCGGCGCGGCGCGTTCACGCCCGAGACGCTCAAGCAGGTGCAGCAGTTCGTGCAGGAAGGCGGGACGGTGATCGCCATCGGCGGCGCGGCCAACGCCGCGGTCGCGGCGTTCAACCTGCCGATGACCGATCACCTCGTCGAGAACGGCCAGCCGATCGGACGCGAGAAGTTCTACGTGCCCGGATCGGTGCTGCGCGTCGCCGTCGATCCGACCAACCCGGTCGCGCACGGCTACCCGGATCACGTCGACGTCTACTTCGATGCCAGCCCGACGTGGAACATCACCGGGACGCCGGCGAACCTGCGCAAGGTTGCGTGGTACGACACCGCGTCGCCGCTGCGCAGCGGCTGGGCGTGGGGCCAGAAGTACCTGGAGAACGGCATCCAGATGGCCGAGGCCAACGTCGGTCAGGGCCGCGTCTTCGTGTTCGGCAACGAGCTCCTGTTCCGCTCGCAGCCGCACGGCAACTACCGGTTCTTCTTCAACAGCCTGTACTTGTCGGTGGCGCCGGACATGAAGAAGTAAACGGCACCTGCAAACTGAGAACTCAGAACTTGGTTCTTCGTGCTGAGTCCGGAACCAAAGTTCTAGGTCGAAGTTCTGAGTTCTAAGTTCGACGTTGACTCACACACCAACGGCCGCCAGGTAGATCGGCGGCCGTTGGTGTCTAATCCCTCCATGCGTTTCCGGGCGGCGGCGGGTCGTCTCGCGTTCACCGCGCTGGCCGTGTGGGCGTTCTGGGTTCTCTCGAGCCTGGACGTCGAGTTGTTCGGCTTTGCAACGGGGCAGGGGCTGCTCAAGCTCGTGATCTGGGGGCTGCCGTGCGTGCTCATCGCGCGCGTGGTCAATCTCGGCCTTACCAACGATCCCTGGCGCGGCTACGGGCTTGGCGCCGTTGCGACGATCCCGATGCTCGCGGCATGGTTGTTCTCGCCCGCGCTGACGCGCCTCGACGTCATCGTCGGTGACGCCATCCTTGGCCCGCTCGCCGAAGAGATCCTGTTTCGTGGGTTCCTGTTCTTCGGTCTCAGGCGACTCGGCATTTCATTCTGGAGCGCGGTGACGCTGAGTGCGCTGGCGTTTGGCGCCGCGCATCTGATGAACCTCCAGGAATCTATGAAGTGGTTGTCGATGAGCATCGTCGCCGCTGAATGGCGAACGCAGTTCCTTCAGTTCGCCTGGTCGACGAGCGGGGCCGCCGGCGCCATCTCCGCCGCCGGCGCCGGCGTGCTCTTCGCGTGGCTGACGGAACGCACCGGCAGCCTCTGGCCCGCCATCGGTCTGCACACGGCGATCAACTTCTGGTGGGTGATGAGCCACCGCAGCGGCGCGTTGTCCCAGCAGATGCAGACCGGCTGGATGATCGCGTCAGCGCTGTCGACCGTCGCCGCGGTCATCCTGATTGAAAGGCACCGCAAGCGGCAAGTTGCCGCGGCAAGCGTTTCGGTTGCCAGCGTAGCCTGTCATGGCGTGGGGCATGAAGGCCTGAACGAAGGTCTTGAGTTCTGAGTTCTAGGTTCGGAGTTCCAAGTTGCGAGTGCCCCGGACCCCTCCGGTGTCTAATGCCTCATGCGGGTCTGGGCCGCGCTGGGGCGGCTCGCGTTCACGGCGCTGGCGGTCTGGGCGTTCTGGGTCCTCGTCGATCTCGACGTCGACGTGTTCGGTTTCGCCACCGGGCAGGGGTTGCTCAAGCTCGCCCTCTGGGGAATGCCCTGTCTGTTCATCAGCGGCTACCTGACCCATCATGACGGCGCCCGCGACCCCTGGCTCGAGCTCGGGCTCACGAGTGATCCGTGGCGCGGTTACCTCCTGGGGGCGCTCGCGACCGTGCCGATGTTCGCCGCGTGGCTGCTGTCGCGCCAGGTGCTGTCGCCGGTCGACGTCATCTTTGGTGACGCGATCGTGAGCCCGATCGCCGAAGAGCTGCTGTTTCGCGGGTTCCTGTTCGTCGCGCTGCGGCGCGAGTTCTCGTTCTGGGGCGCGGCGGCCGTGAGCTCGCTGGCCTTCGGCGCGGCGCACCAGGGAGGCTTGACGGCCGTACTCTCCGCGACCGCGGCCGGCATGCTGTTCGCCTGGATCGTCGAGCGCAGCCGCAGCCTCTGGCCCGCCATCGGCATTCACTCGGCGATCAACTTCTGGTGGGTGATGAGCCACCACGGTGTGGCGTCCGAACGGCGGCACATCGAGATCGAAGACCCCGCCTGGGCCATCGCGTCAGCGTTCTCGACCGTGGCGGCGATCCTGCTCGTCGAGTGGGAACGGCGACGGCAGACCTGGGAGTTACAGAAAGATTCGTGACCGTCGGTACGACGGGTGCCCCGGTCGTGCCCGGAGGACCCGTCGTACCGACGCTTTTCTCACCTGTCGGCGCCTGCACCGCCGCCGCGTCCGGTGCCCGGAGCCGCCGGCATCTTGTCTGGTGCAAAACGCGGCAGCATCTCGTCGCGCATCGCCAGGTGATACACGGCCGACGCGATCGCCACGGCCGACTTCTTCACGTCGTCCTCGACGATGCGCTCGTAGGTGTCGAGGTTGGTGTGCCAGGTGTGCGTGCCGTACTCGATGGTGTCCTGGCTGAGGCCGATGCCGGGCAGGCCGGCCGCGTTGAACGACGTGCTGTCGGTGCCGCCGGTGTTGCGGCTGGTCGTCGCCGTCGCGCCGTAGACGCCGAGGTCCTCGAACTGCCGGAAGTACTGCGCGACGATCGCCGCCGCTTCGGGCGGACCGAAGACCGAGCCGCCGCGGATCCGTCCCGTCCCCGAGTCGACGTTGAAGTAGCCGTTGAACTTCGCGAACTCCGGCTTCGGCGCCTCGGCGGTGCCGAAGTGCTCGGCGACGTAGGCCTTCGATCCGAGCAGCCCCTGTTCCTCGCCGCCCCAGAGCGCGACGCGGATCGTGCGCCGCGGCTTGACGCCGATCGCCTGCAGGATGCGCGCGGCTTCCATCATCACCGCGCAGCCGATGGCGTTGTCGGTGGCGCCGGTCGCCGAGTGCCACGAATCGAGGTGGCCGCCGAGCATCACGACTTCGTCCGCCTTGTCCGTGCCCTTGATCTCCGCGACCGCGTTATACGAGGTCCGACCCTCCGGAAACATCCGGTTGGTGATCGTGAACTCGAGCGTCACCGGCGTGCCGTCGGCGAGGATGCGCGCGATGCGGCCGTAGTCCTCGTTGCGGAGCACGACTGTCGGCAGATTCTGTGCGGGATCGTTGGCCGTGCCGGCGAACGCGCGGATCTGCCCGTGCTCGCGGCCGGCGTCGTTGACGCGCACGACCGCGCCGCTCGTGAGCACGAAGGCGTTGATGGCCGCGTTCACCTGCTGAGTGGTCATCCGCGGTGGGCCGCCGGCATCGGCACCCGGAGCGCCGCCTCGGCCGCCGCGTCCCGGACCGCCTCGTCCGCCGCGGCCCGCCGCCGGCGGGGCGTTGGGATCCGGGTTGTATTGGCGCTTGAGGTCCTCGTCATTGCGCCGCTTGGCGGGCGGCGTTTCCTGAAATGGCACGTTGACCGCGGCGCCCACCAACGCGATGCCGCCCTGGAGCTTCGGCCGGAGTCCCTCGAGGTACGCCTTCAGCTCCGCCTCCGTCGGATTCTCCGGCGCGACGACATGCACGGCGCTGCCGGTCACCGTGCCGTTCGTCGACGGCGTCCACGCCAGCACCTCGAACACCAAGTTGTCCTTCACCGGCGAGATGACGTGCCCCGACGCCTTCTCGTTCAGCCAACCAGGACGGCCGAAGTCGAACGGCTCGAGGCGGCCGTTGGTGAAGCCCCACGATTCCATCTGCTTCACCGCCCACTTCGCCGCGTTCTCGTGGTTGGGCGAGCCGGTGAGCCGCGGGCCGTAGACGTCCGTCAGGTAGTGCATGGTCTTGAGAATCTGCGAGTTCTCCATGCCCTCCTTCCGGATCCTGGCGTTCATTTCCTGATCGATTCGTTCGGTGGGCGCCTGCGCCGCCGGTACGGCGACGATCAGGCCGAACAAGGCGATTGGCGCGATCATTCTGCGCAACATCTCGGGGTCTCCTTGGGGGTCGTGAGAGAAAATACCCGCGGATCATACATGACCGGCCCGCGCTGGACGTATCCGCCCGAGCTGGCCGAAGCGCTCGAGACCTTCGGACTTCGGCCCACCGACGAGACGCCGCCGGCGCTCGTCCGCGACGCGCTCAACGATCTGTACCGCTTCGAGCTGCGCCGCATGCGCGAGCGGCTCCGCGCCGGCGCCGTCGAGAAGACCCGTTACGTCGACGACGTGATCGCGCTGAGAAAGAAGTACTGGCCGCTGACCATGCCGCTGCCGGTGTGGGAGCGTGTCTGTCGAGGAGACGCATGAAGATCGCGCTCGTGCAGCACTCGGCGTCGCCGGACGTGGACGCCAACCGCCGCCGCGGGCTCGAGGCCGCGCGTGCGGCCGCGGCCGGTGGCGCGAGCCTCGTCGTCTTTCCGGAGATCGCGTTCAGCCGCTTCTTTCCGCAGCATCCGGCGTCGGGCGACGTCCGCGCGCTCGCCGAGCCCGTGCCCGGGCCGACGACCGATCTCTTCTCGCGTCTTGCCCGCGAGCTCGGCATCGTCATCGTCCTGAACGTCTACGAGCGCGATGGCGATGCCGCGTACGACTGCTCGCCGGTGATCGACGCGGACGGATCGATCGCCGGCCGGACGCGGATGGTGCACATCACCGAGTACGCCTGCTGTCACGAGCAGCAGTACTACACGCCCGGCAATCTGGGCGCGCCGGTGTTCGAGACGGCGGCCGGGAAGGTCGGCGTCGCGATCTGCTACGACCGCCACTTTCCCGAGTACATGCGCGCGCTCGGCCTCGGCGGCGCCGACCTGGTGGTCGTCCCGCAGGCCGGGTGGGCCGGCGAGTGGCCGCCGGGGTTCTTCGAGGCCGAGCTGTGCACGCCGGCGTTCCAGAACGGCTACTTCGTCGCCCTGTGCAACCGTGTCGGCGTCGAAGATCGATTGACGTTCTCGGGCGAGTCGTTCGTCTGCGGACCTGATGGCGGCGTTCGCGCCCGCGCGCCGCGCGGCGAGGAAACCGTGCTCATCGCCGACCTCGATCTGTCCGAGGCCGCCGACTCGCAGGCCAGAAGAATGCTGCTCCGCCAACGCCGTCCGGATCTCTACAAGGAGTGGGCCCGCTGAACTTCGGGACGACCGCGGAACCCCGACCGCCGCGGCGCCGTCTTCTTCCCCTTGAGCTTCTACAAGGGCGTGTGGCACTCTTGTCGAAGCAGACGGGGAGTGCCCGATGGCCGTCCTGAGCGACCTCTGGCTGCGCCTGCGCGCCGTGTTCCGCCGGCGGACAGTCGAGCGCGAGATCGACGATGAGCTGCGCTTCCACCTCGAGCGCCAGGCCGACGCCTACGTTCGCGCCGGCATGAGCCGGGCAGACGCCGAGCGGCGGGCCCGGCTCGACTTCGGCGCGATCGAGGGCGTCAAGGAGGACTACCGCGACGCGCTCGGCGTCCGCTGGCTCGACGACCTGCGCCGCGACGTGCGCTACGCATTCCGCACGCTGCGGCGCGCGCCGGCGTTCGCGGCCACGGCGGTCATCTCGATCGCGCTCGGCGTCGGCGCCAACACCCTGGTCTTCAGCGTCGTCAACGCGGTGGTGATGAAGCCGCTGCCCGTGAGCGATCCCGATCAGCTGGTGTTCGTTCAGCCGATCGGGCAGATCGTCGCCCATTCCTATCCCTCCTATCGCGACATGCGCGACGCCAACGTCACCTTCGACGGGCTCGCCGGCTACCGCATCACGATGATGGAGGCCGACGCGGGCGGCGGCCCGACGCACGAATGGGGCTATCTGGTCACCGGCAATTACTTCGACCTGCTCGGCGTCACGCCGGCGGCCGGGCGCTTCTTCCATCAGGACGAGGACACCAGGCCCGGCGGCGACGCCTACGCGGTGCTGAGCTACGACTTCTGGCGCGCCCGCTTCGGTGCGGATCCGTCGATCGTTGGTTCCACCATTCGATTGAACCGGCTGCCGTACAAGATCCTTGGCGTCGCACCCGCCGGCTTCTACGGCGCCGAGATCTTCTACCGGCCGGACATCTACGTCCCGATGTCTATGCAGGCCGAGATCGAAGTCGGCAATCCCTGGCTCGAGAACCGCAACACGGCCAACGTCTGGGTGGTGGGCCGGCTCAAGCGCGGCACGCCACCGCAGCAGGGCGAGGCCAACCTGACGGCGATCTCGCGGCAGTTGGGGAAGGCGTTCGCGACGACCGCGGACGGCGCTTATATCAAGCTCACCCGGCCGGGCCTGGTCGGCGATGCCATCGGCGCTCCCGCGCAGGCGTTCGCGGTCGGCCTGCTGGCGCTGGCCGGGCTGGTGCTGCTGACGGCGTGCGCGAATCTGGCGAGCACGCTCGCGGCGCGGGGCCGCGATCGGCGCCATGAGCTGGCCGTGCGGCTCTCGATCGGCGCCGGCCGCGGCCGCATCGTCCGTCAACTGCTGACCGAGTCGGTCGTGCTCGCGGGCGTTGGCGGCACGGTCGGCGCGGTCGGTGCGACGCTCGCGGCCCGGGCGCTCAGCCGCTGGCAATTGCCGATCGCGCTGCCGGTGCAGTTCGATTTGCATCCCGACGCACGCGTGTTCCTGTTCGCGTTCCTGGTCTCGCTCGCGGCGGGCGTGATCTTCGGCGTCGGCCCGGCGCGTCAGGCCGCGGTCACCGATCCCAACCGCGCGCTCAAGACCCGCGACGACGTGCGCGGCCGCCGCTGGCCGCTGCGCGAGATCCTCGTCAGCGTGCAACTCGCCTTGTGCGTCGTCCTGGTGGCAGCGTGCCTGATCTCGATCCGCGGGCTGCAGCGGACGCTGACGATGCCGTTCGGGATGCAGCCGGCGCAGGTCACGATGGCGACGTTCGACCTTGGCCTGGCTGGCTATTCACGCGAGTCCGGTCAGGATCTGCGCGAACGCGCGCTCGAGCGCGTCAGGACGTTGCCGGGTGTCACGGACGCGGCCTATGCGAACTCGCTCCCGCTCAACATCGATCAGTCGAGGTCGATTGTCTATCCGGACGATCAGCTCGACCTGCCGCCGGCGAGAGTACCGAGGGCCGTGCGCTATCAGACGTCGCCCGCGTACTTCGCCACACTGGGCATCCGCCTTCTGAAGGGCCGGGACTTCGACGCGAGAGACACCGCGGCCAGCGCACGCGTCGGCATCGTCAACCGGGCTTTCGCGCGCCAGATCCTCCGCACGGAGGACGCCATCGGCCGTCATTTCCAGTTTGGCCGGACGAGCACGCCGATCGAAGTGGTCGGCGTCGTCGAGACCGGCAAGTACCAGTCGCTGACCGAGTCCGAAACTCCAGCGGTCTTCCTGCCCATGCGCCAGTCGTACAACACGACCACGGTGCTGCTGGTGCGCTCGCCGCGGCCGTCAGAGGAGATCGCGACGGAGCTTCGCGGCGCCATGAAGGACCTCGATCCGTCGATGCCGATCTTCGGCGTGCGCTCGGTGGAGTCGATGCTGGGCTTCGTGCTGCTGCCGATGCGCGTCGCCGCGATCGCGCTCGGCGCCTTCGGCGTTCTCGCCGCGATGCTGGCGATGACCGGCATTCACGGACTCGTCGCCTATGCGGTGGCCAGCCGGCGCCGCGAGATCGCCATTCGTCTCGCGATCGGCGCGAGCCGCGGCAGCGTCGTGCGCTTGATCGTCCGCCGCGTCGCGACGCTGGTTCTTGTCGGCGCCGCCGCGGGCATGCTGCTGGTGGGTCTGCTCGGAGGGCTGCTCGACAGCGTCGTCTATCAACGTCCGGAGAACGATTACGGTACGCTGGGGATGGTGGCGATCGCGGTCGTGTTGATCGGCCTGGCCGCCTGCTGGCGGCCGGTGCGCCGGATTCTGCGGCTGCAACCCGCGCGGGCGCTGCACGCGGAGTAGCGAACGCATCGACGCTCGGCGGTCTGTGGGAGCTCAGAGGGTCCGACAACCTAGGGGTGCGCGGACCTCGGGCCCATCGACATGATGGACCGTTGGACCCACTGGCTGTTCGGACCCTCTGAACTCCGCGAGACTACTTCTCGACGCTGGTGGCGCGAACCGTGCCGCCGGTCTGAACCACGCCCTTCACGGTCACCTTGTCGCCGTTCTTCAACGTCGAGCAGGCGGGCGTGAACGACGTCGCGGCGTCGGTGACGATGTCGTAGCCGTTGATGCCGAACGAGATCGCCGGGCAGGTCCCTTGCTTGCCGCCCATCGCTCCCTGCATCTCGAACAGGCCGCCGACGGCGTCGTCCTTGATCTGAATCAGGCGCGCGTCGATCGATCCGTCGCTCTGCCGATCGCCGACGACGTGCAGCGTCATGTTCAAAGCGAGCACGCTCAGCTCCTGCTTGTCGCCTTTGCGCTGCACGGTGGTCGCGCCGCTGGTGCGGACGGGGGTGCCGTTCACCGTCAGCGTCAGATTCGGCACGCTGCCCGAGAGCGCGGTGAGCGGACCTTCGATGGACGCCGACTCGTCCTGCTCGTCGTCGTCGCTGTCCTCGGCGCCTTCGACGTGGATGCGCATCGCGAAGACGAACCCGTTCTGCTGGCGGCCCTTTACTTCCGCGCGGACGCCGTCGACCAGGTCCGCGAACTCGCTATTGCCGAAGAACTCGGTGGTCGAATCGCCCTTGATCAAGCGCCCGTCGATTGTGAACTCGAACGAGGCGGCGGTTCCGGTCTTGCCCTGGACGATCCCGTTGATCGGAATCGGGATCTCGGCGTTGGTGTTCTGAATGCTGACTGACCGCGCGGCGATGCCGGTGCCGGCCGACTGGCCCTTCACGTGCACGCGCACGCCCGGGACCAGATCCGCGAACGCGCCGGATCCGCCGTTGAGCGTGAAGGTGGTCGCCGCCGTGGTCGTGACGTCCACGCCGCCGGCCTGGATGTGCAGCGGGGTCGTCTCGGGCGGCACCGCTTCGACGCGTGCCTCGAGCTGAACTTCGGAGCCGGCGCTTCGCTGCGCCGCGTCGAGCACGACCGACGAGTCGGTCAGGCTGAGACTGAGTGAGATGCTTTCACTCGACTGCACGTCGTCGAGACCGACGGTCGAATTGAAGCCCGAGGGGCTGCTGAACTCGAGGTCAACGTGGCCATTGGGCACGTCGGTCAGCGCGAAGCGGCCATTGCCGTCCACATTGGTCTTGTTGGAAGTGCCCTTCACCGCGACGGACATGCCGGCGACTGCCGGCGCGGCCTGCGGGCGCACCGATCTCGAGCTCATACCTGCGGCGCTGCTGCCGCCGACGATCGACCCGCTGATCGAGGCGCCTTCGGAACTGGGGCTGGTTGGGGATGAGCCGCCGCAGGCGCTGGTCAGCAGGCCGGCCACTAGTGCACTCGCCACGAGAGATCGCATCCGATTCGGCATCTGGTTTCTCCCCCACTTTTGGAGGGGTCTGTGACGCCCGGATGAGAGCAAACGTCGTTCCGCTTCGGCGGCGGCCGGCCGGATCGCTGGTAACTGAAAGGGAAGGTGGGAGATCCGAGGTCACCGACAGGATCGGAATCGGTTCGCTCGTGCACTCTCGTGCTGAATTGTGATGTCGAAGTTACCTGCCTGTGAGCGGTGCGGCGGGAGCCGCTACCGCTGCACGTGGATCCTCCTGGCGAACATGAACCCGTTGCGCTGTTCGGCGGTCACCTCCGCGCGCCGGCCGCTGGCCAGATCCGAGAACGCGCTGCCGCCGATGAACTCGGTGGTCAAATCCCCGTGGATGACCATGCCGCCGATGACGAAGTCGAACGACGACGGGGTGCCGGTGACGCTCTGCACGATGCCGTTGACAGGAATCTGATTGCCGGGCGACGTGCTCTGGATGTCTACGCGGCGCGCCCGCAGACCGTCGTTGGTCGGGACGCCGCTCACGTGCACGCGAGTCCCCGGAATGAGATCCGAGAACGTGGCGGCGGCGCCTCCGAGATTGAACTGCGTCGCGGCGTCGGTGGCGACATCGACGCCGCTGACGCGGAAGTGGAGTGCTGCAGTGGCAGGCGGCACGGCCTCCACGGGACCTTCGAGCTGTGTCTCGCCGCCGCTGTTGCGACGCTCGGAATCCAGAATGACCTCGGTCTCGGTCAGCGCAAGCCGGAGGACGATACTCTCCGCTGGCTGCACACCGCCGACCGTCAAGGTCGACGTGAAACCCGGCGCGGTGAACTCGAGCTCGAGCGTGCCAGGCGGCACGTTGACGAGCAGGAAGTGGCCGTTGCCATCGACGCTGTCGCTGATGCTGGTGCCGCGGACGCGGACCACAATCGAGCTGAAGCTGGGCCGCGCCTGCACGCCGGCCGACTGCGTCGCGAAGTTCGAATTGCCAGCGTCGACGAAGCTGCCGCTGATCGATGCGGCCTCGGCCGTTGGACCGGTCGGCGTGTTGTCGCACGCCATCGCGGTCGCGAGCAGCACCACGGCTGCGATCAGCTGCACTGTTCCGCGCATTGCCATCATGACGAGGGCTCCGTTGCCAGGCGACACCTGGCCTGATTCAGAGCAAACGCCGTTCCCGATGATGACGATGAGGGCGCGACGTTCTAACTGGCGTGAGGACAGCGGATAGCGACGCACGCGCTGGCCGGGGGATCGACCGACCGTGCAGGATGGCGCGGGTCGTTGGGTGAGTTTTGCTTGGCCTTCAACCGCGCGTTCATCCTGCTCGATCCGGTTCCCATCGGAGGCCGGTGGTCAGGATTCGTTGCAGCAGGGCGGGATAGGACAGGCCGGCCAGGTCGGCCGAGAGCGCGAAGTCCTCGGTCCGCGCGATCTGCGGATTGGGATTGGCTTCGAGGACGTAGATGCGCCCTTCCGCGTCGAGCCGGAAGTCGATGCGCGCGTAGCCGCTCATCTCGAGCACACGATACGCCCGCCGGGTGATGTGCTGAATCTGCGCGACGGTCGCCTCGGTGAGTCCTTCGGCCTCTCCGGTCGCGACGCCCACCTTGGTCTGATACTTCGGACTCCACTTCACACGCTCGGTGGCGATGTTTCGCTGCCGCTCCGGCAGGTTGTCGAACGTCAACTCCCACACCGGCAGCACGCGCAGCCGCTGATTGCCGAGCACGCCGCAGTAGAGCTCACGGCCCTCGATGTAACGTTCGACGATCGCGTCGGTCCCGATCGAGTCGTGGATGAACTGGCAGCGTTCCTTGAACTTGCTCTCGTCCTGAACGACCGAAGCCTGTGAAATCCCGATCGACGCCTCCTGCGTCAGGGACTTCACGATCAGCGGGAATTGCAGCCGTTTGATCAGCTTCGGCTTGCGCCCGCGCCGGACCACGGCGAAGTCGGGCACCGGGATGCGGTGGTAGTGGAGCAGCTTCTTGGAGAGCGCCTTGTCGCGCGCCAGGAACATGCCTCGCGGATTGCAGCCGGTGTACGGCAGGCGCAGCAGCTCGAGGTAGCTGACGACGTTCTGATCGAACGTGCCGACCTCGTGAAAGGCCTCGAGCAGGTTGAAGGCGATGTGCGGCTTGAACTCGTCGACGGCCTGTTTGATCGCGCCGAGATCGTCCTTGACGCCGAGCACGTGGGTGTCGTGCTTCAGACGGGTCTTCAGCGCCTTGACGACGTCGTACTCGGTGCGCCACTGCGCGGTGTAGACGTCGTGGCCCGACACCTTGTCCGGCGGCACCAGGTAGTGATGCATCAGGACGAGGACGCGCAGCTTACGCATCGATGCGCGGCATCATATCCGAAACGGATCGCGTGGCGGTACGTAGCGGCTGGTGTCGGCGCCGTCGGCGGGAAGGATCTCGCGCAAGTACCAATCGACGCCGCGCTCGCGCCGCCAGTCGCGCGGGTAGCCGAGCGACACTTCTTCGTAGCGCACGCCGTGCCGCCAGAGCGTCGTCCGCAGGTGCAGATGACCCGAGACGACGACGCGCGCACGATAGCGGCGCGGCCACTCTTCCGTGAGCGTGGTCCCGCACCAGATCGAGAAGCGCGGCACGCGCGGCGGCCGCGCCAGGTCGTAGCGCAGCGGCCAGTGATTGATCAGCACGGTGCGCGAGTCCGCAGGCAGGGCGTCGAGCCGCGCCGACGTCGCCGCGACACGCGCGTGGCACCACGCTTCGCGCGATGGCCACGGCGCCGGATCGAGCAGCCGTTCGTCGCTGGCGAGCACGCCGGCTTCGCGAGCCCAGGTCAGCGCGGCGCCGGCGGGGACGTCGGGCGGCCGGAAGGTGTAGTCGTAGAGCAGGAACATCGGGACGATCACGGTGTCCGCGGACTCGGGCCAGGCGACGTATGGATCGTCCGGCGTGAGTGCGGCGAAGCGCCGGCAGATGTCGACCAGTTCTTCGTACCGCGCCTGGCCGCGGGTGCGATCGACCGCGTCGGCCGGGCACCAGAGATCGTGATTGCCGGGCACCCAGATGACGCGCGCGAAGCGCGGCGTCAGCGTCTCCAGTGCGAAGATCAGGTGCTCGGGCCGCTCGCCGACGTCGCCGGCGACGATCAGCCAGTCCTCCGGATGCGCCGGCAGCTCGACCAGAGCCTCCCGGTTGGCGCGATGCGAGAGATGCAGATCGCTCGTCGCCAGCAATCTCACGGGACGAGCGGCTCCGGTGCGATCACGGCAGCCAGCTGGTCGGGAACGGCTCGATCACGAACCGCGGCCGACGATGGTCTGCCGGCACGGCGAGCGCGGCGAGGTGCCGGTCGGTCAGCCGTTGCAGATGAAACGCCCACGCGGCGTCGGTGCCGGCGAGCGAGCCGAGAAAATCGATCCGCGGCTCGGTGTCGATGGTGAAGTGAATCTCGGCCAGCGGCACGGCGATGCCGAGGCCGCGTGCCTTGAGATACGCCTCTTTGAGCGTCCAGTACTCGAGGAATCGGCCGCGCCAGCCGTCCTCCCCAAGTCGTTCGATGTCGGCGATCTCGGCCGGAGCGCAGTACCGCTGCACGACCGCGCGATCGGTCGACTCGCGCTCCAGATCCTCGACGTCGACGCCGACGGCGCGCGCCTTGGCTGCGGCGCACACGACCATGCCGGCGCTGTGCGCGAGGTTGAAATGCAGATCGATCCGGTCGTCGCCGATCTCCGGCCGGCCCTTCGGCCCTTCGCGCCACGGCCACGCCGTCGGGGTGATGCCGGCAAGGCGGCCGACGATGGTGCGCGCCATGATCCGGCCGAGCAGGAACATCTGCCGATCGGCGTCGTGACGAAAGCGATCGTGCCGCGCCCGCTCGCCCGGGCTGAGCCAGGCGAGCGCGCGCGTGAAGCGCGTGCGATCCGCGAGCACGTCCGTCGTCGCGTGCCACGCCTGCACGACGTCGGGCGGGAGGTATGACGACACCGGCGTCATTGCGATAGTATGGCGCGGCTCGTCGCGACCCCGCACGACTCCCTTACTCATGTCTCTCGCGTGTCTGTTTCCCGGTCAAGGATCCCAGTCGAAGGGCATGGGCGCCGGTCTGTTCGAGCGATTTGCCGACTGGACGTCGATCGCCGATCGCGTCCTCGGCTATTCGATCCGCGACCTCTGCATCGAGGATGCCGAGGGTCGGCTGGTCCAGACCGCGTTCACGCAGCCGGCGCTGTTCGTCGTCAATGCGATGACGTATCGCGCCAGACTGGAGTCGGGGGCGGAGGCGCCGCGGTTCGTAGCCGGGCACAGCCTCGGCGAGTACAACGCCTTGCTCGCGGCGGGGGTCTTCGACTTCGAGACCGGCCTGCGATTCGTGCGCGAGCGCGGCGCGCTCATGGGGCGCGTCGGCGGCGGCGGG
>DASTCC010000031.1:0-2561 GCA_035711465.1 Vicinamibacterales bacterium
GGCCGCTCGGCCGTGAGCCGCCCGCCCTTGCCGTCGAACGTCTCGACCGAGAACACGTTCTTCGCGAACTCGTGGACCGCGTAGCGTCCCGGCGACGATCGGCTCATCCGCGCGCGCAGCGGCTGCGCGCCCAGCTCCGTCACCGTCATCTCGACCTGCAGCCAGTGATGCTCCGGCTCGGGGAACGTGACCCGATAGGTGATGGGCGTCTGCGCCGCGGCCGGCACGGCTGCGAGGACACAGAGGATCGACGACAGGAGCAGGACTCGGCGCATGAGGTCACTCGTCACGACGCGCGCTGATCGGGCGCGCTCAATCGCTCGCGCGCGATCTGCCACATCGTGCTCGGAAATCGCAGCAGCAGCCGGCGGCGCAGCGAGGCGTACGAGAGCCGGCCCTTCGCGTACTCGAGGATGAGATCGACGAAGCCCGGCGCCGCGCCAGCGCCGCCGACGACGCGGCCGACGCGGTCGTGCTGGCTGAAGAAGTAGCGCTGCAGCAGCACGGCGTCGCTGAGCTCGGCGCCGATCTCCCGCCGCCACGATCGCGCGTAGGCGCGGCCGGCGCGTGACGGATCGTGACGCTCGGCGGCGATCGCCGCAGCGGCGAGCTCGCCCGAGACCATCGCGTAGTAAATGCCTTCGGCGGTGATCGCGTGCACGAAGCCGCCGGCGTCGCCGGCGAAGAGGACGCGCCCCGACCAGGCGTCGGCGAGCGGCCCGCCAACGGGGATCAGATACGGCGTGAAACGCGACCGATCCGATCGGCCCCGCAGCGCGCCGCGGGCGACGAGCGACGCCACGAACGCCTGCTGCACCTCGTACGGCGACGCGCTGATCGTCTCGTCGAAATGCGAGAGCAGACAGCCGACGCCGACGTTGACGTGATCGGTCTTGGGAAAGACGTAGCCGTAGCCATCGAGACCCTGGTGCGCGTACGCGACCCAGAGGACGTCGGGCCGCAGAGCGGCGAGCGTCGCGACCGGCGTCTCTTCCATCATGTCGAGCGCGATCGCCGATCGCGGCCAGCGCGCGTTCACGCCGAGCCGCTTGGCGATGACGCTGTGCACGCCGTCGGCGGCGACAACGACCGGCGCGCGGAGCCGGCGGCCGTCGCGCGCCTGCAGCGTCACCCCCTCGTCGTCCTGGCTGGCCTGAGTGATCTCGAGGTTGTCGAAGCGGGCGCCGGCGCCGCGAGCGGCGTCGACGAGCGCGGCGTCGAAGGCGACGCGGCGGATCAGGAAGATGCAGGGCTCGGCGTGATCGATGTCGAGGACGGCGCCGCCGGGACCTTCGAGGTGGAGCTTCGAGATGCGGTGGACGTCGATGCCGGCGATGGCCTGGTCGAGCCAGTCGAAGCGGACGAGGGCGCGGATGCTGACGCCGCCGCCGCAGGGTTTGTTGCGAGGGAACGCGGCGCGATCGACGAGCAGGGTGTCGAGTCCGGCGCGAGCGAGGGCGCGCGCGGCGGCGGCGCCGGCGGGTCCGGCGCCGGCGACGATCGCATCCGCATCGAAATCGAAGGCGCGAGGCATCTGGGAAGCAGTCTATGCGTACGGAAAAATCGAGTCGAATCGCGATTTGACAAGCTTGTGAAACATTTCACATTATATGTACCGCCGCGCCGACGGCCGCCGCCCGCCCGGGGCGACGACCACTCACGCACGCGGCGGGCCGCGTCGCACTTGCTTCGCAAATTCACTCGTTCGAACCCGGGCAAACGCCTGCTGCGCCCAGCCACAGATCAATGTAGGCTATGGGCGCCTCGCTGCCTATGAGTCAGCTATTCCCCCGTAGCGCCAACGCGCTTGCCCGGTCCAGCATCTTCGGCGGTCTGACACTCGTCCTGACGCTCCTGATGGTCGTCTTCGCGCTGATGCGATCGTCCTGGGCAACCAAGCAGTACGAGATCGTCGACCAGCCGATTCAGTTCAGCCACGCGCACCACGTCGGCGGCGTCGGCCTCGACTGCCGCTACTGCCACACGTCCGTGGAGAACTCGTCGTTTGCCGGCATCCCGCCAACCAAGACGTGCATGAATTGCCATTCGCAGCTCTGGACGAACGCGCCGATTCTGGAACCGGTTCGGGCGAGCTTCCGAGATAACACAAATTTGACTTGGATTCGGGTTAACGACCTACCAGACTTCGTTTACTTCAATCACCAAATCCACGTGCGGCAAGGCGTCGGGTGCGTCACCTGCCACGGGCAGGTCGACCAGATGCCCCTCATGTATCAGGCCAAATCCCTCCTCATGGAGTGGTGTCTCGACTGCCATCGCGCCCCGGAGAAATACATCCGCCCGCGCGAGGAGGTCTTCAACATGGCCTACCAGGCGCCGGCCAATCAGCTCGAACTGGGCCTCCGCCTGAAGCGGGAGTACAACATCGCCAGCGTCGAGCACATGACCAGCTGCTCGATCTGCCACCGCTGATCGCTCGCTCGTTTCTCTGTCTTCTGGATAGACGATGAATCTCGCCGACATCCGCACGCGACTGGCTGGCCTCGAAGGCCGCGCCTATTGGCGCAGCCTCGAAGAACTGGCCGATACGCCCGAGTTCC
>DASTCC010000032.1:0-8042 GCA_035711465.1 Vicinamibacterales bacterium
AGCAGCGTCCATCCGGCCGCACGCACCGTCCCGAGCTGCGTCGAGGTGGCGCTGCCCTGCTCGATCAACACCGAGAACGGCGCGTTGCGCGGGCTCTCCGCGCGCTGCGCCGGCGCCGGCATGTCCGGCGCCGTGCCGATCGAGCGGGCGCCCGAGGTGAGGCTCCAGGTCATCACCTGGCCGAGCGGCATGAACTCGCGCGCGGTTTCCTGACGCAGTCCGAAGAACGAGGTCACGACATCCGCCTGCGTCGCCGCGATGCTCGCGCCCACCGGCAGCCCATGCGTCCACACCGTCTTCCGGCCGGCGTCGACGATCGCGACCCGATACCGATCCGAGCCGCGTTCCGGGAAGTGCCGCTCGGCAAACGCCGGCAGCACGCGCGCCTCGAGCACCGCGCGATCGAGCTCGACGATGAGCGACCTGCGGCTGGCGCGGAACTGCATGATGAAGTCGTTCGCCCGGCCCGCCGCGAGACCGACGGCGCCGGTCTTCGCCTTCTCGGCGGCGCCCGCGCCCCCGATCGGCTCGGGGACCGGCGTGCTCCCCCGTATCGGAATCACGATCGCCGGAATCTCGGCGTCGATCGGCGTCGCCATGAACGTGATGATGCGCGGCGTGCCCTCCGGCGGCATGACGTGATCGTCGAAGGGCGGATGCAGGCGGAGCGAGATCGGCTGAAGCGACGCGGGCCATTCGATGGGATCGAAGCGGCGCTCGGCTTCGCGGTAGATCATGAGTCCCGGCTTGCCGTCCAGCTCGGTCGTGGCGTAGACGTTCTTGACCAGCTCCGGAAAGCGCGCTGCCTGCCGCCAGCGGCTGACGCGATCGGTGAAGGCCTCGATGTTGTCTCCCGAGATCTCGGTGGCGCTGGTCTGCAGCCCCGTGTAGATCAACATCAGCTCGCGATCGAAGTCGTCGGCGAACTCGCGCGCGCGCTGGCTGAGCGATCGGCGCAGCTGATCGCGCTCGGCCTCGGACACCTGTCCGAGCCAGTGGTACTGCAGCCCGGCGAGCGTCGCGACGAGCACGACGAGCGCCGCGGGGAGAATGACGCCGAGCGGCAGACGACGCCTGCGCATGATGCGAGTCTAGCACGCGCGCCGTGAGGGCGTGTGGCTGGAAACTGTTGATTCTGAAACGTTTACCTTCTTAACAATCTCTTTGCGACCTCTTAACCACATCCATGCGACCACCGTCGACGATGGTTCCGTCGAATAACGGCGAGCGGCACGACTGCCGCGTCCGGGTCGAGGAGGTCAGGCAAATGAAGCGCGCGTTTCACTCGGTGCTGATCGTGATGCTGGCGACGACGTCGTTGGTGATTGGACAGGCGAACGACGTCGCCAAGATTCTGGCGGAGGTGCGCGCGGCGCTCGGCGGCGAGGCGAAGCTCGCGCAGGTCAAGTCGGTCGCGATCGAAGGCAAGTCCGTTCGCCCCGGCCCGGACGGCTCGTCGCGCGCGTCGGCGTTCGAGATGGCGATGGAGCTGCCGGACAAGTTCTCGAAGAAGGAGGAGCTCGGCAACTTCAACGGCATGGCGATCGCGCGAACGTCGGGATTCAACGGCGACGGCCTGGTCGAAATCATGGACACGCCGCCGCACCTGGGCGGTGGCATGGTCTTCATGCGCGCGCCCGGCTCCGGCGGGATGCCCGGGGAAAAGCCGACGCCGGAGCAGGTCGCCGAACAACGCCGCCTGACGCTCCTCGCCAACAAGAAGGACTTCGCGCGGCTCACGCTGGGCATGTTCGCGTCGAGCTTCTCCGCCTATCCCGTGCAGTTCGTCTACGCCGGCCAGGCCGAGGCGCCGGAAGGCAAGGCCGACGTGCTCGAGGTCAGCGGCGACGGGAACTTCAAAGCCAGGCTCTTCATCGACGCCAGGACGCGTCTGCCGCTGATGCTGAGCTGGATGGACAAGGAGCCGCTGCAGATGTCTTCGGGCAACCGCACCACCACGCAAGCGGTGCCGGGCGGCGGGCAAGTGCGCACGTCGGGCGGCGGCAGCTTCACGACGATGTCGGGGACCGCGTCGACGCCGGAGGAGATGGAGAAGCTGCGCGCCGACATGGCCGCGCGCCTCAAGGAAGCCGAAGCCAAACGCCGCGTCGTCGAGTACCGGCTCTTCTACGGCGAATACAAGGCGTTCGACGGCGTGCGCCTGCCCACGCGCGTGCAGCGGATGATCGACGGCAATCCGACCGAAGAGCTCGAGCTCGAGAAGGTCAAGGTCAACGCCAGGATCGATCCCAAGCGCTTCGAGATCGTCAAGGACGACAACAAATAGCAGGTCGGCGACGCGCGCAGCGCGCGACCGGGCATCAGGCGTGGCGAGACTCGCTCGCCACATAGGAGAACGTGTGTCTTCACGAACCTTCTTAATCGTCTTGACGGCTGTGGTGATGACCGTCGCCGGCGCGGGATCGGCGCGGGCCCAGGCCAAACCCGAGCGCAGTCGGTTGCTGGTGACGGTCGCCGACCCGAGCGGCGCCGTCATCCCCAACGCGAGAGTCACGGTCACGGCGGTCGACGCCGGCGCGACGGCGGCGGCGACGCCGGCCGGACCGCGAACGGCGACGACCGCCGACACCGGGGTCGCGACCATCGGGGACCTGGCGCCGGGGCGGTACACGATTCAGGCCGAGTTTCCGGGTTTCGAGACCGTGACGATCCGCGACTTTCGCGTGCGCGCCGGCGACAACAAGCGGTCGATCGCGCTGCCGTTGAAGAAGGTGGCCGAGGAAGTGAACGTCGGCCGCGACGGGCAGTCCGCGGGGCTCGACCCGCGCGGCAACGCGTTCTCGACGGTGCTCACGCGCGAGCAGATCGAGGCGCTGCCCGACGATCCGGACGAGATGGAAGCGGCGTTGAAGGCGATGGCGCCGCCCGGTGCGCAGATGCGCATCGACGGCTTCACGGGCGGCAAGCTGCCGCCGAAGTCGCAGATTCGATCGATTCGCCTGCCGCGCATGGATCACATGGCGGCGCAGAACCACGGCGGCATCGGCGGGATGATGTTCATCGACATCCTCACCCAGCCCGGTCAGGGACCGATCCGGACGTCGCTCGACTTCTCGTTCCGCGACGAATCGCTCAACGCGCAGAATCCCTTCACACCGACCAAGGGCGACGAGGGGCTGCAGCAGCCGGGCTTCTCGATCGGTGGCGCGGTGGTCCCGAACACGTCGTCGTTCTCGTTCTCGATGCAGCGCGCCAACATCCAGAACGCGAACAGCCTGCTGGCAGCGACGCCCGATGGCACGCTGGCGCGGCCGGTCGAGCAGCCGGCGACGCGGTACAACATCAACGCCCGCTTCGACCAGGCGATCAACGCCGCCCACATGTTGCGCTTCTCGTATCAGCGCTCCGAGCTGGAGAATCGCTTCCTCGGCGTCGGCGGCTACGATCTCGACCCGCGCGCGTTCGACAGCCAGACGACCGAGAACATCTTCCGGGTGTCTGAAAACGGCGCCGTCGGCCGCCGCTTCTTCAGCGAGTCGCGGCTCCAGGTCCGCTGGTCCGACTCGATCGCGCGCTCGTACGTCGAGCTGCCGACGCTGCGGGTGCTGGACTCGTTCACGACCGGCGGCGCCCAGCGGCGCGGCGGCTCCCGCAACCTCGACATCGAAGCGGCGACCGATCTGGACTACGTCCGCGGCGCGCACTCGATGCGCGCCGGCGTGCTGCTCGAGGCCGGGCGTTATCGATCCGACGACTTCACCAACTACCTCGGCACCTACACCTTCGCCAACCTCGCGGACTACGAGGCGAACCGGCCGTCGAACTACACGCGCCGCATCGGCGATCCCCACATCGAGTACAGCAACGTCCAGTTCGGCGCCTACGTGCAGGACGACTACCGGCTGACGAGGAGCCTGCTCGTCAGCTACGGCGTGCGCTACGAAGCGCAGTCGCTGCTCGACGACCAGCTCAACTTCTCGCCGCGGATCACGGTGTCGTGGTCGCCGCGCAAGAGCGGGTCGACGACGATCCGCGCCGGGTGGGGCTACTTCACGGACTGGCTGCCGGCGAGCACGTGGGAGCAGACGCTGCGCTTCGACGGCTTCCGTCAGCGCGAAATCAACGTCCAGGATCCCGCGTTCCCGATCGTCAGCGACGACAGCGGACAGACGCCGCCGTCCAACCGCTACCTGCTCGACGACGATCTCGACCTGTCGAACAGCCAGTCGGCCAACGCGGGCATCGATCAGCAGTTCGGCCAGGCGGTGCGGCTGAGCGCGAGCTACACCTACCGCCGCGGCGTGGGCGTGCTGCGCGGCCGCAACCTCAACGTGCCGGTCGACGGCGTGCGTCCGTTCCCCGAGTTCGCCAACGTCATCGAGGTCGTCGGCGACGCCGCCAGCCGCGTGCACTCGCTCAACTTCGTCGCCAGCGTGGTGAAGATGAACTGGCGGTCGACGTTCCTGGCCGCGAACTACTCGTTCTCGTCGAGCGAATCGAACTCGACCGGTGCCTTCTCGCTGCCGGCGAGCGGCGACGATCTGACCGGCGAGTGGGGCCTGATGGCGCCGCGGCATCGCTTCGGCGGCTCGTTCAACACGCGGCCGTTCGCGAGCTTCGGCGTCGCCGTCAACTTCCGCGGCCAGTCGGGCTCGCCCTACAACCAGACCACCGGCTTCGACGACAACCTCGACGGCGTCTTCAACGATCGCCTGCCCGGCGTCCCCCGCAATTCGCTGCTCACCGACATGCAATGGGATCTCGGCGTCAGGCTGTCGTACACGATCGGCTTCGGCACGCGCCCGCAGCAGGCCGGCGGTCCCGGCGGCGCGACGGTGGTGATGATCGGCGGCGCCGGCGGCGGGATGCCGGGCGGCGCCTTCGGCGGCGGCGCCAACGACAAGCGCGTCCGCGTCGAGTTCTACGCCGCGGCGCAGAACGTAACCAACAACAACAACTTCGTCGGCTACAGCGGCGTGTTGACGTCGCCGTTCTATGGGCAGCCGACGAACGTGCTCAATCCGCGGAAGATCGAATTGGGCGTCCGGGTGGGGTTCTAGCGGGTCACGCAGCGTTTGCGCTCAGCGCGCTCACTACGCACGCTCGCGGCTTCGCGGTGTCCGTCAATACACCTCCGGCACGTACAGATCGTCCCGCACCGGTCCGCGCGAGTAGTTCGGATTCCTCACCCGTCGCGGCAGCTTCACCTCCGGCCGCGGAATGTCCTTGTAGGGCACCTGGCCGAGCAGGTGATGGATGCAGTTGAGCCGGGCGCGCTTCTTGTCGTCGGCTTCGACGACCCACCACTTCGCTTCCGGCACGTGGGTGCGGTCCAGCATGATCTCCTTGGCCTTGGTGTAGTGCTCCCACAAGCGCCGCGACTGCAGATCCATGGGGCTCAGCTTCCACTGCTTGAGCGGGTCCTTGATGCGCAGCTGAAATCGCAGGTGCTGTTCTTCGTCGGAGATCGAGAACCAGTACTTGAGGAGCACGATGCCGGAGCGCACCAGCATCTTCTCGAACTCGGGCACCGACCGGAAGAACTCCTCGTACTCTTCGTCGGTGCAGAAGCCCATCACCCGCTCGACGCCGGCGCGGTTGTACCAGCTGCGATCGAAGAGCACGATCTCGCCGGCGGCCGGCAGATGCGTGGCGTAACGCTGGAAGTACCACTGCGTGCGCTCGCGCTCGTTCGGCGCCGGCAGCGCCGCGACCCGGCAGACGCGCGGGTTGAGCCGCTGTGTGATGCGCTTGATGACGCCGCCCTTGCCGGCCGCGTCACGGCCTTCGAAGAGCACGACGATCTTGAGCTTCTGCTGGACTACCCAGTCCTGCAGCTTGACCAGCTCGCCCTGCAGCCGGAACAGTTCCGTGAAGTAGAGCTTCCGGTCCATCGACTGGGAGTCGGGATGTTTCGCGAGCGACCGATCGGCCAGCAGTTCGGCCAGCCGCTCGTCGTCGATCTCCATCTCGAGCTCTTCGTCGTAGCTGTCGAGCATTTCCTCGTGCACGCGTCTGGAAAGGGCTTCGGCCTGGGCGGTTTTGTCGGGGGTCATGAGTGCGGATCCTCATCTGGACGTATGTCCGAAGTGTAACGGCCCGACTGTGCTCGGTGCTGTGCCAGGTGCTATGTGCGCGGTTACGAGGTGCGGAACCCCCGCACTCAGCACCCAGCACGCAGCACCCAGCACGCAGCACCCAGCACAGATCAGGTGCTATACTCGCCGCACTGTGTCCGTGTGCCTCTTTACTCGAAAGCGTCTGACTCGAAAGCGGCCGATGTGTCGCTCGGTGGGGATGGCGCGCGTGTAGTACTGGCCTGACGACCGGCCGTTCGTGGCACCAGAGACCCGCCGATGCGCAAGCGCACGGCGGGTTTTGTGTTTCTGAGGGAGAATCTCCCGATCGGGTTCTGTGACGATGACATCCAGTCCGCGAATCGAAGTGGGCGTGCTCGGCGCCACCGGCATGGTGGGGCAGCAGTTCATGTCACGCCTGGCGAACCATCCCTGGTTCGATCTCGTCTGGCTCGGCGCCAGCGAGCGCTCCGAGGGCAAGCCCTATCACCAGGCCGCGCCGTGGCGGCTGGCGACGCCGATGCCGGATCGCTGCCGCGACCTGCGCGTCGAAGCCTGCACGCCCGGCAGCGGACCGAAAGTTCTGTTCTCCGCGCTCGACGCCAAGGCCGCCGACGTGCTCGAGCACGAATACGCCGCGAAGGGCCACGTCATCCTCAGCAACGCGCGCAGCCATCGCATGGATCCGCTGGTGCCGCTGCTCATCCCCGAGATCAACGCGGAGCATCTCGGCTTGCTCGACGATCAGCGCACTCGCAAGGGCTGGGCCGGCGCCGTCGTCACCAACCCGAACTGCGCGGCGGTCGTGCTGGCGATGGCGCTCGCGCCGCTCCGGCCGTTCGACATCAAGCGGGTCAACGTGACGACGATGCAGGCCGTTTCGGGAGCTGGATATCCCGGCGTGGCATCGCTCGACATCCTCGGCAACCTGATTCCGTACATCGGCGGCGACGAAGAAGAGAAGATCGAAGCCGAGACCTGCAAGATCCTCGGACCGGACGACGGCCGATCGCCGCACCCGGCGATCATCAGCGCGCAAGTGAGCCGCGTGCCGGTGATCGACGGCCACACGGTCGTCGTCTCGGTCGAGCTGGGGACCCGTCCCGAGACTGCCGCGGTCGTGGCGGCGATGCGCGCGTTCCGCGGCCGGCCGCAGGAACTGCGCTTGCCGTCGGCGCCCGATCCGGCGCTGATGGTGATGGACGAGATCAACCGGCCGCAGCCGCGTCTCGACGCGCCCCTCGGCGACGGCATGACCGTGTCGGTCGGCCGCGTCCGCGCCTGCCCGGTGCTGACGCACAAGTTCGTCGCGCTCGGCCACAATACGATCCGCGGCGCAGCCGGCGCGTCGATCCTCAACGCCGAGCTGATGCAGGCGGAGGGCCGGCTGTGATCGTCATGAAGTTCGGCGGGACGTCGGTCGCCGATCGCGCGGCGATCGACCGACTGATGTCGATCGTCCGCGCCGCCCGCCAGGTCGCGATCCAGCCGGAGAGCACCGACTGGCGCGGACCGGTGGTCGTCGTCTCGGCGCTCGGCGGCGCCACCGATCGGTTGCTCGGGGTCGCCGCCGAAGCCGGCGCCGGTGACATCGAAGGCGCGCGGCAGAATCTGCAGCACCTGCGCGCCCGCCATCTCGAGGTCGCCGGCGTCGTCGACGGTGCCGACCGCGCGGACGTCGAGCGGATGATCAACGACGAGTTCGACGAGCTCGATCGCATCGCCGGTGCGTTGGGCGTGCTCCGCGAGGTGACGCCGCGCTGGCTGGATGCGATTGCCGCGACCGGCGAGATCCTCAGCAGCCGCATCGTCGCCGGTGCGCTGTCGTCGCGCGGCCTCGCGTCCACGTGGGTGGACTCGCGCCGGGTGATGGTCACCGGCGGCGAGCACACCTCGGCGGCGCCGCTCCTCGACGAGACGACGAAGGCGCTGCGAGAGACCGTCGATCCGCTGCTGGCGTCGCGGCGCATTCCGGTGGTCGGCGGTTTCGTCGGCGCGACCCGC
>DASTCC010000033.1:0-3931 GCA_035711465.1 Vicinamibacterales bacterium
CGCCGGCCGCGCCGCCGGTTCGGCCTCGAGACAGCGTAGAATCGCGCGCTCGGCCACGGGATCGATATCGTCAATCCAGCTCGACGGCGTCGTCACGGGCGACCCGCTGGAATGGCGCAGCATGGCCTCGGCGACGCTGGCCGCCTCGACGGCGCGCCTTCCGGTGAAGAGCTCGTAGAGCACGAGCCCGAGCGCGTAGATGTCGCTGCGGACCGACGCGTCCTGCCCCTTGAGCAGCTCGGGCGCCATGAAGGCGGGCGTCCCGGCAAGGCCGTCGGAGCTCCGGACGTCGCGCGCGACCGCGGCAACGCCGAAATCCGTGAGCCGCGCCTGGCCCCGGCCGTCGATCATCACGTTGGCGGGCTTGAGATCGCGGTGCAGCACGCCGGCATCGTGCGCGGCTGCGAGGCCGGCGCAGAGCTGACGCGCGATCTGGACGGCCTTGTCGCCCGGCAGCCGGCCGATGCGGCGCAGCAGCGACGACAGATCTTCCCCGTCGATGAACTCCATCGAGAGGAAGCGCAATCCGTCCACTTCGCCGACGTCGTGGACGCGGCAGACGTTCGGATGCGACACCTGACGCGCGATCCGGACTTCGCCGTGAAACCTGGCGAGCGCCGCCGGATTGAGGCCGAGCGAATCGGGAAGGAACTTCAGCGCGACCGGATGATCGAGGAGCAGATCGTCCGCCTTGTAAACCTCGCCCATGCCGCCCCGGCCGAGGAGCGACACGACTCGATAACGGCCCGCGAGCACCGTGCCGGCGACGAACCGAGCGCCGGCCTGCGGACGGGTGTGGCTTGCCGAGGTGTCCCCGATTCGAGTCGTGCCGTCGGGCGCGTTCATGGCGTGACCGCGCATTGTACGGGAACCGCCACGGAGCCCGTACCCAGACACGTGTTATTTTCCATCCAAACGCGAACTAATTGAGCCGCGATCTCGTAGACATCAGCGTGAAAGGCGAACGCCTCGGCGAATTCGAAGAGTTCACGCTGCTCGCCGTCCGGGCCCTGGGCGATCGGACCTACGCCGTCCCGATCCAGCAGTACGTCGAGAACGCCACCGCGCGCCGCGTGTCCGTCGGCGCGATCTACGCGGCGCTGGCGCGCCTCGAACAGAAGGGGTTCCTGCGCTCGACGATGAGCGAGGCGGTGGCGCAGCGGGGCGGCAAATCGAAGCGGGTCTACTCGGTGACGCCGAGCGGTCTGCGGACCGCGCGCGATCTGCACCGCGTGCGCGATCGCATCTGGTCCGAGATTGCCGCGGGCGGCCGGTCGTGAGCCGCGAGCCTCGCCTGCCCTGGCTCGCGCGCTGGCTGGTCCGGCTTTCGCCGGTCCCACGCGAGTCGCGCGCCGAGGTGCAGGCCGACCTGCACGAGCTGTACGTGAATCGCCGCCGCGATCGCGGCCCGATACACGCCTGGTGGCGTCTCGGTCACGACGTCGCCAGCCTCTGGCGGCAACCGCGAACGATCGTGGACTCGCGAGCCTCGCCAACGAAGTTTGCCATGCTCCGCGACGCCGGCAGCGACCTGCGATTTGCCGCGCGGCTGTTCGCGCGCCAGCCCGTGGTGCTGGCGCTGACGGTGCTCGGACTGTCGCTCGGCCTCGGCGTGGCCACGGCAGCGTTCGGCGTCATCAACGCCGCGACGCTCCGCGGCGAGGGGCTCGCCGATCCGGATCGCGCACCGGGGGTGCTGCGGACGACGGCGCGTTCGACGTCCACGACGTGGACCACCGACGAGTTCGTGCAGCTGCGTGACGGCGCGGCCCGAATCGCGCTGGAAGCCGTGCTCACCGAGAATGCCGCCACCGGCCAGTCGCCGGCAGACGCGGCAGCGCCGTCGGTCGGCGTCGCCTTCGTCAGCGGCGGATTCTTCGCGGCGACCGGCGGACGCGTCATGCTCGGCCGTCCTCTCGTCGCCGCCGACGAACAGCAGACCGGCACACCGGCCGCCGTCGTCAGCTTCGTGTTCTGGAGCGCGCGACTGCATCGCGACCCCGCCGTCATCGGGCGCCGTATTCGAATCGGCCGCGCGGACGCGACGATCGTCGGTGTCGCCGAACGCGGTTTCACGCTGCCGCACAGCCGCCAGATCTGGATGCCGCTCACCGCGCACGGCGCGGTGTTCGGCGGCGCGTCCGGCCGCCGCGCGCCCGCGGCGGGACTGCAGATCTTCGGCCGGCTGCTGCCAGACGCCACGCTGAGCGACGCGCAAGCGCAGCTCACGGCGGTGGCCGCCGCGCTGCCGCGCTCGAGCGGCGAGTCGGCGTTGGGCGTCAGACTCGACTCGCGTGCGGGCCTCGGGCGGGCGCCGCTCTCGGATACCGTCGCGGTCACCGTCTTCGTCTTCGCCGTGATCGTTCTGGTCCTCGTCCTCGCCTGCGCGAACGTGGCCACGGCGCTGGTCTCGACGGCGATCGCGCGCGAGCGTGAGATCGGCGTCCGCGCCGCCCTCGGCGCCAGCCGGGCGCGCATCGTCCGACAGCTGGTCACCGAGAGCGTCGCGCTCTCGACGATCGCCGCCGCGATCGGCCTGCTGCTCGCGTGGTGGGCGCTGCCGGCGATCGGCGCGTGGATCGAAGCGCCGGCCGGCTCGGACCTCGCGCCGGATGGCAACGTCTTCCTGTTCCTGGCGCTCGTCACGACGGCCGCCGGCGTCGGCGCCGGACTGGCGCCGGCCTGGCACGGCCGAGGCGTCGATCTCGCGACGCCGCTCAAGGGCAGCGATGCGCATCAGGACCGGGTGGCGCCGCGGCGGCTGCGATCGGCGCTGGTCATGATGCAGGCCGCCGCCGCGGTGATGCTGATCGTCACCGCGACGCTCTTCGTGCGCGCGTCGCTCCGCGCCGCCGTCATCGACGTCGGCTTCGACGCCGACGGACTCTACGCGGTGTCGCCCGGCATCGGCGATCCATTCGATTCCACGGGTGACGGCGCCGACGTCCTGAACTTCTGGGCGCGCGCGGTCGACGAGCTCGACACGATTCCCGGCATCGCGGCGACGACGCTCAGCCAGGTGACGCCGTTCAGCGGCATCACGATGACGTCACTCACGCGCGACGAGCCGCCGCGGGCGATCGCGCTCCACCGCACGCACGCCAACTACTTCGACGCGATGGGCATTCGCCTGCTGGCAGGCCGGACCTTCACGCCGGACGAAGTCGCCACTGGTGCGCCGGTCGCGCTCGTCAGTGCCGCGCTGGCGCGCGCCTACTGGCAGGACGACTCGCCGCTCGGCAAGATGCTCCCGCCCGAGATCCCGCTTTCGACCGCGCGGCCGGTCGTCGTCGGCGTCGTCAGCGACGCGATCACGGCCGCGCTGCACGAGCGCAGCCCGTTCGCGCTGTACGAGCCGCTCGCCCCGAGGGATCAGCGGATGTCCGAGATGCTGATCCGCGTCGCTCCCGGCTCGACGGGAGCGATCGAGCTCGCCGGTGAACGTCTGCGCGCCATCGATCCCGGTGCGGACGTGGCGATCGCGAGCGTCGCCTCGCGGCTGCGCGGCGAAACGGGCCGGCCGCGAACGCTGGCGCTGCTGACCGGCGGCGTCGGCGTCATCGCCATCGTGCTCTGTGTGATCGGTCTCTACGGCCTCACCGCGTCGGTCGTCGGCCAGCGCACGCGCGAGATGGGCGTGCGCATCGCGCTCGGCGCCGCGCCGCGCGATCTCCTGCGCCTGCTGGTGCTCGATAGCCTGCGGCCAGTCGTGATTGGTCTGGCACTTGGCGCCGGCGCAGCGCTGCTCGCCGGCCGTGTGGCCGCGGCGACGATGCTGTTCGGCGTGTCACCGCGGGATCCGGTCGCGTTTGCCGGCGCAAGCCTCCTGCTGCTTGGCGCCGCGGCCCTCGCGGTGCTGCTGCCGATTCGCCGCGCCGCGGCGATCGACGCGGCGGTCGTGCTGCGGCGCGGCTGATCCGCAGCGAACCGC
>DASTCC010000034.1:0-6986 GCA_035711465.1 Vicinamibacterales bacterium
ACGGCACGCGCGCCTTGAACACGGCGCTGAAGGTGAGCGTGTAGACGCCGACGAGGACGGCCGGCCCGAGACCGAACCACAGCACGCCGAGCAGCGTGCCGCGAAACCGCTCGGCGAGATCGCGGCGGGTGAGCGCCATGATCAGATGCCGGTGCGCGAACAGCGCGGCCGGCATCCGCAACGGATTGACCGCGTGATTCGACTGCCGCGGCGAGCGAACGACAACCGGCGTCGTGTGCGCGCTCATCGCCCGGTGACCTGTTTATGACCGGCAGCCCGCCACCAGTCAACCACCTGCGCCAGCCGCGCGTCGAGCGTGACCGGCGCGCGCCATCCGACGTCCTGTTGCAGGCGTTCGAGGTCGGGAACGAGCACGCGAGGGTTGTCGGGCGTCGATCTCCCGTCCTCCACCGTGAGCAGGTCCTCGCGGCCGCACATCGCCGCGAGCCGCCGGGCGACCTCGCCAAGCTCCACGCGCGTGCCGGATCCGACGTTGACGGCGCCGGTCGCCGCCGACAGCGTGACCGCCGCGAGCGCGTCGCCGAGATCGGCGACGTCGATGAGATCGCGGACGTGTGCTCCGGCGCGGCACGTGGCCGGAGCGCCGGCCAGCAACGGCCGTACGATCGACGGCACGAGCCGCGCCTCCGGTTCGCCTGGACCGAACAGGTGGAACACGCGCGCCCAGGCGGCCTCGATGCCGGCGACGCCGGCCGCGGCCTGCATCAGGAACCAGCTCGCGGCCTTGGCCTGCCCGTAGATCGTGGTCGGCGCGATCGGCGTCGCGATCTCGCTGCACGTGCCCTCGGCGGCGCCGTACTCCGCGCACGTGCCGGCGCCGACGACACGCCGTCCGCCCCTGGCGGCGAACTGGCGCACCAGCGTGCCGGTTCGCGCCGCCCACGACAGATTCTGCGGCGCCGTCCAGAACTTGCCGTGCTCGACGTACCAGGCCAGATGCAACAGCGTCGTCGGACGGACACGATCGATGACGACGTCCACGGCGGCTTCGTCGAAGAGGTCCGCGACGTGCGCCTCGGCGCCGGAGACGATGGCGTCGGGCTCGATGACGACGGCATGGACCTCGGCGCCGCGCGACGCGAGGGCGGCGACCGCGCGAGCGCCGATGAAGCCGGTGGCGCCGGTGACCAGGACTCTGGGCGTCATCGCGCGTAGTCCGGATACCCGGCGTCGCGCGTCGAGATCTCCACCGGCCCGAACGGCCAGTCGATCGCGAAGGCGGGGTCGTTCCAGCGCACGCCCCGCGCGGCGTCGGGCGCGTGCTCGACGTTGATCTGGTAGAGCACGTGGCAGTCGTCTTCGAGGGTGAGCAAGCCGTGCGCGCAGCCCTCGGGCATGTAGAGGGCGAGCTGATTGGCGGCGGAGAGCTCGTAGCTCGCCGAGCGAAGATAGGTCGGCGACTCCGGCCGCAGGTCCACGACGACGTCCTGAACGCCGCCGCGCACGCATCGCACGAGCTTGACTTCGGCATGCGGCGCCGCCTGATAGTGCATGCCGCGAAGCGTGCCGCGGCGGCGGCTGATCGACAGGCTCGTCTGCCTGAAGTGGCCGACCAGCCCACGGTCGGCGAGCGTGCGCTCGCAGGCGAAGCGGACGAACGCGCCGCGGTGGTCGACGCTCGGCTCCGCCTTCACCAGCCAGACGCCGTCCACGGCCGTAGGTTCGAACCGCACTTACAACACCTGGACGTGCGGGATCGGCACGATGAAGCGGCCCCCGCCGCGCCGGTAGGCGTCCTGCTGGCGCAGCACCTCGCCGGCGAAGTTCCAGACGAGCAGCAGCGCGTAGTCCGGACGGCGCTCGGCGAGCGCCTGCGCGTCGACGATCGGGATGCCGACGCCGGGCATGTACCTTCCCTGCTTGTGCACGCTTCGATCGGCGACGAAGTCGAGCATCGTGACGTCGATGCCGAAGTAGTTGAGCAGCGTCGAGCCCTTGGCGGCGGCGCCGTACGCGGCCAGGGTGGCGCCGCCGGCCTTGAGGTGGCCCAGCAGCGTCACGATGGTCTCGCGCAAGGCGTTGACCCGCTCGGCAAACGTCGCGTAGTACGCGGGCGAGACGATGCCGAGCGACTGCTCCTCGTCGAGCAGCGCCCGGACGCGCGCCGACGGCGTGCCGTCGTGCGTGAGAAACAGCCGCAGCGATCCGCCGTGGATGTGGAGGCGCTCGACGTCGGTCACGATGAGCCCTTCGGCCGCGCACAGGCGGACGAGCGCGGTCAGCGAGAAATAGAAAACGTGCTCGTGGTAGACCGTGTCGAACTCGCACCGCTCGACCAGATCGCGGACGTAGGGCGCCTCGATCACGGCGACGCCGCCCGGCTTGAGCACGCGATGCAGGCCGGCGACAAAGCCGCGGATGTCCGGGACGTGCGCCATGACGTTGTTGGCGTGGATGACGTCGGCGGTGCGGCCCTCGGCGGCGAGGACGGCGGCCAGCGGCTCGCCGAAGAACTCCGAGATCGTGTCGATGCCGCGGCCGCGGGCGACGTCGGCGATGTTGGTCGCCGGCTCGATGCCGAGCACCGGCACGCCCGCCGCGACGTAGTGCTGCAGCAGATAGCCGTCGTTGCTGGCGATCTCGAACACCCGCGAGCCGGCGCCGAGACCGCGCTCGCGCACCAGGCGCGTCACCAGCGTCCGCGCGTGCGCCACCATCTCGTCGGAGTTCGACGAGAAGTACGTGTAGGTGCGGAACAGCCGCTCGGGCGGGACCAGATCCGTCAACTGCACCAGCGAACAGGTCTGGCAGCCGACCACGTTCAGCGGAAAGCGCTCCTGCGGCGCGTCGGCCTCGGCGACGATCGAGTTGGCGAGCGGCGTAACGCCGAGGTCCAGGACCGGGAAGAACGTCGTGCCTCCGCAGGCCCGGCAGCGCTCCAGGCTCACGCGGTCTCTCCGATCAGCTTGCGGTACCAGTCGATGGTCTCGCCGAGACCGCTCTCGAGCGAATAGAGCGGCGTCCACTGCAGCCGCTCGCGCGCCTTGCGCGCCGAGAGGAACTGCCGGCGGATCTCGTTGCTCGCTTCGTTGAGGATCACCGGCTGCAGCGTGCTCTGCATCAGCCGCGAGATCATCTGCACGAGCTCGATCACCGACACCTGCTGCTCATAGGAGAAGTTGAACGCCTCGCCCTTGAGGCTCGGATCCTTCGCCAGCGCCTCGGCGAGCAGCATGTAGACGGCGGCGCCGTCGCGGACGTAGAAGTAGTCGCGGATGAACGAGCCATCCGAGCGAATGATCGGCGGCGTCCCTCGCAGGATGGAGCGGACCGTGCCGGGGACGAGGCGGTTCCAGTTGAGATCGCCGCCGCCGAAGAAGTTGCCGCAGCGGGTGATGACGATCGGCAAGCCGAAGGCCTGCGCGTACATCTGCGCGATCAGATCCGCGCACGACTTGCTGACGTCGTACGGGTAGCTGCCCTGGAGCGGCGCGTCCTCGGCGTACGGCAGCACCTCGTGCTCGCCGTAGGCCTTGTCGGAGGACGCGAACACGACCTCCGAGACGAGCCTGGCATGCCGGCAGGCGTCGAAGAGCAGATAGCTGCCGCGGATGTTGGCCTCGAGCGTGCCCACGGGCTCGCGGCTGGCGACGCCGACGATCGTCTGCGCGGCCAGGTGGAACACCGTGCGGATCTCGTACTCGGCGAGCGTCCGGCGCAGCAGCGGCTCGTCGCACAGGTCGCCATGGACAACCCGCACCTCCGCCATCAGGCCGCTGCGCACGAACTCGCTGTCGGGCAGGCGATCCCGGACCAGGCAGACGACGTCGGCGCCCGATTCCACCAGCCGGCGCACCAGCCACGATCCGACGAGCCCGGTCGCACCGGTGACGAAGACGGGACGATCCAGCCAGAATGTCGACGTCGACGTCACGTTTGCAGGACCTTCCGCGGACGCTGCCACGTGGCCCACGCGGCCTCGCCTTCGCTCCACAGGGCATTGAGGTACTGGAAGTCACGAAACGTGTCCATGCACTGCCAGAAGCCCTGGTGCTTGTAGACGCCGAGCTGTCCCTCGGCCGCCAGCCGCTCGAGCGGCGTGCGCTCGAGCACGCAATCCTCGTCGTCGCTCAGGTAGTCGAGCACGCCGCGATCGAACACGAAGAAGCCGCCGTTGATCAGGCCGTCGTGCATCTGCGGCTTCTCGCTGAACGCGGTGACCCGTTCGCCGTCGGTGACCAGCTCGCCGAAGCGTGACTGCGGCCGCACGCCGGTCACGGTGGCCAGCCGGCCGCTGGCGCGATGAAAGGCGACGAGCGCATCGAGATCGACGTCGGACACGCCGTCGCCGTACGTGACCAGGAACGTGTCGCCCTCGACGTAGCGTGACGCCCGCTTGATGCGCGCGCCGGTCATGGTCTTGAGCCCGGTGTTGGCCAGCGTCACGCGCCAGCCGAGCTCCTGGTGATCGCCGTAGGAACGCACGGTGCGGGTGGCGCTGGCGCCGCCGAGCTCGACCGTGAGGTCGTGCTGCATCTCGTCGTAGCGCAGGAAGTACTCGCGAATGCGCTCGCCCTTGTAGCCGAGGCAGACGATGAAGTCGGTGTGGCCGTACTCGGCGTAGCCCTTCATGATGTGCCAGAGAATCGGGCGATCCCCGATCTCGACCATCGGCTTGGGCCGGTACTCGGTCTCCTCCCGCAAACGCGTGCCCGTGCCGCCGCAGAGCAGCACGACCGGGAGTCCTGTACGATTGGTCACAACTTCTCCCCCAGTCCCCAATCGGGACGGTCGCGAGTCAGATTGGGGTTGTAGTACGGGTCACGGCTCAGCACGGGCGCCCACCGGTCGCGGAAGCGGTCGACTTCGAAGACCGCCTGCGTTCGGAGACCCATGGTACCCGACTCGTAATGGACCAGCTCAGCATGCGGAGTGTACACCACACGCAATCCTAACCGGCGCACCCGCAGGCAGTAGTCGACGTCGTTGAAGTCGATCGGAAAGCTCTCGTCGAAGCCGCCGAGCTGCTCGAACACGCTCCGCCTCGTCAGCAGACACGCTCCCGTCACCGCTGAACAGTTTCTGATGGTCAGCACGCTCGACAGATAGCCGTCGGTGTCGGCCGGCGCGCCATGGTACGCGTGAGCCACGACGCCGCACACCCCCAGCAACAAGCCCACGTGCTGCAGCCTGCCGTCGGGGTAGCGAAGACGCGGCCCGACGACGCCCACCTCGGCATCCTGCGCGACCTCCAGCATCGCCTCCAGCCAATCCTCGTGCTGCACGACGACGTCGTCGTTGAGCAGCAACAGGTACGCACCCTGGGCGTGCATCGCGGCCTGATTCAGCTTGCGCGCGAAGTTGAACGGCTCGATCGCCGGCGTCTCGACGATCCGGTGCGGCACCGATGCGAGGCGCGGCTCGGTGCCCGGCGGCAGCACGCCGTTGTGCGCGACGATGATCTCCAGCGGTCGATACGTCGTACGCCCGACGAGGCCATCGAGGCAATCGAGCAGCAGATTGCCGTCGGCGCCGTCTCGCATCCGGCCGCCATCGGTCGGGAGCACGACCGAGACGAGCGGACGATCGCGAAGCGCCACTCGCACCCGCCACAAACCGGGACGAGCGCCCCGCTCGACCCGGCCGTCGAGGCCGCGGCGCGCGAGGTGCTCCTCGAGCGCCCGCTGTGACTGTGCGAGCCCCTCCGGCTTGACGAACGTCGAGCTGGCGGTCGAGGTCGCACTCTTGCGCCAGTGATAGAGCACCGCAGGGACGTGACCGATGCGCGGCGTGCGTTCGGACGCGCGCAACCACAGGTCGTAGTCCTGCGCCCCTTCGAATCCCTCGCGCATGCCGCCGAGCGCCTCGATGAGGGAGCGCCGGATCACCGTCAGATGACACGGGTACATCCACGCGCGCAGCAGATCCGGCGACCAATCGGGCTTGAACGCGGGCTCGCAGCGCTGCCCGACCTCGTCCAGCTTGTCCTCGTCCGAGTAGACGAGATCGTCGTGACGATGCTCGCGCAAGTGTCGCGCCATCGCCAGCAGGGCTTCGGGCGCAAGGGTGTCGTCGTGGTCCAGCAGCGCGACGAACGTGCCGGTCGCAAGCGTCAGCGCGGTGTTGGTCGCGACGCTGACGTGGCGCGACACCGGCAACCGCGTGAGCCGGATCCGCGACTCGCCGCTGTCCGCGATCTCCCGCAGGACCTGCAACGTCCCGGCGTTCGCCGACCCGTCGTCGCAGATGCACCACTGCCAGTGCGGATAGACCTGGGCGACGACGGATTGCCAGCACTCACGCAATGCCTGCGGATCGGTGTCGTGCACCGGCGTCAGGACGCTGAAGGTCGGCGGGTCGGACCACGCCAGCGGTTCGTCGCGCCACGCCGCAATCGTCGCGGCATCGGGCTCGTGCTGCTCGACCCACGCGAGATACGGCCGTCCCTGGTCGCGATCCGGCGCCAGCAGCAAGCGGCGCGGCAGCCCGCGCCAGCCGTATTGCGCGATCGCACCTCGCGTCAGCCGCGCCAGCTCGTCGAGCGCGCGGCGGCGTGCCAGCGTCGGCGCGTGCCACGTCAGCGCCGCGCCGCGACTGCTCGTCTGCGGCAGCTCGATCCTGCTGCCTTCGGCGTCGGCCAGGGCCAGGCGCACGTCGACCGCGGCGCTGGCGAGCTCGACCGCCGCCGACGCCAGCACCACGCCATCCGGCGACCGCTGCACAATCTGCGCGCGCCCGCCGGCGGCGTCGGCACTCACCGCCGCCTCGAACCTGGCTCGCCTCGTGCGGCCGAGCCAGGCGCCGATCGCCGGCGCTCCATCGGGCGCGACCTGATCGGCGTCGCGCAACGACAGCGGCGTCCGCGCATACAGGACCCGCGCGACGCCGCGCGCCAGACGGCCGGCCCCGCGCGACGGTTCGCTCACGCGTGTGGGCCTCGAAGGATGAGCAGCGGATAGCGCGATCGCACGCCCGTGGCAGCCTCGCTAGACGATCGGCGACCCGAAGGCCTCGGCGCTTGGAAT
>DASTCC010000035.1:0-9841 GCA_035711465.1 Vicinamibacterales bacterium
CAGAGCCCGAACGTCGAGGCGGCCAAGCCGATGGTCTACGCGACTGCAATCCTGCTGCTGGTGATCGTCGTCGCGCTGAACCTGACCGCGATCATCGTCCGCAACCACCTCCGCCGCCGCTACCAGACGTCGGCCTTCTGATGACTCGAGCCATCGCGTTGGGGAACCCGATGATGACGACCGAACCGAGCCTGAGCACCGGACAGGCGCCACCTCCGGGACTCAAGACGGAAATGCCGCAGCCGAAGGCCGGCGTAGTGGCGGATGCGACGCCGGCAATCGAAATCCGCGACGTCAACCTCTACTACGGCGCCAAACAGGCGCTGTACAACATCTCGATGGACATCGCCAGCAAGCAGGTGACGGCGTTCATCGGCCCGTCGGGATGCGGAAAATCGACGCTGCTCCGCTGCATCAACCGGATGAACGACCTCATCGACGACGTGCGGATCGACGGCACGTTCCTCGTGAACGGACAGAACCTCTACGACCGGATGACCGACGTCATCGAGGTGCGGCGGCGCATCGGCATGGTGTTCCAGAAGTCGAACCCGCTGCCGAAGTCGATCTATGAGAACGTCGTCTACGGCCTGCGGATCGCCGGGGTCAAGAGCAAAGGCACGCTCGATGCCGCCTGCGAGCGCAGTCTCCGCGGCGCGGCGCTGTGGGAAGAAGTGAAGGATCGCCTCCATACCAGCGGCCTCTCGCTCTCCGGCGGCCAGCAGCAGCGGCTGTGCATCGCCCGGGCGATCGCCGTCGAGCCCGAGATCGTGCTGATGGACGAGCCGTGCTCGGCGCTCGATCCGATCGCGACCCTCAAGGTCGAGGAGCTGATCCAGGAGCTCAAGGACCACTACACGATCGTCATCGTCACCCACAACCTGCAGCAGGCGGCGCGCGTGTCCGACCGGACCGCGTTCTTCTGGCTGGGCAAGCTCGTCGAATACAGCGCCACGGCCGAGATGTTCACCAATCCGCGGGAGAAGCACACCAACGACTACCTCACCGGGAGGTTCGGCTGATGGAGCGGCACTTTCACGAGCAGCTGCGGGCGCTCGAGGCCAAGCTCGAGACGATGGGCGCCCTGGTCGAGGCGCGCGTGCGCGACGCCATGCGCGCTCTGGTCGAACGCCGCGCGGACCTGGCGGTGGCGGTTGTCGCCGGCGACGAAGCCGTCAACGAGCTCGAGCTCGACGTCGACGATCTGTCGCTGCAGCTGCTGGCGCTGCAGCATCCGGTGGCTTCGGACCTCCGGCACGTCCGCTCGGCCATCAAGGTCAACACCGACCTCGAGCGCATCGGCGACCAGGCGGTGAACATCGCGGACTACGCGCTGCGGCTGATGCACGTGCCGCCGCTCAAGCCGGTGTTCGACGTCGATCGGCTCGCCACGCATGCGCTGCAGATGCTCGATGACGCCATGAAGGCGTTCTCGACCAAGGACTCGAACCTGGCGCGATCGGTCATCGTGCGCGACGCCGATGCCGACGACATGCGCGACGCGATCTTCCGCGTCCTGCTGACGCACATCATGGCCGACCCGGGCACGGTCGAGCGCGCCCTCGGGCTGATCTTCGTCAGCCGGGCGCTCGAGCGCGTCGCCGATCACGCCACCAACATCGCCGAGGACACGATCTTCCTCGTCGAAGGCCGGGTGGTTCGACACAGCTCGTCGGCGCACGACGCCTGAGCCCGAGGTCAGCGCACGCCGCTGTCACGGCGTGATGGCTTCGACGCCGCCTGACAGCTCTCCGGTGACGACGGCCGTTCACCGGTCGGCGCTTGTGACGCCTGTCTGCCGTTCCTAGACTCGAGCGGTCGAGGAGGAACGACAGGCATGGACCGATCGCACATCTGGTTCCCGTTGGCGACCGCCGCGGCGATCGCGGCCGCTGCGCTGGCACTCGCGGCGCCGGCTCTGGCACAGCCGCGGCGGCTCGTCCAGGACCCGGCGCTGGACAACCTGCGACATGCTCCCGGCACCGAGACGGTCGCGCCAGGCACGCTCGGGCGGGTCCGCAAGGTCGGCGACGGGCCGCGCGTGATGCTGCTCATTCCCGGCATCGGTTTCGGCGACAACGTCTGGGACGAGTTCATCGAACGCCACCGTGCCGAGGCGACGATGTACGCGGTGACGTTGCCAGGATTCGGCGGCACGCGGCCGCTGGCCATGCCTGACGATCCGGCGGCATTCGGGGACACGCCGTGGATCCGATCGGCGGTGAGCGGCATCCTCGCGTTGCTCGACAAGGAACGGCTGGCGCGCGTCACCGTCGTCGCGCACTGGGCACTGGCATCGCAGATCGCGCTGCAGCTCGCGCTCGACCGTCCGGATCGTGTCGACGCCGTCGTGCTCGTCGCCGGCGTGCTGCGCAGCTACTATGACGGCATGCCCGATATGGGCAGCTGGACGGCGGAGGCGCGATCGAAAGCGATCGACGGGCTCGGCACCAAGTGGTTCAAGACCGTGACCCGCGACACCTGGGACGACAACAACTTCATGTCGTACGACTACGCGGTGAATCCGCGGCGCGGCCTGTTCCTGTGGCGCGAAGCGCAGGCGCCGTCGCTGCCGGTCTGGATTCGCTACCTGCTCGAGTTCTACAGCACCAACCTCGGACCGCGGTTGGCGGGCCTGCAGACGCCGACGCTGGTCGTCCAGCCCGGGTTCGACGATCCAGGGATGTACGTCGAGGACGGGCGGAACTACATGCGCAATCTCTGCGCGGACAGCTGGCGCGGCGTCTCGGGCCCGCCTCTGGAGTTCGCGACGATCCCGGGCTCACGGCTGTTCGTCATGCACGACAAACCGGCCGAGCTGGATCAAGTCGTCGCCGCCTTCCTCCGCAAGCAGGCCGCTGCCGGCCGTTAGACCGACATCGGCACGACCGCGAGCGCGTCGGGGCGCAGGAACTCGCGCCGATGTGCGCCGGTCGTCAGCACCGGGCAAGCGGCCTCGCGCGTGATCTGCTGGGCAACGCTGCCGAAGAAGAAATGCGCGACCCCCTTGCGGCCGTGCGTGCCGGTGACGATGAGGTCCACCTGCGCGTCGCGTGCGTAGCTGAGAATCGCGTGCGCCGGCGACGTCGACGGAATCACGACCAGCGTCGCGCCGAGGGCCGATCGGTCCGGCTCGGGCAGCAAGGCTTCCAGCTGCTGGCGTGCGCCTTCTTCGATCTCGCGCTGCACCTGATCGAAGTCGATCGCCATCCCTGACGCCAACGCCGCCCGGCTCGACACGTCACTGACGACATGGACGAGGTGCAGACGCGCGCCGAAACGGCGGCAGAGCTCGATCCCGTACCGCACGGCGGCCTCTGCCGGTTCGCTGAAGTCCGTAGCGACGAGAATCTGCTTGAGGTCAATCATGCGCGCCTCCTGCCCTAACGCCTTGGCAGATCGCATGCCAGCCCCCGCGCAGTTCACCTCGTTGCGGCCAGGGTGCAGGTGGTTCGAGCGCCGGGGGGCTTTTCCGCAGCGCCGCGGAGAAACCCGCAGCGGCCGGCCGATTCTCGAACGATTCGACGGGATCGAGCATGGCTGGCGACTGGCAGCGAACCTGCACTTACGGCGGGTCGAACGGAGCCGACCATGGCCAGCCTGATCGCCGCGCTTCTCGTGTCCGTCCTCATCGGAGCGATCGTCTACCTGGGTCTCGCGTACCGGACGTGGCGCCGCTACGGACGGCCCGCGCGGCCGAACGAGGCCATCGACGATCCGCTCCTCGACCGGTTCATGCCTCACTACGACGTCGTCGAGCGGCACGCGATCGTCGTCGACGCGCCGCCGGCGGTGACGCTCGAAGCCGCGATGGACTACGACATCGCGCGATCGCGGATCGCGCGCTGTCTCTTCAAGACGCGCGCGCTGATCCTCGGCGCCCGGCCGGAGCCGCCGCCCGCGGGCCGCGGTCTGGTCGCCCAGGTCAAGGCGCTCGGCTGGGGTGAGCTCGCGGTGGTCCCTGGACGCGAGATCGTCGTCGGCGCCGTCACGCAGCCCTGGCAGGCGAACGTCAGGTTCCGATCGCTGCGGCAGACCGAGTTCGAACCGTACGACAGACCCGGCTGCGTGAAGATCGCCTGGACGCTTCGCGCCGATCCGCTCGCCGACGGGCGCACGATTTTCAGCACCGAGACGCGCGCCCGTGCCACCGACCCGGTGTCACGGCGTCTGTTCCGTCGCTACTGGGCGATGGTCTCGCCCGGCGTCGGTCTGATCCGCCGGTTCTCGCTCTCGCCGATCAAGCTCGAGGCCGAGCGCCGCGCGGGGCGCAGCCCGCTGACAACGATGGTGGCCTGACGGAACCAGGCCGAGTGCGTGTGGACCGGCGCCGTCGCGCCGGTCGGGAGGGGGAGATGCTGATGACTCCGACGGCCAAGGGTCCGTTCTGCCAGAGCTGCGGCAAGCCGCTGGCGCGCTACTACGACTTCGGGACGTCCGCGGACGGGCTGCGCATCAACGACTACTGTCACTTCTGCTACGAGAATGGCGAGTTCACGGCGCCGGACCTCACGGTGGAGGAGATGATCGCGAGAGCGATCGACTTCCTCAGCCATCAGACCCTGATGTCCCGGACCGCCGCGGAGGCCTGGGCGTCGCAGCGTATTCCGGAGCTGAAGCGCTGGCAGATGCCCAAGGCTTCGTAGCGCATCAGGTCGATCGACACCGGATCCTCCGGCCCAAAGCTGGAGTTCCGGTGCGATGATGCCTGCAGATTCCACTTGCAGAGGACGTTTCGCGCGAACGCACGCGGTTTTTCATCGGATCGAGTCCATCGCGAATTGGCACGGCCGTTGCTGATTCATCGGTCATGAACGCGAATCTCGATCACACGACGTCCGCACGGTCCGCAACGGTGGAGTGCCTGCACTGGATATTCGTCCGTGCCGGTCGTGCGTTGGCCTGCACCGTGGCGGTCTGCGGATCGAATTCCTGCAGCGTGCACGTCCAGCCTCTCTGGACGGGCGCGGCGGAAGCGATCGAGACCTTCACGCGCCCACTCGACGCGCTCCGTCGCCACGCAGAGATCGTCGGCCTGCTTCGACAGCAAGGCTGGCTGCTGGCCGACCGGGCCGGAACCCGGGAAGCCTGACGGGCCGCGACCTGGGCTGGCATGACGACCATGCTGCATCCCGTGCAGAAGCCGGCGGCTGGAGTATCCCGACGCACCGGCGTTGCCCTGCTCGTCGGTGCGGCCGCTACAGCGGCCGCGGTTGCGAAGTCCCGTTCGCGACGGCGGCTCCGGGTCGGCGACGACGCGCTGGAGAGTTACCTGGAAGATCACCTGAGCGGCGCCAACGCGGCGATCCAGGTCGTCGAGGGACTCCGACGGGCGCCTGTGTCTCCGGCCGACCGCGGTCTTTTCGAGGCACTCTTCAGGCACTTCACCGCCGATCGTGAAGTCGTGCGCGCCCTTCTCGCCGGACTGACGCGCAACGGCTCGCCCAAGCGCGCCGCGGCGAGCGCTGCCGGAAAACTGATCGCGCAAGTCGTCGATGCGCCGAAGGACTCACTCGCGCTGCTGCGCGTGCTCGAAATGCTGTCCATCGGCATCCAGGGGAAACGCTGCATGTGGCGCGCCTTTCAGCGGGTACCTCAGTTGTCGGCGCCAGGCCGGCACTCATTTGCCGAGCTCGAAGCCTCCGCGGTCGCCCAGTGGGAGGCGATCGAGAGGCGTCGCTGCGCCGTGGCGCGCCGACTGTTCTGATTTTCAGAGAGCCTTCGCGCTGACAAGAGCGAGACTGACGCTGTCTCGCCAACGCAGCAAGCGAGCGAAGCGAGCGCTCTAGCGGGGGCTGGTGCCGGAGGAGGGAATCGAACCCACACGGGGGGTAAACCCCACAAGATTTTGAGTCTCGCGCGTCTGCCAGTTTCGCCACTCCGGCACGGAGTCGCCTGGGGCAACTTCCAAGGCTAACATGCTCCGGAACGATGCGCCTCGCCGTCGCGTCCGACCACGCCGGCTTCCGATACAAGTCGATCGTCGCGGACCACCTGCGCCGCGCCGGGCACGACGTCGTCGACTTCGGCGCGCACACCGATGAGCCGTCCGACTATCCGGATTTCATTCGCCCCGCGGCCGAGGCGGTCGCAGCTGGCCGCTGCGAGCGGGGCATCGTGTTCGGCGGATCGGGCAACGGCGAAGCGATGGCTGCCAATCGTGTTCGCGGCGTCCGCTGCGCGGTCTGCTGGAGCACGGCATCCGCACGACTCGCGCGCGCGCACAACGACGCGAACATGATCGCGCTCGGCCAGCGCCTGATCAGCGAAGCCGACGCGCTCGCCATCGTCGAGGTCTGGCTGACGACGCCCTTCGATGGCGGAAGGCACGCCCGGCGAATCGAAAAGCTCGACCGGGACCGAGGATAACGCCCGCCCGCCGCCCGCCGACTGCACCTGCGGCCCGCAGCCCGCAGCCCGCAGCCTCTACTTATTCGTCAACTCCTCGTACGCGCACGTCAGCGGCTCGCGGGCGTTCGACTGGCCGAAGGCGCCGAAGTTCTCGAAGCCCTTGAGCGGATCGCGCATCGCCAGGATCTCTTCGCGCGATTTGCCGGCTTTGATCTGCGACTCGACGAACCCGAGCAGCGCGCCGAAGAAATCGCGGAGGCGCATCAGCTCGGCGCGGCTGCCGGTGAGCGGTGCGTTGGCGCCGGCGTGGCCGAAAATGTAGATCGTGTCGTTGGTGTGATCGCCGGCGGCGCGCTCGAGCACGGTGATCCAGCCGCGCAGTGTCGCGCCGGCGGCGCGATCGACCACCGGCTGGCGCGAGTTGAACATCAGGTCGCCCATGTGGGCGACGTTGGCGCGCTCGAACGTGATCACCGCGTCGCCGCTGGTATGAGCGCGGCCGTAGAACTTCGCGCGCACCCACTCGTCGCCGACCTCCTCGCGCCACACGTCCGTAAAGGTGGCGTCGGGGAACAGCTGCTCGGGCGCGGCGGCGCCGGCCGCCGGCGGCTGGGCGCCGGGCGGCGTCCGCATGTGCGCGGCCGCCTGGGCGTGCGCGACGACCCTCTTCGCCGTCCCGCGAAACACCAGATTGCCGCCGGTGTGATCGCCGTGGTGATGCGTGTTGATCAGCCGATCGACCGGCCGGTTCTTCGACCGTTCGTTCAGGCCGGCGAGGAACAGCTTGGCCGAGTCCGGGAACTGGGTGTCGACGACGACGACGCCCTTGGCGTCGACGAGGTAACCGATGGCGCCGCCGCGGCCGGTGAAGAACCCGACGTTGCGGCGGAGCGGTGTGTAAACCGGGTTGATCGGCGCCGGCTGCTGCTGCCAGGCGCGCAGCCGTTCGGCGGTGCCGACGGCACCGGCGACGAGCGCCAGGGTGGAGCCGGCCAGGAAGTCGCGTCGAGAAACCATATCTGGGCCTCCGGAGTGCGCGATTGTAGCGCGATCGCCTGACACCCGCCGCGCTACACTCCTGACATGCCCCTCCGCGTCTTCGCCGGCATCGTCGTCGCCGTCGTGGCGGTGCTGGCTGGCATGTCGGTCCCGGCGCATGCGCCCGGCCCGAAGCCGCTCGAAGATTGGGAGCTCGTCGTGCTCGGCATCGCTCAGGACGCCGGCATTCCGCACCTGGGCTGTCAGCAGGAAATCTGCGTTGCCATTCGCGAAGGGAAACGGCAACGCGAGCGCGTGGCGAGCCTCGGCCTCGTCAATCGGACGCTTCAAAAGGCCTACGTGTTCGACGCGACGCCCGATTTCCCATCGCAGATCGACACACTGACCGGCGGCCGTCCGCCCGACGGCGTCTTTCTCACACACGGCCACATCGGCCATTACACCGGGCTGATGTATCTCGGCCGGGAATCGGTGGACGCCGGCGGCGTGCCGGTGTACGCGACCGAGCGGATGACGACGTTCCTCAAGAACAACGGGCCGTGGAGTCTGTTGGCCTCGCGCCGCAACATCGATCTCCGCCAGATCGACCCGGGACGTGCCGTCGACCTCGGCGACGGCATCAAGGTGACCGCCTACCCGGTGCCGCATCGCGACGAATTCACCGACACCGTCGGCTACCTCATCGAGAGCCCGGCGAAGAAAGTGCTGTACATCCCGGACATCGATCAATGGCAGCGATGGGGCCGCAGCATCCGCGACATGGCCGAGCAGGTCGACTACGCGTTTCTCGACGGCACGTTCGGATCGCCCAGCGAAATTCCCGGCCGTTCGATCGACGACATCCCGCACCCGATGATGGCGGTCACCCGCGATCTGCTCCGGGGCGTCAAGGCGCAGGTGTGGTTCATTCACATCAACCACACGAACAAGCAGATCGACGCCAACGACGTCGCGAAGGACGGACAAAGGATCGCGTTGCGGTGATTGTGCTGAGTGCTGGTGCTGAGTGCTGAGTGCTGGGTGCTGAGTGCTGGGTGCTGGGTGCTGAGTGCTGGGTGCTGGGTGCTGGGTGCTGGGTGCTGAGTGCTGAGTGCTGAGTGCTGAGTGCTGAGTGCTGAGTGCTGAGTGTAGACCCTAGAACCAGCACCGAGCACCGAGCACCGAGCACCCAGCACCGAGCACCCAGCACCCAGCACCAACAGTATGCTTTTCTGTAAATTCTTCCCCCGGAGGCCTGCAATGACCCCACAATCCGTCCGGCGTCCCCTGCACGTCGGCGTTGTCGCACTTGCGTTGATGGCAACCGCTGTCGGTCAGCCCTGGCGGTTGCTGGCGCAGGCGCCGGCGCCGGCGCAAGGCGTCAAGTTCGCCCAGATCAGCGAAGCCGACATGAAGGAGTACCTGACCTACCTGGCCTCGGACGAGCTCCAGGGGCGGCAGGTGTTCACCGAGGGCTATGGACTGGCGGCGAGCTATGTTGCCGAGCATCTCCGCCAGTGGGGTGTGAAGCCGCTCGGCGACAACGGCACCTACTTCCAGACCGTCAAGCGCCGCAGCTATCGGGTCACGAACAACTCTTCGGTCACCGTCGAGGCGAACGGGCAGTCGCGGACGTTCACGCATGGCGATCACGTGACGTTTCCACCGACCGCGGGCGGCAAGCAGACGTTGACGTTCACCGGCGTCGAGTTCGTCGGCTACGGGATGGTCGATCTCGGCAAGCGCTACGACGACTTCCAGAATCGCGATCTCAAAGGCAAGCTCGCGTTCTGGATGTCTGGCACGCCGGACGTGCTGGTCAATCCTCAGACCGGCGGTGGCGGGCGCGGCAACCGCAGCAACTTCATTCGTGAGACCTACGGCCCCGCGGCCGTGTTCGGCTTCTCGCCGACGCCGCCGCCGCCCACGGCCGAAGTGCTCGAAGCGCAGGCGGCGCTCGCGCGGGCCAACGAGGCGGTCGCCGCGGCGCAGGCGCAGCTCGCGGCGGCCCGTGGAGGCGCACGCGGCGGGCGCGGCGGCCGTGGCGGCGGGCTCGGGGCCGGCCGGGGCCAGGCGCCCGCGGCCGATCTGACCACCGTGTACGACGTGAGCGCGACGGCGCCGCCGCTCGTCACCGCCGACGAGACCTTCTACGAGTTCCTCTTCGCCGGATCGCCGACGCCCTTCGCCGAGATCCGCCGCCGCGCCGAAGCGGGGGAGGCGCTGGCGCCGGCGTCGATCGACGCGAAGATCACCGTCGCCGTCGACGTCAACTACGAGCTCCTCACCACCGAGATGACCAAGAACGTCGTCGGCATGGTCGAGGGCACTGACCCGGCGCTGAAGAGCACGTACGTGATGTTCGGCGCGCACCTCGATCACGTTGGCTACAGAACCGCGCCCGGCGGCGGCCGCGGCGGTCGCGGCGCCGCGCCGTCCGACGGGCCGCCCGATCTCATCTTCAACGGCGCCGACGACGACGGTTCGGGGTCGGTCGGGCTGATGGGGATTG
>DASTCC010000036.1:0-4017 GCA_035711465.1 Vicinamibacterales bacterium
CGCGCACATCCACGCCTCCTTCAACAACACGACGATCACGATCACCGATCCCGAGGGCGCGGTGATCGCGTGGTCGAGCGCCGGGGGCATCGGCTTCAAGGGCTCGCGCAAGGGGACGCCGTTCGCGGCGACCCAGGCGGCGATGGCCGCCGGCAACGCCGCCAAGGCGTTCGGGCTCCGTTCGGTCGAGGTCCGGGTCAAGGGCCCCGGCGCCGGACGCGAGTCGGCGGTGCGCGCCCTGCAGACGGTCGGCATCGACGTCAAGGCGATCCGCGACGTCACCCCGATTCCGCACAACGGCTGTCGGCCGCCGAAGCGGCGGCGCGTCTAGTAGCGAAGGAAGAGGATCAATAGAGATGGCTCGATATATCGGTCCGGTCTGCCGGCTCTGCCGGCGCGAAGGCATGAAGCTCTTCCTCAAGGGCGAGCGCTGCTACACGGACAAGTGCGCGATTGAGAAGCGGAACGTCGTCCCCGGCCAGCACGGACGGGCGCGCAAGGCGAAGATGGTCGGTTACGGCATCCAGCTGCGCGAGAAGCAGAAGGTCAAGCGCACCTACGGCGTGCTCGAGAACCAGTTCCGCCGCTACTTCGAGGCCGCCGATCGGCAGAAGGGCATCACCGGCGAGCTGCTCCTGCAGATGCTCGAGCGCCGTCTCGACAACGTCATCTACCGGCTCGGGCTGGCGACCTCGCGGCCGCAGGCGCGGCAGCTCGTGCGCCACGGCCACTTCACGGTGAACGGCAAGAAGGTCGACATCCCGTCGTACCTGGTCCGCCAGGGCGACTCGGTCGGCGTCCGCACCGGCAGCGGCAGCAACCCGACCATCGCCCACGCGATGGAAGAGGTGAAGGGCCGCGGCATTCCTGAGTGGCTCTCGTTCGACGCTGCGGCGATGGCCGGACGGATCGCCTCGCTGCCGACGCGCGAGCAGATCAACCTGCCGGTGCAGGAGCAGCTGATCGTCGAGTTGTATTCGAAGTAGTCCAGGGATCCCGGACCCTCGAGGGCCGGAACTCGGGACGCTCGTCAGTCGCCGGCCCGCAGCCTTCAGACCTGCGGCGGGAGGCCGGTGACTCATCTCAGCAGGTCTGGCCGCCGGCGATCCCGGCGGGCGACGAAAGGAACGTGACCATGTTGTGGAAGGGTTTTCAGCGGCCGAAGCGGCTGGAGTTCGAGCGCGAGACGTTGACCGACCGGTTCGGCCGGTTCTCCGCGCAGCCGTTCGAGCGCGGGTTCGGTACCACCGTCGGCAACGCGCTGCGGCGCGTGCTGCTGTCGTCGATCGAGGGCGCGGCGGTGACGGCGGTGAAGATCGAGGGCGTGCTCCACGAGTTCTCGCCGATCCAGGGCGTGGTCGAGGACGCGACCGACATCATCCTCAACCTCAAGCAGATCCCGCTGAAGGTGCACTCCGAGCACCCGAAGACGCTGGTGCTGCGCGCGACCAAGGCCGGTGAAGTGCGCGCCAAGGACATCGAGGCCGATGCCGACGTCGAGATCCTCGAGCCCGAGGCGCACATCGCCACCGTCAGCGACGGCGGCAAGCTCGAGATGGAGCTGCGCATCAAGCGCGGCCGCGGCTACGTCTCGGCCGACAAGAACTTCGACGAGGATCTCGGCATCGGCTGGATTCCGATCGACTCGGTGCACTCGCCGGTCAAGAAGGTCAACTACGTCGTCGAAGCGGCGCGTATCGGTCAGACCACCGACTACGACAAGCTGACGCTCGAGGTCTGGACCAACGGCGCGGTGACGCCGCGCGACGCGGTGTCGCTCGCGGCCAAGCTGATCCGCGATCACTTCACCATCTTCGTCGGCCTCGACGAGGCCGCCGATCAGCCGCTCGAGAGCGCCGGCGATCAGCCGTCGGCATCGATCAACGAGCACCTCGACAAGAGCGTCGAGGAGCTGGAGCTCTCGGTGCGCTCGTACAACTGCCTCAAGAACGCGAATATCCGCACGCTGCGCGAGCTGGTGCAGAAGACCGAAGGCGAGATGCTCAAGACCAAGAACTTCGGCCGCAAGTCGCTCAACGAGATCAAGGACATCCTCGCGACGATGGGGCTGAGCCTTGGCATGCGGCTCGACTCGGGCACGGCGGTCGCGGAGTAGCGTCAGCCGGCATCATCAGGACAAGGTCATGCGTCACAGAGTGGCATATCGCAAGCTCGGCCGGGTCACGGAGCATCGCATCGCGATGCTCCGCAACCAGGCCTCGGCGCTCATCCAGCACGAGCGCATCCAGACCACGGTGCCGCGCGCGAAGGAGCTCCGGCCCTTCGTCGAGCGGATCATCACCATCGCCAAGCGGAGCCTCGACGCGCCGGAAGGCAGCGCCAAGGGCGTGACCGCGCGGCGCATGGTCGCGGCCGACATCGCCGATCGCGAGGTCGTGCGCAAGCTCTTCAGCACCATCGCGCCGCGCTACGTCGAGCGGCCGGGCGGCTACACCCGCCTGCTCCGCGTCGGCCGACGCCGCGGCGACGCGGCTGACGTCGCCCAGGTCGAGCTCATCGGCAGCGAGTTCAATCCCAACGCCGAGGCGGAAGCCGCCACGGCCGCCGAAGGCGCGAAGCCCAAGAAGAAGACCATGGGCGGCCGCATTCGCGAGGCGCTCGGCGGCCGGAAGAAGAAGGACGACACCGGTGACAAGGCCAAGGGCCGCGTCGAGAAAACCGCCAAGGGCGCCGGCAAGAAGGTCACGACGCCGAGAAAAGCGGGCGGATCGTAGCCGAAGGCTGATCGCTGCAGGCTGGAAACGGATCGCGTCGAGCGGCCAGGTGCGTCACACGCCTGGCCGTTCGCATTTGGAGTGCACGACGATGAAGCTGCCCGCCACCTCCGAGTTCGAAGCCGCCCGCGCCCGCATGGTGCCGCACGTCAAGCACACGCCGCTGCTGTCGTCGCGCGTGCTCAGCGGCCGCACCGGGTTCGACGTCCGGCTCAAGGCCGAGCTCTTCCAGCGCACCGGCTCGTACAAGATTCGCGGGCCGCTCAACAAGTTCACGTTCCTGACCGACGAACAGAAGCGGCGCGGCGTCATCTGCTCGTCGGCCGGCAACCACGCGCAAGGCGTCGCGCTGGCGGCGCAGATTCACGGCATCCACGCCGTCGTCTGCATGGCCGCCAACGCGACGACGTCGAAGATCGAGGCGACGCGCGGCTACGGCGCCGAGGTCGTGCTTCACGGGTCGATCTGGGACGAGGCGAACGAGAAGGCGAAGCAGCTGGTCGCCGAGCGCGGCTACACCTACATCCATCCGTTCGACGACGAGCAGCTGATCATGGGGCAGGGCACGGTCGGCCTCGAGATCCATCAGGACTGGCCCGAGGTCGACGTCGTCGTCGTCCCGATCGGCGGCGGCGGCCTGCTCTCCGGCATCGTCATGGCGCTCAAGAGCCGCAACCCGAAGGTCAAGGTGATTGGCGTCGAGTCATCGGGCGCGCCGGCGATGAAGAACAGCGTCGACGCCGGCCATCTGGTCACGCTCGATCGCGTCGACTGCGTCATCGACGGCCTGCGGGTGAAGCGTGTCGGCGAGAAGACCTTCGCGATCATCAAGCAGTACGTCGACGACATCGTCACGCTGCCGGACCGCGAGATCTTCGACGCGGTGGTGTGGATGATGCACTACGCGAAACTGGTGCCTGAAGGCGCGGCCGCGGCCCCGGTCGCGGCCCTGCTGCACGGCCTGATCAAGGCGCCGGCGGGATCGAAGGTCGTGTGCGTGCTGAGCGGCGGGAACCTGAATCTCGACGCCCTGCGTGGATTGAGCTGGAACTGAGTGGGGTCAGATCTTGAATCTTGGCGTTTGGTGCCAGGTCTTGAATCCTGGCGCCGCATTTTGGGCCGATTTTTCGACACTCAAGACCAGCGATTGACGCTGGGCCCCGCAGTTTGGGCCGATTTCGAGATCAAGACCTGGCACCAAACGCCAAGATTCAAGATCTGACCCCATCTACTCCATCCGCAAGGCTTCCGCCGGATACACCCGCACTGCCTGCCGGGCCGG
>DASTCC010000037.1:0-6962 GCA_035711465.1 Vicinamibacterales bacterium
GACGACGGATCGACCGTCGCCTTCGTGCGCGGACATACGCCCAATCGAGACGGCTGGATCGCCAATCCGTCGAGCGACCCTGACGGTGCCGAACGTGCGATCTGGGCCGCGCGCACGACGCCCGGCGCCGCGCTGGCCGCATTCCGCGTCATCGACGGCGCCAATCCCGAGCTCTCGCCTGACGGGCGGTGGGTGCTGTTCGTGAAGGACGGACAGATCCATCGCGCCCGCGTCTCGCCGACGCGCGCGGCAACAGCGCGCGATCGCGGCGAAGAGCCGCTGATCCGCGCGTGGGGCACAAACAGCGCTCCGCGGTGGTCGCCGGACGGCACGAAGATCGCCTTCGTCAGCGCCCGCGTCGATCACAGCTTCATCGGCATCTACGACGTCGCCGCGCGCTCGCTGATCTACATGGCGCCCGACGTCGATCGCGACACCAGTCCGACGTGGTCCCACGACGGCAATCAGATCGCGTTCATCCGCCGCCCGGGGTTAGCGTTCGGACAACAGGCGCAGCAAGGCGGCGGCGGCATCGGCCTGCCGAATGGCCCCGCATTCAATCCGCAGACCGCGCAGGGTCGCGGCGGACGTCAGGGCGGCGGCGGTCGCGGCGGCCGCGGCGGCGGTGGCGGTCAACCGGACGATCCGTCACGCCCGGGCCTGATGCGATCCGCGTTTCGCGGCGGCTACACGATGTCGATCTGGGTCGGCGATCCGGCCACCGGCAAGGCGCGAGAAGCCTGGCACACCACACCCGACGAGCGGCTGTTCACCAACATCAACAACATCCAGTGGGCGAACGGCCACGTCATCTTCACCGTCGCGGTCCCCAACGACGAGTGGGAGCGCTACTTCTCGATCGATCTCTCGGGTCCGCCGACGGCAACGCCGACGCTGCTGACGACGACCGACGGCATCATCGAGGACGCGACGTCGGTCGCGCTCGCCAAGGACGGCGCGACGTTGTACTACACGACCAACGCCGGCGATATCGATCGCCGCCACCTCTGGTCGGTGCCGACGTCGGGCGGCAAGCCGAGACAGGTGTCTCTCGGCAACGGCATCGAGACGTCGCCGATGCCGCTCGCGTCGAATCGCCGCATCGCGGCGCTCACCGCGGATTGGAAGCGGCCGCAGTCAGTCGGCCTGATCGACGTCGCCGACGGCGAGCAAACGGTGATCTTCCCGGTCCTCGGATCCGACTTCCCGGCGGCGAGACACGTCGAGCCGACGGCGGTGACGCTCAAAGCTGCCGACGGCCTCGAGTTCTACAACCAGCTGTTCCTGCCGGCCAATCTCAAGCCCGGCGAGAAGCGGCCGGCGATGATCTTCGTGCACGGCGGGCCGGTGCGGCAGATGCTCCTCGGCTACCACTACCGGCACTTCTACCACCTCGCATTCGGCGTCAACCAGTGGCTCGCGAGTCAGGGATTCGTCGTGCTGTCGGTCAACTATCGCAGCGGCGTCGGCTACGGCAACTCGTTCCGCCGCGCGCCGAACACCGGCGGCAACGGCAACGCCGAGTACCAGGACGTCCTCGCCGCCGGCAAGTACCTGCAGCAGCATGTCAACGTCGATCCGAAGCGCATCGGCATCTGGGGACTTTCGTACGGCGGCGTGCTCACCGCCCAGGCGCTGGCGCGCAATTCCGACATCTTCGCGGCCGGCGTCGATCTCGCCGGCGTGCACCTCTGGGGCAGCTCGCTCGATCCCGAGGCGGTCTCGTACAAGTCGTCGGCGATCGCGGCCATAAATACATGGAAGTCGCCAGTTTTGCTCGTCCATGGCGACGACGATCGCAACGTCGCCTTCCAGCAGACCACGGGGCTGGTGCAACTGCTGCGCGCGCACGATATTCCCTACGAGCTGATCGTCCTTCCCGACGACGTGCACGACACGCTGATCCACGCGCGCTGGCTGCAGATCTTCGGGCGCATGGACGAGTTCATCAAGAGGCATCTGACTGGCAACTAATCCGACTTCGTCATCGGCGCCGGCTCGCGGACGCGCGATCGTCTACGCGGCCGCGGCGCTGGTCGCGCTCGGAGCGGCCGGCGTCATCGGGCTCTCCAGCAATGCGGTGCTCGATGCCGCCTGGCCTTACCTGCCGGCATCCGTGCAGACGCGGCCGTCGTTCTACGTCCGTCACACGCTCGGCGCGATCAAACGGCAGTCGCTGATGCGCGACACGGTCGACTGGGCGACGCTCGAGCGCGAGACGCTCGCGCGCGCGGCGTCGGCGACGACCGCGGCGGAGACGCTGCCCGCATTTCAGTACGCGCTCGGCGTCGTCGACAACGGCCAGTCCGCGATCGTCCCGGCGCCCAACCCGAGCGCACCGCAAGGGCTGTACGGATTGCAGGTCGTTCATCCCGAGCACGTCGTCGCCGTCGTCTTCGCCGGCAGCGCCGCGGCTGCGGCCGGTATCCGACCGGGCGACGTCATCGAGGCCGTGAACGGGAAACCGGCGCAGGTGCACCCGAACCCGCGCATGCGCGGACATCTGATCGACCTGCCGACGCCATCGGTGACGCTGCGGGTCCGCCGCCCGGCCACCAGCGCGGTCACCGACGTGATGCTGCAGCTCGGCGGGTACCGGCCGCTGCCGGCCGAAACGCGGCGGCTCGATCAGGATCTCGGCTACGTCGAGATTCCGGGCATCTCCGGCGGATCCGATTTCGCGTTGCGCATCCGAGAGTCGATCTATTCGACCGACGCGTCGACGGTATGCGGCTGGGTGATCGATCTGCGCCGCAACTCCGGCGGGACGATGCCGGGGATGCTCCAGGCGCTGAGGCCGATCCTGGGCGATTCGCCGGTCGGCGGGCTGGTGGATGCGTCGGGCGCGTCGATGCCGTGGACGTTCCCCGCCGAGCCCGATGCGAAGGCGCTGCGCCCGCTCGCGGAGCCCGATCCGGCCGTCGCGCTGCTCGTCGGGCGGCTTACCGCCGGCGCCGGCGAAGGCCTCGTCGTCGCGTTCCGCGGCCGCGCCAATACGCGCACGTTCGGAGAGCCGACCTGGGGACTTGGATCGGGCATCACGTCGATCCCGCTGCCGGACGGCGCGACGCTGCAACTGCTGACCGCGCGCGAGGCCGATCGCCACGGCCAGCCGCGCGACGGCGCCATCGCACCGGACGAGACACACGCGATCGACTGGTCGCGGATCGGCGCTGCCGACGACCCGGTGCTGCTCGCCGCCGGAGAGTGGCTGCGCGGGCAGATGGCCTGTCGGGAACGAAAATGACAACGCGGCCGGATCGGCTTCCACCGATCCGACCGCGCTTGGCTGCTACTCTCGCTCAGTGCCTCGAGCTCAGAACCTCCCGGTCCACCAGCACGAATCGAACCCGAGCAGGTAGTCGAGTCCCGTATCGCCGATCGGCGCGCCGGGCGGCGGCGCCGGCGTGTTCACCGGCGCCACCAGATCGAACGGGCGCTCGAGGAAACGCTTGATGTCGTCGGCCATCTGCGCGCGATGGGCGCGAACGTCGAAGGTGAGGCCACTGGCCGAAAGGTCGGCGCGCTGGCGCTGGATCTCGCGCAACACTTCGGATGCCGCGGCGCGCACCTGGACGAAGGACGGGCTGTTGGCCAGATCCATCAGATGGCTCACCAGGATGCGCTCCGTCGCGCGCTTGATCTCGGCTTCATAGGGGGATGCCGTCTTCGCGTCGAACACGGTGCTGACCAGCCGGTGGATGACCTCGTCGAGACCGGGCAGCGACGGGTCGATGGCCTTTTGCGCGATCAGACGCGCGGCGCGGTCGGTAACGAGGATGTTGCCGATGGTGATATCGGCGGCGACCATCGCCGGCGCGATCGGATCGAACGCGCCGCCGGTCATGCGCGGGAAGAGCTCGCGCGTGCGCCCGTAGCCGCTGGGCCGCGGCGGAATCTTCATCAGCAGTTCGGGTCGAAGCGCCAGCTCCGCGGGTGCGAGCGTGAGCATCAGCGCGTCGAGAGTCGAGTTCTGCCGCGACGCCGGCACCCACTTCACCGGCTCGCGACCGTCGCCCTTGAGCGCGTAGATGTACTCCTGACCGCCGATCGCGGACACCGCCGATTCCACCGCGTAGCGATGATGCAGGTAGATCGGCACCAGCTGATCCTCGATCAACGCCATCGGCGTGCCGGATTTGATCGAGGCCTCGCCGAAGCGGCTGAGCGCGACGCGCCGCAGGCTGAGCAGACGGTTCAGCTCCTCGGCGTTGTCGATGCCGTTGTTCCACTGGTCGACGTTCGGATTCACCGCCATGTCCTGGTTGGTCATGTAGCGGTAGTCCTGCGCCCAGGCATCATCGAGGATCTTGCGCAGCGCTGCCGCCTCATCGGTGCCGGGCGGGAACTGCTCGTAGCCGTAGCGGATCGACACCTTGTCCCAGGGACCGATGCCGGACTCGTAGGCGCGCGAGAAGTCCATCGAGCCGTCGCTGCGGAGCGTGATCATCGGATGCGGGTAGTCGAGCACCGAGATCCGGCCTTTCGAGCTGTTGTAGTAGTTGTGGCCGAGGCCGAGGGTGTGGCCGACCTCGTGCGCCGACAGCTGACGGATGCGGGCGAGCGCGGTCTCCGGAATGATCGATGGCGCCTGATCGCCGTTGCCGTACGGCGAGAGCAGGCCCTCGAAGATCATGTAGTCCTGGCGGACGCGCAGCGATCCGAGCGTGACGTGGCCCTTCAGGATCTCGCCGGTGCGCGGATCGTCGATCGAGCCGCCGTAGCTCCAGCCGCGCGTCGAGCGATGGACCCAGGTGATCGTGCTGTAGCGCACGTCCATCGGGTCGGCGCCCTCGGGCATGACCTCGACGCGGAAGGCGTTGCGGAAGCCGGCGGCCTCGAACGCCTGGTTCCACCAGCTCGCGCCCTCGACCAGCGCCGATCGGATCGGCTCCGGCGCGCCGCGATCCACGTAGTAGACGATCGGCTTCACCGGCTCGCTGATCGCCGCGTTCGGGTCCTTCTTCTCGAGGCGATGGCGGCCGATGAAGCGCTTGAGCTGGTTCTGGCCGAGCGGTGCGCTGTAGTCGTAGTAGTTGCCGCCGCCGCCGAAGCCAGATCGCGGATCGTGCGCGCGCGGCTTGAAGTTGTCGTCCGGCAGCTTGATGAACGAGTGATGCTGGCGCAGCGTCACCGAGTCGGCCGACGGCGCGACGTCGCCGACCCGTCCGCCGATGCCCTGCCCGCCGCCGCGGCCGCCGCCGCCACCGCCGCCACGACCGCCGCCGCCGGCGCCGTCGCTGACGAGGGTCGTCGTCACTTCGATCTCGGTGTTCTCCGGGAACACCTTGGTGTTCGGCCGGTAGACGGCGCTGCGCGATCGCTCGAACCGGTAGCCAGCGCCCATCCGCCCGGCAGCGCCATGGGCGTCGCGCATGATCAGGTCGCCGAGATCGACGAGGATCTTGCCGTCGGACTCCGCGATCGCCGTAAAGCCCCAGATCACGGACTTGGCAAAGGCGTCCTCGATCGACTTGCGCTCGGCGGGGTTGTCCGAGCTCGATCGGTACTCGTAGTTCGGCTGGACCATCAGAATCTTGGTGCCGACGCGCTCGAACCTGACGACCCGGCCCTGGCCGAGCTGGGCGCGGTCGAGGCCGATGTCGTTCGATCCGAGTCCGGCGGCAAGGCCCGTCTGATAGAGGACCTCCTCGTTCAGGCGCGGGATCTCCAGATACAGGTTGCCGGTCTGTTCATCCCAGTAGAGCGGATAGAAGCCGTCCAGCTTTTCGAAGTTGGCGGTGCGTGAGGCGATCGACGGCAGCGGGCCGGCCTGGCCGCCGCCACCGCCCGCGCCGCCGCCCCGCCCGCCCTGCGCGAACGCGGGCGCGGCAAGCGACAGGCCGACGAGGCTGGCCGCAATGATTCTTCCAAGGCGACGCATGGCAGATCCTCCTGAGAAACGGGCGTGAAAACGAGGGTGCGGCGGCATCTTATCGCGACCGGCGGGAAACAATCGACGGAGGCGGCTCGTCTCATCGCGCATGGCCTCGTTCCTCCAGGACATCCGCTTCGGGCTCCGCCTGCTGCGCCGGCAGCCGACGTTCACCGCCATCGCGCTCGTCGTGCTCACCATCGGGATCGGCGTCAACACCGCCGCGTTCAGTGTGGTGAACACGCTGCTGCTCAAGCCGCGCGTCGGCGGCGTCGACGATCAGCTCGTCGGTATCTACAGCCGGGACCGGAACCGGCCGGACGACTATCGCGCGTTCACCTGGCAGGAAGTCGAGCGGCTCGCGGCGCATCCGCAGCTTTTCCGCACCCTGGCTGGTCACACCTTCGGGCTCGTCGGCCTGGCCGAAGGCGATGCGACGCGGCGCGTCTTCGCCGACATCGTCACCGCCAGCTACTTCGACGCGTTCGGCGTCGCGCCGATCCTCGGCCGCGGCTTCACGCGCGAGGAAGCGCAGCCCGGCGCCGACGTGCCGGTGACGGTGATCAGTCACGGACTGTATCAGCGGATGGGCGGGACGCCCGGCGTCGTCGGGCGCACGATCGCGATCAACACCCGTGCGTTCACGATTGTCGGCGTCGCCCCGAGCGGCTTCGGCGGTTCGCTGGCGATGGTGACGCCGGAGCTCTGGGTGCCGACCGGCGTCTACGAGTCGATGACGTTCGATCAGCGCAACGAAGGCGTCGCACCGCGGCTCAGCGATGCCAACGTCCGCGCCTTGATCGTCGTCGCGCGGCTCGCCGACGGGATGACGCTCGATGCGCTCGGCCCCGGCCTCGAGTCGCTGTCGCGCGAGCTCGCGGCCGCCGATCCGGCCGGCAACAAGGAACACGAGGTGACGGCAGCGCGGCTGTCGCGCCTGTCGGTCGGCACCCGGCCGCAGGACGACGACGAGCTGCTCGGCGTCGTCGCGCTGCTGCTCTCGCTCGGCGGCATGGTGCTGCTGATCGCGTCGTTCAACCTCGCCAACATGCTGCTGGCGCGCGCCCGGGCGCGCAGCAAGGAGTTA
>DASTCC010000038.1:0-6893 GCA_035711465.1 Vicinamibacterales bacterium
ATCGCCTCGCCGCCGGCGGCGCCCGGTTCTCCTTCGCGCACGCGCACACCGTCGTCACGCTGCCCTCGCACACGTCGATCCTCACCGGGCATCTGCCGTACGAACACGGCATGCGCGACAACAGCGGCTATCGCGTCAAGGACGGGACCGAAACGCTGGCGACGCGGCTCAAGGCGGCGGGTTTCGCCACCGGCGCGTTCGTCGGCGGCTTTCCGTTGACCAAGCGCTTCGGTCTCACTCCGGGCTTCGACGTCTACGACGATCAGGTCCCCGAGATGAAAGGCGACGTGTCGTTCTCGATGCCCGAGCGTCGCGCCGACGCGGTGGTCTCGCGCGCACTGGACTGGATCGGCGGGCAGTCGAGCAAGTTCTTTGCGTGGGTGCACGTCTTCGATCCCCACGCGCCTTACCGCCCGCCGGACGACTTCCTGTCCCGGTACCGATCACAGCCGTACGACGGCGAGGTCGCGTTCGTCGATCACGCCTTCGGTCCCCTGTTCGACCGCCTGCGCACGCTGCCGCGCCGGACCGTCGTCATCGTCACCGCCGACCACGGCGAGGGCCTGGGCGAACACGGCGAGTTGACGCACGGCATGTTCGCGTATGAAGCGACGCTGCACGTGCCGCTGATCGTCGCCACCGTCGATCCGGCCGCCGGCGGCACCCGCGGCGTCGTACTTGACACGCCGGTGCGCCACGTGGACATCGCGCCAACGGTCCTCGAGGCGGTTGCCGCCCCGGCCGATCCGTCGGCGTCTGGCCAGTCGCTGCGCGATCTGATTCGCACCGGAGGCGGCGACGATCGCCCGACCTACTTCGAGGCGATGACCTACAACCTCGTGCGAGGCTGGGCGCCGCTCCGGGGCGTGATCGTCGGCCGCGAGAAGTACATCGACCTGCCGATCCGCGAGCTCTACGACCTGGCGGCCGATCCAGAAGAGACGAACAACCTCGCTGGCAGCCGGGCGCCACGGCTCGAGGTGCTCTTCAACGTCCTCAAGGGCTACAACATGGCGCCGCCAAATCGCCCGGGACTCGAGACCCGCGAGATCTCGCAGGCGCTCCAGGCGCTCGGGTATGTCTCCGGACGCGCCGAGGCCAAGGCGACGTATACCGAGGCGGACGATCCGAAGACGCTGGTCGAGGTCGACAAGGATCTCCATGCCGCGACCGAGCTCTACCAGAACGGCAAGTTCGAAGACGCGCTGGCGATGTTCAATCGCGTGATCTCGCGGCGGCCGGACACGGCTGACGCGTATATCCAGCTCGCGGCCGCGTACTACCAGGCGGGACAGCCAGGTCCGGCGATTCAGGCGCTCGAGAAGGCGCTCGCGGCGGGCGCGCCCGATCGCGACATCAGGATCCGGCTCGGCCTCTACCTCGCGGAGACCGGCGCCGATCCGGCACGCGCCGTCAAGCTTCTCGAGACGCTGCCCGAAGAAGACGCCGAAGCGCTCAACAGCCTGGGCATCGCCTACGACGCGGCGGGCCGGCCGGCCGACGCCATCCGGACCTTCGACAAACTGCTCGTCCTCGACTCGACGAACGGCCTGGCGCTGCAGAACAAGGCGTCGGTGGTGCTGCGGCAGGCGCTGAACAGCCGGAACCCTGGCGAGCAGCAGCGCTTGATTGTGGATGCCGAACGGCTCTGCCGCGAGGCGCTCCAGGCCGATCCGTCGCTGGCCAAGGCGTTCACGACGTTGGGCGTCATCCTGGCAAACACGTCGCGCAAGGCCGAGGCGATCGACAGCTGGAAACGCGCGGTCGAACTCGACAACACCGAGCTGAACGCGCTCTACAACCTGACGCTGCTCCTGGCCGAGGCCAACCGCATCGACGAAGCGCGGGCCTACGCTCGACAGTACGTCGCCACGGCGCCGGCCTCGATGTATCCGAACGAGGTCGCGCAGCTGAGGAAGTTCATCGGCGGATAATAGTCACGCCTCATGCCGTCGAAGCCGAAGCGAAAACCGTCCGCTCCCGAGCAGCCGCCCGCCGCCCCGCCTCCGCCGCCGCCTGCGGCCCGAGGGCGAGGCCTCGTGCTGGCAGCCGTCGCCGTCGTGCTCGTCGCGATTGCCTGGTGGGCCGTGCGCGGCGCCGGGTTCACCGTCGCGATCCATGCGGACCGCAACGTCCTGCTCGTCACCATCGACACGCTTCGCGCCGACGCGCTCGGCTCCTACGGTGGACGCGCGGCGACGCCAAATCTCGATCGCCTGGCCTCACGAGGCGCGCGCTTCGACTTCGCGCACGGGCACTCGGTCGTGACGCTGCCGTCGCACACCAGCATTCTCACGGGCCACTATCCGTACGAACACGGCATCCGCGACAACACCGGCTATCGCGTCGCGGCTAATGCGCAGACGATGGCGACGCGGCTGAAGGCGATGGGCTTCGCGACCGGCGCGTTCGTCGGCGGATTTCCGCTCGATCACCGCTTCGGCCTGAACATCGGCTTCGATCAGTACGACGATCGCCTCGGCCGGCTGACCGGCACCGGCGGCGAGGCCGGCGAGCGCGAACGCCGCGCCGACGCGGTCGTCGCCGCGGCCAACGCCTGGATCGAGCAGCAGCGCGGCAAGTGGTTCACGTGGGTACATGTCTACGACCCGCACGTCACCTACAGCGCGCCGCAGGAGTTCGCCGCGCGTTATCCGACCGACCCGTACCTGGCGGAAGTCTCGTGGACGGATTTCGCGCTCGCGGCGCTGTTCGATCGGCTGTCGAGCGAACCGCGCAAGACGCTCGTCATCGTCACGGCCGACCATGGCGAGATGCTCGGCGAACATGGCGAGCTGACGCATAGCGTCTTCGCCTACGAGCCGGTACTGCGCGTCCCGCTGATCGTCGCCGAGTACGAGCCGGGCAGCGGCCTGCGATCGACGCGCGGCCGCACGATCACGGCGCCGGCGCGCCACGTCGACATCCTGCCGACGGTGCTGCAGGCCGTCGGCGCGCCGGCGCCCGGCGACACGCTGCCGGGCGCGTCGCTGGTCGACGTCATCGCCGGCGACAACGGCGCCGATCGGCCGTCCTACTTCGAGGCAATGACCTCGACGCTCGTTCGCGGCTGGGCGCCGCTGCGCGGCGTGATCGTCGGCCGCGAGAAGTACATCAACCTCCCGATCGTCGAGCTCTACGACCTCACCGCCGACCCGAAGGAAGCGCGCAACCTCGCGGCCGTGCAGCCGGAGCGGGTCGAGATCCTGTTCAACACGCTGCGCACGTTCGATCTGTCGCCGCCCGGCCAGCCGCAGCAGGAGACGACGGAGACGATCGAGCGGCTGCGATCGCTCGGCTACATCGGCGGCGGATCCGCGGCAGCTCGTGAAACCTACACCGAAGAGGACGATCCGAAGAAGCTGATCGAGCTCGAGCAGATGATGACCAAAGCGGCCGAAGCGTTCCGTCTCGGCCGCGCCGACGAAGCCGAGAAGCTCTACGCCACGGTCATCGCCAAGCGCGCCGACACCGAAGACGCGTACCGCAAGCTCGCGCTGGTCTACTGGCGCACTGGCCGGCCGGGACGGGCCATCGCGACGCTGGAAACTGCGCTCAAGAACGGGATCATGCAGCGCGAAGTGCGCATCCGCCTGGGCCAGTACCTCGCCGAGTCCGGCCAGGCCGCCAAGGCCATCGAGCTCCTCAAGTCCTTCGCCGACAACGACCCCGATGCGCTCATCGGTCTCGGCAACGCGTATCAGATGGCCGGCAAGCGCGCCGAGGCGCTCGCGACCTTCAACCGATTGCTGACGCTCGACCCGGACAACGCGCTCGCGCACGAGAACATCGGCGTCCTCCACATGGAAGCCAAGAACTACCTCGAGGCGGAGACGTCGCTGCGCAACGCGATCCGGATCGACCCCGATCTCGCCGGCGCCTACAAGAACCTTGGCGTCCTCCTCGTCAACACCGGCCGGGCCGCCGAGGCGATCGACACCTGGAAGCGCGCGGTCGAGATCGAGCCGGCGGAGCTCGACGCGCTCTACAACCTGACCATCAGCCTGGCGCGGGCCGGCCGCCCCGACGAAGCGCGCACCTTCGGCGAGCGCTACGTCGCGATCGCACCGCCGGCCATGGCCCAGGACATCGCCGTCATCCGCCAGCTGCTCGCGGCGATCCGGTAGCGGCGACGATGGCCAAGCGCGGCGGCGGGCAGCGGCCGGCAAGGCGCGCGCCACTTCCCTCTCGATCGGATGGCCGATCGGCGGGATCGTGGTGGCGTGCCGCGCTGCTCGTCGTCGCGACCTCGGTCGTCTACGCCAACAGCCTGCATGGGCCGTTCATTTACGACGACCGCGGCACCGTGCTGGAGAACACGACCATCGAGCGCCTCGGCGACGTCGGCCAGGTGCTGCGGCCGCCCCGCGAAACGCCGGTCGCCGGCCGGCCGGTCGTCAACGTCTCGTTCGCGCTGAACTACGCGATCGGCGGGCATGAGGTCACCGGGTATCACGTCGTCAACATCGCGCTGCACCTCGCCTGCGGACTGCTGCTGTTCGCGGTCGTCCGCCAGGGCCTGACGTCGCCAGCGGCCGTCGGGACCTTCGGCGGGATCGCCGGCGATCTCGCGCTCGCCGTTTCGCTGCTGTGGCTGCTCCACCCGATCAACAACGAGGTCGTCAACTACCTGTCGCAGCGCACCGAGTCGATGATGGCGCTCTGGGCGCTCGCGACGCTCTATGCCTCCCAGCGGGTCATGAGCGGCGACGCGCGCCGGACGCTGTTCACGGGCACGGCGATCGCCGCGTGCGCGCTGGGCATGGCCTCGAAGGAGTCGATGGTCACGGTGCCGGTGCTGGTCGCGCTCTACGATCGGATCTTCGTCGCCGGATCGTGGCGGCGGGTCTTCGCCGATCGCGCAGGCCTCTATGCCGGGCTGGCCGCGACGTGGATTGTGCTGGCCGTGCTCGTCGCGACCAGCCCGCGGACGCTGTCGGCCGGCTTCACCGCCCACGACGCCGACGTCGTCACGTACCTGCTCAACCAGGCGGTGATGATCGTCCGCTACCTGACGCTGGCGATCTGGCCGCGCGGGCTCGTGCTCTATTACGGCTGGCCCCTGCCGCTCACGATCGCCGACGTCTGGCCGCAGCTCCTGCTGATCGCCGCGCTTGCCGCGCTCACGATCCTCGCGCTGGCGCGCTGGCCTCGCGCGGGCTACCTGGGCGCCTGGGTGTTCATCACCCTGGCGCCGACGTCGAGCATCGTGCCGATCGCCACCGAGGTCGGCGCCGAGCGGCGGATGTATTTGCCGATGATGGCGCTCGTCGTTCTCGCCGTCACCGGCGCGGCGTACTGGCTGCTCCGTCGCCGCAGCCCGTCGCCGATCCGGCTCCTGGCTGCGCCAGTGGCGATCGCCGCCATCGCGTACAGCGCCGCCTCGGCGGCCCGCAATCGCGAGTACGCGTCGAGCCTGACGCTGGCGGAGACGACGGCGGCGCGGTGGCCGACGCCGGCAGGCGAATCGATGTACGGCACGGAGCTGGCCGCGGCAGGACGACTCGACGACGCCGAGCGTCATCTGCGCGCCGCCGCCGCGAGCTTCGAGCCGGCGCGCTACTACCTGGGAACGGTGCTGGCGAAGACCGGACGCGTCGACGAAGCCGCCGAGCAGCTGCGCGCCTTCATTGCCTCGCAGCCGGCCGAGCTCGATCAGGTCCATCTGGCGAGGGCCGTTCTCGCCGATGCCTACATGAGGACCGGCCAATGGGATCGCGCCACGGAGCAGTACGCGGCGATGGTGGCGGCGCGGCCCAACGATCTCGAAGCCGAGGCGCTGCTCGCCGGCGCACTGGTGCGGGCGCAACGGTTCAGCGAGGCGATCACGCACTACCAGCGCGTGGTCCAGGCCCGGCCGAACGACGCGGCCGGGCACGGCGGCCTTGGCGTCGCCCTGGCGTCCGCCGGCAGACTCGACGAGGCCATCCCTGCCTTCGCCCGTGCGGCGGAGCTCGATCCGGGCAATGGACGCGCGCATCAGAACCTGGCCCGCGCGCTTCTCGGCCGCCGCGACCTGGATCGCGCCGCCGACGCCGCGAACCGGGCGATCGCCGCCGCCCCGAACGATCCAACCGCCTACGACCTTCTCGCGCAGATCCTTTTCGCCCTCGGACGACCGGCGGAAGCGCAACGCGCACAACAAACCGCCGCCCGGCTTCGCGGCGGCGGGTAGCGCCCCAAAAAGTCCGGCGGCCCGGAACAACAAGTCCCGGACCGCCGGTTTCAGCGTTCAGCCTTCAGCGTTCAGCTTTCAGCCTTCAGCTTTCAGCTTTCAGCTTTCAGCTTTCAGCTTTCAGCTTTCAGCGTTCAGCCTTCAGCCCGCAGCCTAGAAAGAGAACTGCGCGCCGAAGCGGAACACGCGCGGCGGCACGACCTCGTTGACCTGCGAGGAGGTCGCGAGGCTCGCGTTGCCGCTGGTGTAGCCCTGGATCGTCGAGATGTTCAGCAGGTTGAAGCCGTCGACCATCGCCTTGATCCGGTAGCGGCCGCCGGCAAACGAGAACACCTTCTGCACGCCGGCGTCGAGCAACGCCGTCGAGTCGAATCGCTCGGTGTCGCGGGGCTGGTAATTCAGCGTGTTGTAAGTGATGTTGCTCTGCCCGACGCCGCCAAACACCTGACCCGGGCCGGTGATCGTCCGGGTACGGGTGTCGCCGTCGTTCCAGTTCAGGTTGCCCGACGCCGTGATGCCCCAGCCCAGCTGATAGCTGCCGTTCAGCTTGAACAGGTAGCGCGGCACCTCGTTGGTGCCCTCGACGAACTCGACGCCCGTCGGATTGGCGAACGAGCCGGTCGGCTGATAGTCACGGTTGGTCTGGATCGTCAGCGCGCCGTTGAGCTGCCAGCGATCGTTGAACCGCTTGTTCACCGTCAGGTTGACGCCGTGGTAG
>DASTCC010000039.1:0-7824 GCA_035711465.1 Vicinamibacterales bacterium
GGTGTCGCGAGTGCCGAAGCCGGCAGCGACGCGGTGTCGGCGCGCCGATCGAGCCGCCGCGACGTCAATTGATCGACGTAGTGCTCGTCGGCGCGCATGCGGTAGCTCGCCGGCAGTCCTTCGCGGCCGGGCCGGCGAGCAACGGGCGTGCGTTCCAGTTCTTCGTGATCGTCGTCAAACGAATCTTGGATGGACTTGTAGCCGGGCGAGCTCAACTCGCCGGGATTGAACTCAGACACGCTGGGGGCCTCCGGTCGTGCAAGGCGCGAATCGTACCAGACGCAGTCGACAATTCACAGCGCGAAAAGTCTACCTGTCGAGTGTCAACGGATGTCAGGACGCTTGACGACGTACACCGCGCCGTCCGCTTCTTCATGGACGAGCTGGAACCAGTCGCGAAACCGCTCGAAGCGCTCGCGCGCTGGCGGTCGATCCGTCGGCGGCCACAGCTCCGGATGCACGACGATGTAGGTGACGCCGAGATCGAGAATCGTCTCGAGGCTCTGCTGGTCGGGAAAGCCCATCAGCTTCTCGAAGGTCTCCGTGTAGCCCGGCGGCTGGATGCCGCTGTAGCCCTGGAAGATCGGCTGGAAGTGCGCGGTCGAGTGCTGCATGAAGCGCGTGTTGCTGCGCTCGCGCGTGATCAGACTCAGCGAGTCGGGCACCGGAAGCTCGAGGACCGAGAACGGCTTCGGCTGGGAGCCCAGCCAGCGATCGATGGCCGGCTGCTCCATCGCGAACGGCCGCACGTCGATCGGCATCGCGGCGAACTCGCCGAGGCACACGAGCCCGACGATCGCCGCCGCGGCCGTGCGCGATCGCGCGCGGAGCTTCGACGTCATCCGATCGAATCCCATCGCCGCGAGGACGCCAATCGCCAGCACGCCGAGCAGCGTGAATCGCGACGGCACGCGGACGAAACTGAGACCGGGCAGCCAGTACAGCCATTGCCAGACGCCGAGGGGCGGACCGACGGCGAGCCAGATCGTCATCAGCACGATCGCGAGGTACAGCCAGCGATCGTCGCGGCTGGTCCGGCCACGCCACTGGCGCAGCGCGTCGAGCCGCGCGCGGATCGACGCCAGCGGCGCGAAGGGCACGAGGCGCGTGAGCACCGCACGCAGGATGGCGAAGATCGCCGCGTACGCCCACGGCTGCCAGCCATGCGCTCTGAGCAGCACGATCTGACCGAGTCCGATCGAGACTTCCCCGCGCATCAGCACGGCGATGCCGATCGCGATTTGCGACAAGACGAGCAGGTCGAGCCCGAGCGCGGCGCGCCGCCACCAGCGATCGGCAGGACGGGCGGACGCGGCGCCTGGCCAGAACGCGGCGGCCGCAAGCAGGAACGGCAGCACGCCGGGAAACAGCGACGCGTCGGGCGGCGTGCGCAGCCATGCCCAGTCCGGCAGTTGCGCGAGCAGCCACTGCTGCGCGTGCGACGGCGACGACACGAAGCTCGACGCGCTCAGACTCCAGTCCCGATCGAGGACGCGCTTGAGGCCGATCTCGCGCTGCGCGGCCTGGTAGGGCAGATAGATCAGGACGGCAGGCACGAGGGCCAGGACGCCGATCCAGCCGAGATCGCGCAGCCGTCGCGCGGGCGCCAGCGGCGCCCCCCGGATCCAGCGGTAGACCATCAGCATGACGACGCCGAGCAGCAGGAACGCGGCGCCGTGTCCGCTCGTGAGCGCCTGCAGCGCGAACAGCGCCGCGGCGATGCGCAGGTCGCGCGGCCGGCCGCGCTCGAAGTAGGCGTCGAGATACGCGAGCGTGAACGGCACCCACTGAATCGTCGCCAGGTGCATCTGATCGATCCGCAGCAGCCGCGACGGCGCGAAGGCAAAGACGATTCCGGCGACGAACGCCGCCGGCCGCGACAGGCCCAGCTGCCGCGCGAGCACATGCGCGCCGACCGCGCAGAGCACGCTGGACACGAACGCGACCAGGTTGGCCGCGAGCACGACGTTGCCGGTCACCCAAACGACCGGCGCCGCGAAGAACGCGCTGCCGATCAGGTTTTCCGAGTACGCCAGCGTGTTCTTGAACGGATAGAAGATGTTGGCGTCGAAGATCGCCCACGGCGCGTGCGTCAGCGCATGCACGTCCCACGCGATCGTCCACAGGAACAGCTCGGTGTCGCTGCCGCCTGAGAGCGAATGATCCGCCAGCGACCAGGCCAGCGGCGCCGACATCACCACCATGATCAAGGTGTAGATGGCGCACGCCACCAGCAGAGAGCCGCCGGGATCGGGGCTCGGGACTCGAGGATCGAGGCCTGGCGCGGGCTCCAGTTTCAAGCCGTCCGCGACCTGAGCGCGCGGTGCCATTGCCACCCGAGCGCGAAAACCAGGAGCGCCGCAATCGGGCCGCCGATCCACGCGGCGCTGAACGGCTGCGTCACGCTCGACGCCGCGAGACCGGCTGCGGCCATCGTCGCCAGCGCGACAGGAATCGTCGTCAAGTCGGCGCGGAGCGCGGTGAGGTACGCGAGCAGAAGCCCCACGCTCGTCAACAACCCGGCGAGGAGCCAGGCCGTCACGCTGCTGGCGCCCGGGGCGCCGACGGCGAGGAAGCCGATGAGCGCGAGCGCCACGCCGTACGAGGCGCGCGATCGCGTCCACCCGTGCGTGGCGCGATCGACGGCGACGAGCACGGTCAGCAGCACCGCGAGGCGGGTCAGATACCCGCCGATCGGCGCGAGCGCGACGTGCGCAATCGGCACCACCGCGCCGATCGCCGTCAGGTCGGGAAAGCGGCCCCAGATCGGCGTGCGCAGCCACGCGGCTACTGCGGCAATACCGGCGCCGGCGAGGCCGACGGCAATGCCGAGCCCGAGCGCGTCGCGATCGGGCAGCCGCGACGTGCCGTCGATCTTCGCCGGCGCGGAGCCGATCGGCAGACCGACGAGCACGGAGATCAGCGTCAGCGCCACGACGCCGATGCCCGCGAGCACCACCATCTGCAGCGGCAGCGGCTGCGCGGTAGGCAGGTTCGCCATCGTCATCGGCAGGCCGTTGGCCGAGTTCAGCCCCGAGGCGAGCAGCATCAAGCCGGCGGCGGCGACGAACAGCCGCGGCGCGTATCGATGGCGGCTCCAGGCGATCACCGCGGCGCCGGCCGCAGCGACGAGCAGGCTCCCGAAAACGAACGTCGTGAAGACCTGGATGATCAGGTTGCGGGTGTCCGACGCGCGTTGCGATCGCAGCCAGTCCTCGGGCACGTGGACGAAGCGGCCGGTGGACGTCACCTCGTCTCCGGCGATCGTCACCTGGATGCGCAGCTCGCCCTGCGGCAGGGGCGGCGCCTGCCGATCGGCGAAGGTGAAGACCCAGTCGGTACGGGCGTCGAGCTTCTGCGGCCGCGCTTCGATCTCGGCGGCCTGACCGGCGGCGACGTCGAGGCCGGTGCGTGCCTTCACCGCGTCCTGCGCCAGACGGCGCGCGGACGCTTCGTCGAGCGATGCGCCCTTGCGTCCCTCGGGCAGCACGTGGCTCACCAGACCGACCTCGCCCGTCCCCGAGATGCCTACGCGCCATTCTTCGGCGCGCTCGGCGACGTCGCCTTCGTAGCTGGCGATGCGCACCTGCCAGCCCGGTGCAGGCAGATAAGTGCCGACGAGCGTGCGGCGCCGCTCTTCGCCCGCGGTGCGGGCGACGAACTCGTGCGGCCCGCCGCTGCCGCCGTCGGGCACCGGCATCACGCGCCATCGCGCATCGAGCGTCGCGCCGCGCGCGGCGGCGGCTTCGCGCGCGATCTCGGCGGCACGCGCGCGCGACACGGTCACCATGCGATCGGGCCGGCCGAGCACGGCGATGGCCACCAGCGCGACCAGGCCAACCGCGCCGGCCGCCATCCACGCCGTGCGCGTCGTCCCGCTGACGGCGTAGTGCGGCGCGGCCTCGTCGTCCTCGACGATCTCGCGCGGCGGCGGCGGCGTCCATGCCGCGTTCCGCAGCGACGGATCCAGCGTCGTCCACGCGCCGGTCTGGGCGCGGCGCCAGAGCAACACCCAGAGCGGCACGAAGGTCATCACGATCAGCATCAGCTGCTGAACCCAGATGCCGGGTGCGGTGGCCGAGAAGATCGGCAGCGCGAACCAGACGACGTCGAACGCGAAGTGCAGGACGATGCCGGGGATCAGGCCGAAATAGAGGTAGATGAGCCCGAACCCGATCGACGGCAGGATCAGCTCCACCGGCCGCGCGTAGGAGGGCTGCGCCGGATACGTCGCATGGCCGGCGCCGAAGACGAGCGACTGGACGACGAACGCGATCACGATGAAGAGCGTGCGCTTGCCGAAGCGATCGCCGATGAGCGCGGCGCCGGCGATCGGCACGGCCCGGAACAGACACTCTTCCCAGAAGCCGGCCTGCAGCGAGTTGGCAATGGCGTCGAGCCACGGCACGTAGGTCGCGAGCGCATCGGGATGGAGGAGCGTCTCCGACGGCGACCACCAGCCGAGCACACGGGTCGCGAAGAGATAGAGACCGACGTCGTAGGCGAGGAAGACGGTCACGAGCAGATAGCCGGCGACGGTGTGGCCGAGAATCGTCGTCGAGCTGCCGGCCGCGGGCGACCAGGACCGCCAGAGCTGCGGATGCGATCCGAAGGCGCGCCGCGTCAGGCTCTCGGCGGCCATGAACGACAGCGCGAAGAACGCGGAGAAGCCGACGAACATCGAGACCGCGGTGGCGATCTGCTGGGCGATGAACGTCGACCGCGGCAGCGCGGTGTCGTACGACATCCACGCCAGCGGCCAGGAGTTGATCGTCGCCAGCGCCTGCAGGCCGGCGATGAAGATGCCCCATTTCACCGCCGGCCGCACGATCACCGAACGCTGGCGCAGCAGGTAGAACAGGCCGATGCCGATGCCGCCGAAGACGTACAGCAGCGCCATGCCGACGACCGAGCCCACGCCGATCGCCTCGTTGGCCGACCGCATGCTTGCGTAGCGGCGATCGAAGGCCTCGGGCACGAAGACGAACCGCGAGACTTCGGTCAACCGATCGCCGGTGACCGTGAGCCGGAGGCGATACCGGCCGTCGCCGAGCGCGGGCGTCTTCCGCTCGTAGGTCAGGGTGTGATCGACGCGGCCGTTGGTGCGCACTTCCTGCGACTGCTCGACCAGCTCGTAGCCGGCGAGATCCACACGCCAGCGGCCGGTCGCGCCCTGCTCGGCAAGGGCGCGGGCGGCCGCGGGCTCGATCGCCGGGCCGGCCGCGCTCTCGGCGATCGTCTCGACGAACCCGTCGAGACGGCCGTCGGGGGCGAAGCGGATCGTCGTCTCGTTGGTCTCGCCTTCCTTGAAATGACGCACGCGCCAGGCATAGGGCGCGTAGAGGCCGTCGCCGAGCATCGCCGTGAACGCCGGCTTGCCGCCGCCCTCGAGCTCGACGAAGGTCTGGGTGTCGGTGTCGAGGCCGAACGAGGCGGCCTGTTGAAAGCCGGCCGGCCCGAGCTGTTCGCGGGCCATGATCGCCGCCGCCGCCGCGAGGGCACGGTCGCGATCCATCGAGACGTCGAGGGCGAGAATCGAGAACGCAAGCGGGAAGAAATAGCGCGCCGCGACGCCGCAGGCGATGGCGACGAGGCCGAAGAGGACCCAGAAACGCGGCTGTTTCACGGCGCGATTCTACTGGTTCCCGGCGCCGAATCGACGTGATACGCTGCCCGGACGATTCCAGCCCGACCCGACGGCTGCCCCCGGCTGTCTGGCGCCGGCAGATCATTCGTCTGGCACGGAGGACGCCATGCTGCCATCCGCGTTTCGACCGAAAGGTGTCGCGATCGTCACGCTGCTCGCCGCCGGCACCCTGACTCTGGGGGCACAGGATCAACGGCACTCCGACTTCGACGCGAGGCTCCGCGAGGGCCACGAGTTGATGTCGCAGCTCAAGTACGAGGACGCGTTCCTGGCCTATCGCGACGCGCGCGGCAGCCAGGACGCACGAGTGCGCGTGCAGGCCGGCACCGGGGCGGTGCGCGCGATGCTCAAGGTCGGCTACTACGCGGAGGCGGTGCGCATCGCCAGCGAAGTCGCCTCCCGGGATCCGGAGAACAGCGCCGCGCTGGCGATCGACGGCGACGCGCTCTGGGCGTCGAGCCTGTTCCCCGAAGCCGAAGCGCGCTACGAAGAAGCCCTGAAGATCAACCCGAACGATCCCGTCGCACTCCACGGTCGCGGCCGATCGCTCGCCGCGCAGCGCCGGTTCAGCGAGGCGATCGTCGACGTCAACAAGGCACTGGAGATCGACGACAAGCAGGCGGCGTATCACTACACGCTCGCCTCGATCTACGAGGACACGCGCGATTTCAAGAGCGCCTCCGAGGCGCTCGCCGACTACCTCGGGCTGATTCCCTCGCGCAACGAGAACGACCTCGCGAAGTGGGCTGAAACTCAGGTCGAGTTCCTGCGCGACTTCGGCTACGTCACGCCGTTTGAGGAAATCAGCCGCCAGCAAAGCTACACGATGCCGTTCCGCGAGCACGAGGGCCGGCTGCTCGTGAAGGGCCGGCTCAACGGCCTCGTCGAGGTCGAGTTCGCGCTCGACACGGGCACCGACCAGACCTTCATCACGCCGGCGATCGCGCGCCGCGCCAACGTCAAGTCGAAGTCGACGCTCCAGACCGCCGGCGTCGGCGACCTCGGCTACGGCTTCCGCGGACTGCAGATCGCCAAGTTCGATCAGATCGACATCGGCCCGCTGCGCATGCGCAACGTCACCGGCGTCATCAAGAGCCCGTCGCTCAAGGACCTGCCGCGCGAAGAAGGCAGCGGCTTCTCGCCGCTCTCGCTCGGCTTCTCGGTCCGCGTCGACTACGCCAAACGCCAGCTGACGATGGCGCGGACGCTGCCGAAGTGGGACGCGCCGGTGCGCGTGCCGCTCCGCATGCAGCGGCTCGCGATCGTCCGCGGCATCGTCAACGGCAACACGCCGGCGGGCTTCGTGCTCGACACCGGCGGCGAAGCGACCTCGCTCAGCCGCCGCGTCGCCGGCACGCTCGGCATGGATCCGGAGCTGCGCCGCGTGCCGGCGCAGGTCTACGGCAGCTCGGGCTGGGATCGCCGCGCCTTCCTGATGCCGTACGTCGACATCGAGTTCGCCAGTGGCGTCGGCCTGCAGCAGCGCTCCGTTCCTGTCGTCAATCTCGACGCGCCCTCAGCGCTGCTCGGCGTCAACATCGGCGGCATCATCGGCCACGAGCTGCTCAGCCGCTACACGCTCACGATCGATCTCAATCGCGCCGAGGTCGGGCTGGAGCCGATCAAGTAAGAAGAAGGTGCGGAGGCTTGGGGCTGGAAGGCTTGGACCCGCACGTGTCCTCGCCTCGCGCCTCCGCTAAGGTATGTACGCAATGCAGTCGATTTCGACGCGCAGCCCGTCCCCGGGAAGCGCGGCAGCCTGAATCGTCGTCCGCGCCGGGCGATGACCCGCGAACATGCGCTCGTAGACGGCGTTCATGCGCGTGAACTCCGACATGTCGAGCAGAAACACACCGCACCGCAGCACGTACGGCAGATCGGATCCCGCCGCGTTGAGAATCGCCTGAAGATTTCGAAAGACCTGCTCGGTCTGCGTCTCGACGTCCGGTCCGGCGAGCTGACCGGTGGCCGGATCGGTAGCCCCCTGGCCGGAGACGAAGACGAGCCGGTCGAGCCCGGTTGCGGGCGAGTACGGGCCGACGGGGCTGGGCAGCTCGGGCGCGTGCACGAGGCGATGCGAAGTGTTGGCCATGCGCGGGATTCTATTAAGATCTGGGGTCAGATCTTGAATTGCAGCATTTGGTGCCAGGTCTTGAATGTTTTTCCGATGTTTTTCC